>DATDEZ010000136.1:0-62876 GCA_036522875.1 Gemmatimonadales bacterium | reverse complement strand
TGGCGGAAGCGCGGGCGCTCGCGGGCCGGCTGGCGGCGCGCTGGTCCCACGCCGTCGTCGCGACCGTCCATCTGGCGCTCGACGGCCTGGTGGCGCTTCGCTCCGGCCGGAGGCTCGAGCTCGCCCAGCTCGCGCACAAGGACGTGGTCGTGGCGGCCGGCATCGCCGATCCCGTCAGTTTCGCGGCGCAGGTGCGGGCGACCGGGGCGCGCGTCCAGCTCTTGGCGTATCAAGATCATCACGGCTATCCTCCGAGCGATGTCGCCCGCCTCGCGCGGGCCGCAAAAGAGGCAGATTATGTAGTAGTGACCGAGAAGGATGCGGTGAAGCTGCGCAGCCGCTGGCGCAGTGACGTGCCCGAGCCGTTCGTCGCCGCGCTCGCGGTGCGCTGGGAAACGAACGGCGACGCCGTCGAACGCGTCCTGGAAGGGGTACTGACACGAGTCGTATGAGCGAACCAGCGATCATTCGTCCCGACAAGCAGACATTCCTCGCCGAGGAGAATCCGTTCGAGGCGATGATGGAGCGCTTCGACCACGCGGCCAAACTCCTCAACCTGGATCGCGGTCTCTACAAGGTCCTGCGCAATCCCGAAAAACAGATCATTACGTCGGTCCCGATCGTGCGCGACAACGGCGAAGTCGAAGTCTTCACCGGCTACCGGGTGCTGTACAACACCTCGCGCGGGCCGGCCAAGGGCGGCATCCGCTTCGACCTCAACGTCACGCTCGAGGAAGTGAAGGCACTGGCCGCCTGGATGACGTGGAAATGCGCGCTCGTCAACATCCCGTTCGGCGGGGCCAAGGGCGGTGTCGTGTGCGACCCGACCACGATGTCGATGGCCGAGCTGGAGAAAGTGACGCGCCGCTACACCTCGAGCATCATCGAAACCCTGGGGCCCGACTCCGACGTGCCGGCGCCCGACGTCAACACCAACGAGCGCGTCATGGCGTGGATCATGGACACCTACTCCATGCACAAGCGCCACACTGTCACCGCGGTCGTCACCGGTAAGCCCGTCGAAATGGGCGGCTCGCTCGGCCGGCGCGAGGCGACGGGCCGCGGCTGCATGATCGTCACGCGCGAGGCGCTCACCAAGCTCGGCATGACCCTCAAGGGCGCGCGGGTCGCGGTGCAGGGGTTCGGTAACGTCGGCTCCGTCGCGGCGGATCTCATGTCGAAAGAGGGCGCGAGCATCGTCGCGGTGTCCGACAAATCCACCGCGCTTCACAATCCCAAAGGCCTGGACGTTCAGGACATGCTGAAGTGGGCGAAGGAGCACCGGCAGCTCGCCGGCTATCCCAAGGCCGAGACGATTCAACACGGCGAGCTGCTCACCGTCGACTGCGACGTGCTGGTTCCCGCCGCCACCGAGAACGTCATCACCAGCAAGAATGCCCGCCACATCAAAGCGAAGATCATCTGCGAGGGCGCCAACGGGCCCACCAGCGCGAACGCCGACAAGATTCTCGAGGACAAAGGCATTTTCGTGATCCCCGACATTCTGGCGAACGCGGGCGGCGTGACGGTGAGCTACTTCGAGTGGGTGCAGGATCGCGGCGGCTACTTCTGGGACGAGGAGACCGTGAACCGCCGGCTCGAGGCGATTCTCGTGCGCTCGTTCGGCGAAGTCATGGCCATGGCCTCGCGCTACTCCGTCGCGAACCGGATCGCGTCGTACATCGTGGCGGTCGATCGCGTGGCGGCGATGCACCGGCTCCGCGGTCTCTATGCCTGATGAAGTATCAGCTCGTCGCGCTCGGCGGCACCCGGATGAAGAGTGCGGCCCTGCGTGCCGCCTGTGACGAGTATTTGAGCCGGCTCAAGCATTACGCCAAGATCGAGGAGCGCGACGTCCTGCCCAGGGAGTCGCGCTTCATCGCATTGGACGGAGGCGGCGAGGCGTGGACCTCGGAGCAGCTGGCGGAGCTCACCGCGCGCTGGGAAATGGAGAGCCGGGACGTGACGTTCGTCATCGGCGATCACGACGGCGTGCCGGCCGACGTGCTGGCCCGCGCGGAGCGCGCCTGGAGCCTGGGGCCGCTGACGCTGCCGCACGAGCTCGCGCGCGTCGTCGTCTACGAGCAGCTCTACCGCGCCTACACCATTCGCCGCGGGGAGAAGTACCATCGAGGCTCCTGAGCGTCGCGCGCTGCTGGGGCTGGCGCGCTGCGCGATCGCCGCGAAGCTCGCGGGGACTCCGGAGCCGTCGATTCCGGACATTCCCATCGTCAGAGAGCGGCGTGGCGCGTTCGTCTCATTGCACGAGGACGGCGGGGATCTGCGCGGCTGCATCGGCCACGTCGCCAGCGATCGCCCGCTCGGCGAGGTGATTCGCCAGATCGCCGTGTCGGCCGCCCAATCCGATCCGCGATTTCCACCAGTCGCGCCGGAGGAGCTGCCCGACCTGCGGCTCGAGATCTCGGTGCTCAGCGAGCCGCGCTACGTGGCGACCACGGATCTCCGCGGGATCGTGATCGGCCGCGACGGCCTGCTGGTGCGACGCGGGCGCGCCCAGGCGGTGCTATTGCCGCAGGTGGCCACGGAGCACGGCTTTGGTCCCGAGGCATTCCTCGACGCGGCGTGCCACAAAGCCGGCCTCGCGGCCGGGAGCTGGCGGGAACCGGAGACGCAAGTCTTCACGTTCACAGCGGACATCTTCGTCGAATGACCGAGTGGTTCAAGCAGTGGTTCGGCGAGGAGTATCATGCCCTCTACCCGCATCGCGACGAGGAAGACGCGCGGCGCGCGGTGGCGCTGATCCGCGACGCGGTGAAGCTCGAGCCCGGAGCCAGGATCCTGGATTTGGCCTGTGGACCGGGCCGCCATGCCGCGGAGCTCACCCGCTCGGGAGGTCGTGTGGTGGGACTCGATCTCTCCCGCGCCATGCTGCGCCGCGCGCGCGAGCGGGCGCCCGGCGCCCTGGTCCGCGGCGACATGCGGGCATTGCCGTTTCGCGACGCGAGCTTCGCGCTCGCCGTCAATCTGTTCACCTCATTCGGCTATTTTCTCGACGATGGCGAAAACCGCGTGGTGCTCAAACAGGTGGTGCACGCGCTCGAGCACCGCGGCGCGTTCGTGCTCGACTACCTCAACGCCGACTACGTCCGGCGTAACCTCGCCCTCGGCGAGCGCACCGTAGGGCCCGGCGTGCGCGTGACGCGCCGCCTCGAAGGAGACGGTCGATTTGTGATCAAGGAAATCGAGCTGCACGAGGAGGGCCGCCGCTTCGTCGAGCGCGTGCGTCTGTATTCGGCGGCGGAGCTCCGCGCGCTGCTCACCGAAGCCGGGCTGCGGGTCAGTGCCTGTTACGGCGACTACGACGGCGGGCCGATCGGCACTGAGGCGCCCCGCGTCATCCTCGTCGGCGTGCGCGAATGATCGCCCGGATCGAGTCCACCCCGATCGCCAAGGCGGCGCCCGCAATCCCCAAGGGCACGCCGCGTCGCATCGATCCCAATGTGCTGGCCGCCGTTCTTCCCGGTCCGGGCCGCGACCGGCTCGCCGCAGGCGAAGTGCTGGTCGTCACGACCGGACAGCAGCCGGGACTGTTCACCGGCCCCTTGTACACGATCAACAAGGCGTTGTCCGCGATCGCGCTCGCCGCGCGGCTGGAGCGGGAGCGTGGCGTGCCGGTGGTCCCGGTCTTCTGGGTCGCCGGCGACGATCATGATTTTGCGGAAGGCAACCACGCCTGGGTGCTGAACGGCGACGGCGAGCCCGTGAAGATCGTGCTGCGCGAGCGGCCGCACGAGGCGCCGCAGCTGCCGCTGTTTCGCGAGCCGTGCGGACCCGAGATCCGAGCGGCGCTCGACGCGCTGAGCGCGGCGTTGCCCGAGACCGAGTTCAAGCGCGATGTGCTCACGTGGCTGGAAGCGAGCTATCGCCCGGAGACGAGCCTCGCGGACGCCGCGGCGAATGCGCTGCACCATCTCCTCGCGGCGCGCGGCCTCGCGATCTTTCGCGCGTACGATGCGGCCGCGAAGCGCGCGGCCGCGCCTTGGCTCGTGCGGGGGCTCGATGCGACACTCGCCGACGGGCTCACGCCGGTGCTCGTCGAGGGCTCGCTGGGGCGCGATCGACTGCGCGCCGAAGGCGATGCCGCGGTCGCGCGGCGCAGCGGCGAGCAGTTCAGTAGAGCGAAGCTCGAACAGATGGCGCGCGAGACGCCGGAGCGCCTGTCGCCGAACGTGCTGCTGCGTCCCGTCATCGAAGCCGCGCTCTTTCCGACGGTCGCGTACGTCGGCGGCCCGGGGGAGATGGAGTACCTGCCGGAATCGAAGCCCCTGTTCGCGCAGCTCGGCGTCACGCCGCAGGCGGCAGTGCCGCGCTGGTCCGGCATGATCATCGAGGCGCGCGTCGACAAGGTGCTTGCGAAGCACGGCCTAACCGTGCGCGACTTCGACGGCCAGCCTGGGGCTCTCGAGTCGCGCATCGCTCGCGCCGATCTGCCGCCCGAGCTTGCCGCCGCGCTCGCCGAGCTGCGCGCCCAGATCGAGACGCGCTACGGGACGCTGGCGACCGAAATCGCGCGCGTCGATCCGACGCTCGAGCGCACGGTGCAGTCGGCGCGCAACGCGGCGCTCGGCGGCACGCACGAGATCGAGAAGAAGCTCGTCGCCAGCGTGAAGCGGGCCGAGGGCACGACGCTGAGCCAGCTCGCGCGCGCGCGCGGCGCCTTGATGCCCGGCGGTGAGCCGCAGGAGCGCGTGCTGACGGTCGCGTCATTCCTGGCGCGCTACGGCGCCTCGGTGCTCGAGGACATCGCCGCCGAGGTGGCGCGCTGGGCGGCGAGTCTCTAGGATGACGACTTGAGCCAACGGAGTGAAGGCGGCGGCCGGCACGCCGCGCGCGTCGCGGCCGGCATCCTCGTCACCCGCGTGCTCGGCTACGTGCGCGAGCGCGTGTTTGCGCACTACTTCGGCAACGGCGCCGCCGCCGACGCGTTTCGCGCGGCGCTCAGAATTCCCAACGTCCTGCGCAACCTGCTGGGCGAGGGCACGCTGTCCGCGTCGTTCATTCCGGTGTACGCCGCCCTCGACGCCAAGAACAAGCCCGCCGCGCGGGCGCTCGCGGGAGCGATCCTCGGCCTGCTGATCCTGGCGAGCGCGATCCTCGCCATCATCGGAATCGCGTTCGCCCCCACCGTCACCGCGTTGATCGCGCAGGGCTTCGATCCGTCACGCCGCGAGCTCACCACGATCCTCGTCCGCATCCTCTTTCCGATGACGGGCCTGATGGTCGTGTCGGCGTGGTGCCTCGGCATCCTCAACACGCATCGCCGCTTCTTCCTCCCATATGCGGCGCCCGCGCTCTGGAACATCGCGGGCATCGCCGCGATGGTCGTTGCGGCCGCGTGGCTCAAGGGTCGGAATCTCCCGGCCGATCAGCAGTTCTATCGGCTGTCGCTCGCGCTCGCCTGGGGCACCGTGCTGGGCAGCGTGCTCCAGATCGCGATCCAGTTACCGACGTGCTGGCGACTGCTCGGCGGGATTCCGTTGCGCGTGAGCATCGTTCCGGACGGCGTGCGCGACGTCATCGTCGCGTGGTTGCCGCTCGTCGTGGGCGCCGGGGTCGCCCAGCTCTCCGGCCTCGTCGATACGTTTCTCGGCTCGTACACCGGCGAGGGCGGGCTCGCGAGCCTGACGTACGCCCAGATCGTGCAGCAGCTGCCGATCGGTCTGTTCGGCACCGCCGTCGCCGCGGCCTCGTTGCCCGATTTGTCGCGGGACGCGGTGGGCGAGACGCCCAACGCGCAGCTGCGCGCGCGCATCGCGGTCGCTTTCCGCCGGATCGCGTTCTTCGTCATTCCATCGGCGTTCGCGTTTGCCGCGCTGGGCCCGCAGATCATCGGCGCGCTGTATCAGACCGGCCGCTTCACCGCCGACGACACGACGCTGGTGGGCGGCGTGCTGGCCGCTTATGGGATCGGATTGCTCGGCACCTCGACGGTGCGGCTCTTCGCCTCAGGCTTCTACGCCCTCCGGGACACGCGCACCCCGGTGAAGATCGCGATCACGTCGCTCTGCATTTCCGCGCTGTTGTCGTGGGTCTTCATGCGACGGTTCGGGCCCGCGGGCATCGCGCTCGGCGCATCGATCGGCCAGTCGTTCAACACGGTGCTGCACCTGTACGATCTCGACAAGCGCATCGGGACGATCCTGCAGCGCACCGACTGGCGCACGCTCGGTCTGGTCGTCGTGGCCGCGCTGGTCGCCGCCGCGCTCGGCATGGCAGCCGACCGCGTGCTCCCCGCCGTGCGCCCCGTGCTTCGAGGCATTGTCGTGCTGGGTATCTTTGGGGTCGCATACGGGGCGCTCACAGCGGCGTTCCGCCACCCCGACGCGATACGCGCATGGCAATCTCTGACCGGCTCGCCCGCAAGATAGCGGCACTGCCCGCCACACCCGGCGTCTATCTCTGGAAAGACGCCGCCGGGGAGATCGTGTACGTGGGCAAGGCGGCGAACCTGCGCTCGCGCGTGCCGCAGTATTTCGCCGAAGAGCAGGGCAGCCCGGAGCGCGAGGTGCTCCGCGAGCAGATCGCCGATCTCGACACG
Source organism: Gemmatimonadales bacterium (assembly GCA_036522875.1). Classification (GTDB taxonomy): domain Bacteria; phylum Gemmatimonadota; class Gemmatimonadetes; order Gemmatimonadales; family GWC2-71-9; genus 20CM-2-65-7. Next base: position 56,317 of record DATDEZ010000136.1, on the reverse strand, counting down.
ATCATCGTGCCGAATGAAGCCCAGGCGCTGCTGCTCGAGAACACGCTGATCAAGGAGCATCAGCCGAAGTTCAACATCCGGCTGCGCGACGATAAGAGCTATCCGCAGATCGCCGTGACGCTGGGCGAGCCGTTCCCGCGCGTGCTCGTGGTGCGGCGCGTCACGATTCCCGGCGCGCGCTACTTCGGACCGTACACCGACGTCGCGACGCTGCGGCAGACGCTCAAGATCATCCGGCGCATCTTCACGGTGCGGTCGTGCTCCTGGCACCTGCCGGAAGAAGCGCCCGACCGGCCGTGTCTCGACTTCCACATCGAGCGCTGCAAGGCGCCGTGCGTCAACTATCAGAGCGTCGAGCAGTATCGGCGGATGATCGACGACGTGCTGCTGTTTCTCTCCGGCAAGACGCTCGAGGTGCGGACTCGGCTGCGCGAGCGGATGCACGAAGCCAGCAACGCCCAGGACTACGAACGCGCGGCGCAGCTGCGCGATGCGCTCAAGTGGCTCGATCAGCTCGAGCGGCCGCAGAGCGTCGAGGTCGTCGGCGGCGGCGATGCCGACGCGATCGGCCTGGCCCGCGACGGCGACGACGCGGCGGGCGTCATTCTCCGGATCCGCGACGGCAAGCTGGTGGCGCGCGAACATCGCTTTCTGGAAAACGTCGAGCACGCACCGGAAGGCGAGGTGCTGCGAACGTTCCTGGTGGGCTATTACCTGCCGCTCGAGCAGCGCGCGCAACGCGTCGTGCTGCCGTTTGCGCCCGCCGACTTCGACGCCGTGCGCGAGATCGCGCCGGGGATCGAGTTCGCGGCGCCGCAGCGCGGCAGCGCCGCCAAGCTGGTCGAGCTGGCCGACCAGAACGCGCGCCACTTGCTCGACAGCTTCAAGATCGAGTCGTTCGACATCGACGAGCGCGCCGCCGACCCCGTCTTCTCGCTCGGCCGCGACCTCGGCCTGCCGATCGTGCCCCGCGCCATGGTCTGCATCGACATTTCGCACAATCAGGGCCGGGACACCGTCGGCTCGCTCGTGTGGTTCGAGGGCGGCCGGCCGCGCAAGTCGGAGTACCGCCGCTATCGCATCAAGGGGGTAGAAGGCATCGACGACTTCGCGGCCATGAAAGAGGTCGTCGCGCGGTTCCTGACGCGGCGTATCGCCGAGAAGAAACAGATTCCCGATCTGGTCGTGATCGACGGCGGGAAGGGACAGCTGGCCGCGGCGGTCGAAGCGGCGAAGCAACAAGGACAGGAGCGGTTGCCGATCGTGAGTCTCGCCAAACGAGAAGAAGAGGTCTATCTGCCGGGCTACAGCGATCCACTGCGGCTGTCGCGCCGCAGCCCCTCGCTGCGCCTGCTCCAGCGCGCCCGCGACGAGGCGCATCGCTTTGCGGTCAGCTACAGCCGCAAACGCCGGTCAAAGCGGATAATCACGTCGGAGCTGCTGCGCATTCCCGGTGTCGGGCCGGCACGGCGTCGCGCGTTGCTCGAGCGGTTCGGGTCGCTGGCGGGTGTGCGGACGGCCACGCCGGCGGAAATCGCCGCACTGCCGGGCTTCTCGACGAAGCTCGCCGATCGCATCCTCGACCGCCTGCATCAAAGCGCATGACTGCCTGGACACTCGAATGCTCCGCCTGTGAGCCGGTCCGGACCCGCGGCGCCGAGGGACTGCCCGGCGTGTGCGAGGTGTGCGGCTCGCCGTATCTCGTGCGCTACGAATCGTTGCCGTCGCCCGAAGCAAAATCGCTGCTGCGCCGCCAGCGCTGGACGATGTGGCGCTACGACGGCTGGTTGCCGCTCACAACCAACGAGCGGCCGGTCACACTCGGCGAGGGCGGCACGCCGCTCCTGACCGTCGCGCGGCTCGGCGCGCGTCACGGCTTTGAGCGACTGTGGGTGAAGGACGAAGGTGTCAACCCGACTGGCTCGTTCAAAGCTCGCGGTCTCGCGATGGCGGTCACGCGCGCCGTGCTCGCGGGAGCAAAAGAGTTCGTGATTCCGACGGCGGGCAACGCCGGCGTCGCCCTCGCGGCCTACGCGACTCGCGCCGGCGTCGCGGCCCGGGTCTATGCGCCCAGGACGACGCCGCATCCAATCCTCACGCAGATCCGCGCATTCGGCGCCGAGCTCATGTTGCTGGACGGGCACATCGGCGACTGCGGCCTCGCGGCGCGGTTGCACGCCGCGAATACCGGCGCGGTGGACGTCTCGACGCTGCGCGAGCCCTACCGCATCGAGGGCAAGAAAACCCTCGGCCTCGAAGTCGCCGAACAGCTCGGCTGGACGCTGCCCGACGCCATCATCTATCCGACGGGCGGCGGCACAGGGCTCATCGGCATGTGGAAGGCATTTCGCGAGCTCGAACAAGCAGGCTGGCTGCGCGGACCGCTGCCGCGCATGTACACGGTGCAGGCGACCGGCTGCGCGCCGGTCGTGCAGGCGTTCGAATCGGGCGCCGAGCGCGCGACGCCGTGGCCCAATCCGGAAACGATCGCCGCCGGTCTGCGCGTACCCGGCCCATTGGGCGACCGCCTGATGTTGCGCGCGCTGCGCGAGAGCCAGGGCGGCGCGGTCGCGGTCACCGATGCCGCGCTGACGGCCGCCGCGACGGAGCTGCAGACGGTCGAAGGGATCGATGCGAGCCCCGAAGGCGGCGCCGCGATGGCCGGGGCGATCGAGCTGCTGGGCCGCGGCCAGCTGAAGGCCGGCGAGCGCGTGGTGCTCTTCAACACCGGCGCCGGGTGGCTGTACCGAACCTAAATCGTTTATATTCCGGCACTTCGCCCCATGCGCATCGCCATCTTTGATCCAGCGGCCGGAATCAGCGGCGACATGACGCTCGGGGCGCTTCTCGCGCTCGGTGTGCCCGCGACATGGCTCGAGGAGTTGCCGGGACGGCTCGGGGTAGGGAATGTTCGCGTTACGATTCGCGACGCGCGACGCTCCGGGATCACGTGCAAGCAGGTCGAATTTGCGATTCCCGATGGCCCAGAAGGGCACGGTCGTCACGTCGGCGAGCTGATCAAGCTGGTGCAGCGCGCGCCGGTGTCGGACTGGGTCAAAGAACGCGCGACGCGCGCGTTCCAGCTGGTCGGCGAGGCCGAGGGTCGCGTGCACGGAGTGGCGCCCGAGAAGGTGCACCTGCACGAGGTCGGTGCCGTGGACGCGGTACTCGACATCGTGGGTGCGATCGAGGGGTTCGAGCGACTCGGCGTCGAGCATGTGTATCATCTGCCCGTCGCCGTGGGGAACGGTTGGGTCGAGGCGGCGCACGGCCGGCTGCCGATTCCGGCGCCGGCAACGGCGATCCTGCTCGAGGGACTCGAGATCGCGCCGCGCGGTCCGGTGGAAGGCGAAGCGACGACGCCGACCGGTGCCGCGTTGCTGCGTGTGTTGTCGGAAGGCGCGCCGCCCGAGCGCTGGCGAATCGCGGGAAGCGGGTGGGGCGCGGGGCAGCGCGACCCGAAGCATTATCCCAACGCGCTGCGGATTCTGGTCGCCGAGGTAGCGGGCGAGGCCGCGCGCGTGGTGTTGCTGGCGACCGACGTGGACGACATGAGTCCCGAGTATGTCGAGCCGTTGCGCCAGGCGCTCGTCACGGCCGGCGCGCTCGACGTGCAGACGTGGCCGGTGCAGATGAAAAAGGGGCGTCAGGGATTTCGCGTCGAGGTCATGGCGCCCGAGGCGCTGGCGGACGCGGTCACAGCGGAGCTGTTCCGCCACAGCACGACGGCCGGCGTGCGGCGCTGGGTGGCGGAGCGCGCGACGTTGCCGCGCCATCAGCTCACGGTGCGACTCGATGGCGTTGCGGTGCGGGTGAAGGTGCTGGACGACGATCGGGTGGGAGTACGGATCAAGCCGGAGTACGATGACGTGCTGGCGGCGGCGCAGGCATTAGGCCGGCCGCCGATCGAAGTGGCGCGCGCGGTCGAGCGCGACGCCGAGGCTCTACTCGCGAAAGGTAAGGAGTGAACGTGCGCACAGTGCGGAATCTGTCGGTCCCGATGCTGCTCCTGCTCGCGACGCCGCTGCTGGGCCAGGGCGGCTGGGCGGCGGCCAAGTGCGGGAGCGACCTGAAGCCGAACCACTATCTCGTCAACAGCGGTCTGCTCTACCTGAAGAGCGCGACGAGCGCGCGCTTTGACGATCAAAAGCGCAAGGACCTGGCCGATGCGCAGCGGACGCTGACGCAGGCGCTGACGACGGGCGGGCAGGACAAGAATCCCGCAGCCTGGTATTACCTCGGTCGCTACTACGTGCTGACGAACGACGCGCAAGGCATGGACTCGGCGTTCTCGCGCACATTGGCGCTCAAGCCCGATTGCAAGGACGACATCGCCGGCTGGCGCCGCGTGCTCTGGGTGCCGGTGTTCAACGCCGGCGTCGCGGCCTGGCAGGCGAACAACACCGACTCGGCGATCAACTCGTTCCGCCGCGCGGTGTCGCTCATGCCGAACGATCCGACCGGCTTCAAGTATCTCGCGACGCTGTACTACAACGGCGGCCAGCAGGATTCGGCGGTGGCCTACTTCCGCAAAGCGGTCGACGTCTCGGCGAGCGATCCGAAGTTCGCCCAGGATCACAAGGACGCGTTGTTCAACCTGGGCCGCATTCAGCAGAGCATGAAGCGGCTGCCGGATGCGCAGGCGACGTACACCGAGTACCTGAAGGCGTATCCCAACGATCCCGAGGTCCTGACGGCGCTCGGCACGGTCCTGATGGACGCCGGCAACAAGGACAGCGCGTTTGCGATCTACAAGCAGATCATCGCGCACGGCGATTCGATGGGCTACTTCCAGCTGTACCGCGTCGGCGCGGAGATCTCGCAGAGCGTGCCCGAGGAGCCCGATACGTCCACGGCGGGGAGCTCGTGCCGCAGCCAGGCGCGCGCCGTGCGTCCCGCGTTGACGGTGGCGCGCATTCGCGCGCGCTGCGACTCCGTGACGTCGGCGGCCGCGAAGGCCTACACGCAAAGCGCGCGCGAGGCGTTCTCGCTGGCTGCGCAGGCGCTCGATGCCAGCCTGAAGATCAACCCCTACAACCGCGAGGCGCTGATCTTCCGGGCCAATACGGCGCTCGGCATGCACGACTCGGCGGTGGCGCTCGATTATTCCCGGAAGCTGCTCGCCGTCGATCCGATGAATCGCACCGCGATTCGCATCATGGCGTTCGCCCAGCAACAGAACGGCAAGGTCGATTCGACGCTGCACTATCTGCGGCTCGGCGATTCCACGCTGGTGGGCGACGTGGCCGTCGGGCAGTTCGATTCGACCGATACGGGCCGAGACGTCAAGGTTCTGGTCACGAACCCGCGCGCCACGGCGAACGCGCCGTACTCGCTGGTGTTCGAGTTCGTCGACTTACACGGCCAGGTCGTCGATACCCAGACGATCACCGTGCCGGCGATCGAGCCGGGGCAGAGCCAGTCGTTCGAGCTGAAGGCCAAGGGGCCGTCGATCGCGGCGTGGCGGTACCATAAGGGCTAGTAAGCAGCGAAGGACCGGGGGTGAGTGCAGTGACTCGCTCCCGGTCTTTTTTCGTGTCAGCTCGCCAGCGCCGTGCTCACCGTAGCAGGCGAGTATTGGTTACCTTAGAGGCCCTGCGGGCGTAATTCAGGGGTAGAATGCCAGCTTCCCAAGCTGGACGTCACGGGTTCGAATCCCGTCGCCCGCTCTTCCCACTATGTAATCCCGGACTCGGCACGTCGCCACCGACGATGACCGAGTCCGTTTTGCCATTCAGGAGCAAATCCACGAGATCGCGGCGGTAGTACGTACTCGTGGTATCCAGTGGCGGCGCTTGTCGGAGCGCGAGCAAAAGAAGCTGGTCACCTTTTTGCTTTCTCGTATTATGAACCCCACCGCCAAGGCTCTATGCGCGCGCTCTCCGCCGTTGTTACGCTCGCGATCGGCAGTTTCGCCGTGTCTTCCGTGACACCGCTGCGTGTCCTGCGGGTCACACCCGCCGACACCGCTGCCGCGAGTGCCGTCATCACCGTGACGTTCGATCGCCCGGTCGCCGGCGCGCTCGACGCCGCGGTCGACCCGAGCAAGATCTTCACGATCGCCCCGGCGATTGCGGGCAAGCTCGAATGGCGCGACCCGATCACGCTCCGCTTCACGCCGGCGGCGCTGCTGGTACCGGCCACCGAGTACACGGTCACCATCAACAACGACTTCGCGGCGATGGACGGCAGCCGGCTGGAAGCGCCCTATCATTTCTCCTTCCGCGTCCACGGTCCGATGGCGTTGACGGGCGCGCCGGCGAGCCCCGACCAGGACGCGCTCTATCTCAAGCCCGACGCGCAGTTCGAGATCGTGTGGAGCACCCCGGTCGACCTCGGTACGGTGAGCAAGCGCGTCTACATCGCATTCGACAACGATTGTCCGGCCACATTGATGGTCCGGATGCGTGCCGTGTCCCAGCGTCCCGTCAACGAACAGGATTCGTGGCGCTACCGCGAGGCCGGCGGCTGGCAGCGCCAGCGCGGCGGTGACGCGCTGCGGCGGGTCGTCAAACTCGTCCCGACAGAGCCCCTACCGAAGGCGTGTCGCGGCACGTTGCTCGTGCCCTCGGAGCTCGACGCCGAAAGCACGAGCCCGTTCCTCCGCTGGCGCCTCGCGACGTATGGACCGTTGCAGCTGTTGGACGCCGGCTGCGGCTGGGGCGGCAATCAGAACGTGTGTCCGACCGGCCCAATCCGCGTGGTCTTCTCGACGCCGGTCCGCGGTGCCGAAGTGCTGCGCGGCGTGCACGTGTTGCCGCGCCTCGCGCTCGCGGTATCCGATACGAACGAGGAATCGGCGACGTGGATGCTCGACGTCTCGCTGCATCCGCGCACGGGCTACGCCGTGGTCGTCGACACGACGGCGTTGCGCGACGTGTTCGGCCAACGGCTCACGGGCAATCCCGTCAAGGCGTTCGCGACGAGCGGGTATTCGCCCGCGGTGTCGTACGACTACGGCATGATGCTGGTCGAGCGGAACGGCTTCCGGACGTTCCCGGTCCGTCACGTGAACGTCGACACCCTCATCGTGACGACCGCGGCGGTGCCGGAGAGCCTGGAGGCGCTGGTGCTGCGCGCGCCGCCCTGGGGCTTAGGCGACGTATGGATGAAGCTCGCGCCGTCCGCGACGGTGCGTCCTCTGACGGTAGAATCGCGGCGCGATGTGCCGCTCGTCAGCGTCGTGCGGGCCCCCGTGTACAACGCCGCCCAGACCGGCGCGCCGGCACTCACTGCCGTGCGGATCACCAGCCCGCAAGACACGGGTGGCGCGTACCGCCGCGGCGCACCAGTCGCGCTGCTGCAAGCCACCGACCTCGGCATCACCGCGCGCGTCGGTGAGGAGGACGCCGTCGTGTGGGTGACCGGCGTACAGGATGGCGTCGCGAAGTCGAGCGCCGTGGTCGAGCTCCACGATCCGAACGGCCACGTGCGGGCGCGCGGGACGACGAACGCCCAGGGGCTCGTGCGATTCACCGGGTTGCGCCGCGACACGACGTCGAGCGACGACGAAGGAGAAGAGCGGGGCTTCGTCGGATACGTCTCGGCGCGCGTCGCGCTCGATCGCGCCGTCGTGCCCGTCAATACCTGGTCGGCCGACCTCTCGCCGTGGCGCTTCAACGTCGCGTCGGCCTACGGCGCGACGCGTCTCCCCATCGCCGCCGCCGTCTTCACCGAGCGCGGCATCTACCGCCCCGGCGAGCCCGTGTACGTCAAAGCGATCGTCCGCAGCGGCCCGCTCGGCGCGCTGCGCGTGCCCGCCGCGGGCGATTCGCTCCGCTGGATCTTCCACGACCGCGAAGGCGGGATCCTGCGCGACACGATCGTGCGGCTCACGCCGTTCGGCACGGCGACCCAGTCGCTCACTCTCGGCCACGACCTGCCGCTCGGCACGTACGACATCCAGCTCCAGCTCAAACGCGGAACGTGGCAGGACGTCGCCAACACGAGCTACCGCGTCGCCGAGTATCGGCCCCCTGAGTTTCTGGTCTCCGTGACGGCCGACAGCACGCCGCGCTTCACCGGCGATTCACTCCACGCCACCGTCGAGGCCCGCTATCTGTTCGGCGCGCCGATGGCGCGCGCCGTGGTCACCTGGACGCTCAATACCACGCCGGGCAGCGCCGCCGGTCTCAACATCCCCGGCCTCGACGGCTACTTCATGGGCGAGAACGGCTGGTGGTGGGAAGACTGGGAGTGGGAAGGAAGCAGCGCCAAGCGCACGCCGTCCGTCGCGACTACGGGTGTCGACACGCTCGACGCCAGGGGTCTCCTGACGCTGCGGGTCCCGGTCACCGCCACCGAGGGGCGGCCGGTGAACGCGCGGCTCCAGGCGACGATCACCGACGTGAACCGGCAGAGCGTCTCGGCATCCGCTACGGTGCTCGTGCATCCCGCGTCGTTTTACATCGCGGCAAAACCGTTAGGCTCGGAGTACTTCTGGACGGCGGGCAAGGCGCAGGAGGTCGCGGTGCTCGCGGTGCGGCCGGACGGCCGGCGCGTCAGCGGCGTCCGGATCCGCGGCACGGTCGTGCGGCGTGAATGGCATCGCGTGCAGCGCTCGCGCGACGGCGTGGACGAGCAGGTCGGCGAGTGGGTCGCCGACACGGTCGCGCATTGCGACCTGACGAGCGCGGACGATCCGGCGAGCTGTCGGTTCACGCCGGCCGAGGGCGGCACGTACATCGTGTCGTTCACGGCGACCGATGAGCGCAAGCGTCCCGTCTCGACGAGTTTCTATCGCTGGGCGACCGGCAAGGACTGGATCCCGTGGAACGACGAGAACCAGTTCAAGATGGATCTGATCCCCGACAAGACGCGCTACACGGTCGGCGACACCGCCACGATTCTCATCGCCGCGCCGTTCACCGACGCCGAAGCGTGGATCACGGTCGAGCGCGAGGGGCTGATCGAGCAGCGCCGCATGCGCGTGAGTGCGGGCGCAACGTCGCTGAAGCTCAAGGTCACCGAGGCCTACGCGCCGAATGTGTTCGTGTCGATGGTGCTGGTGCGCGGCCGCAGCGCGCCGCCGGGCGGCATTGCCGATCCGGGCCGGCCCACGATTCGCGTCGGCTACGCCGAGCTGCGCGTGACACCGGAGGTGAAACGCCTGGCGGTCGATGTGAAGCCGCTGAATGTCGAGTACCGTCCCGGCGACACCGCGCGCGTGCAGCTGCGTGTGCAGGATGCGACCGGCCGCGGCCGGCGGAGCGAGGTGACGCTCTGGGCGGTCGATGAAGGTGTGCTGTCGCTGACGGGCTATAAGACGCCCGATCCGCTCGATCTGCTGTATCAGCCGCGCGGCGTGGGCCTGCGGCTCGCGAGCAATCTCGTGTCGATCGCGCCGCAGGTACTGGAGCAGGAAGGCACGTCGATCAAGGGCGAAGCCGAGCCGGGCGGCGGTGGCGGCCTGGCGGGCGGCGACATCCTGCGCTCGCGATTTGCCGCGACCGCCTTCTTCCTCGGCACCGTCGAGACCGACTCCTCCGGCACCGCCGTCGCCGCGGCGAAGCTGCCGGACAATCTGACGACGTTCCGCGTCATGGCGGTCGCGGTCACGGCCGGCGACCGCTACGGCCACGGCGAGTCGCCGCTGCTCGTGACGCGTCCGTTGCTCGCGCGACCGGCGTTGCCGCGCTTCCTGCGCTCCGGCGATGCGTTCAGCGCGGGCGTCGTGGTGAATCAGCGTGCCGGCGGTACGCCGACGGTCACCGTCCGTGCCGCGGCGCAGGGCGTCGTGCGCGACGGCAGCGCGACCCGCAGCGTGACGCTCGAGGCGGGCCGCGGCAGTGAGGTCCGCTTCGCGTTCCGCGATACGACGACAGACTCCGTGGCCTTCCGGTTCGACGTCGCGGGGCAGCACGATTCCGATGCGGTGCTGGTTCGCCTGGCGGGCCGGCCGGTGTTCACGCCACGCGCGTTCACCGTGGTCGGTTCGGTGGCCGACACCGCGAGCGTCGCGATCACGTTGCCCGAGCCCGTCGATCCCGCCCGCTCGCGCCTCGAGTTCGGCATCGGCACGACGCCGCTCGCGGTGCTGGCGGGCAGCTATCGCTGGCTCCGCGTGTATCCGTTCGACTGCTCCGAGCAGGTTTCGGATGAAATCATGCCGCTGGCGACGCTGTTGCGGGGCGGTGCAGACCTCCCCGATCTGCCGGTCGAGCGCGCGCGCGCCGAAGTCGCCGAGGGCGTCGCGGTGCTGACGGCGCGGCAGCGGCCAGACGGAGGCATCGGCTTCTGGTCGGCCGACGACTGGACGACGCCGTGGCTCAGCGCGTACGCGGGACAGGCGCTGCTGGCCGCGCGCGACGCCGGGGTCGCGGTGCGCGACTCGGTCATCGCGCGGCTCGTGACCTACATGTATCGCAGCGCGCACGAGCGGTTCGCGATTCAGGCGCCGATCGCCACGTGGTACTCGGACCATCGCGTCCAGCTCGCGGAGCAAGTCGCCGCGGCCGATTTCCTGAGCCGCGCCGGCAAACCCGACCTGCCGACCGAGAACGAGCTGTTCCGCGTTGCGGCGCAGCTGTCGTGGGAGGACCGGTTGCGGCTGGCGCAGATGATGGCGCGGCGCGGCGCGGTCGCTGCGGCGCGGCAGCTGATCACGCCGATCTGGGCATCGGTGCGCCTGGAGGGACGTCGTGCCGTGCTGCCGGACAGCGCGCGCCAGCGCTACTGGTTCTACTTCCCGTCGAGCGAGCGGCCGATCGCGCGGCTCTTGTCTGCGACGCTCGCGGTCGACTCGGCCAACGCGCTGATCGGCCCGCTCGTCGAAACGTTGGTCGAGCAGAGCCGCGGTCCCAGTGGTTGGGACTACTGGAACACGCAAGACTTTGGCACGGCCGCCGCCGCGCTCGCCGACTTCAGCGCGCGGCAGCGGCGCGCCGCGCGACGCGGCTATGAGCTGCGCGCGGGCAATCAAGTCGTGTTCCGGTCGCGCCCCGATTCGGCGGCCGATCTTCGCGAGATCACGCGGCCGCTGACGGGCATCGTCGCGAACGACCGCGTGGCCCTGACCATCCGAGCGACTGATGCAACGGCTTCCGGTCCGCCGCTCTTCTTCTATGTCATGGTCCACGAGGTGCCGCGCCAGCGGCCGGTGACGCCCGATCAGCAGGGCATTCAAGTCGAGCGCTGGTACGAGGACTACGCGACCGGCAAGCCGATCGTCAGCGCGCCGGAGGGCTCGCTCGTGCGCGTGCGCCTGCGCATCACGGTGACCGCCGATCGGCAATTCGTCGCGCTCACCGATCCGCTCCCCGCGGGACTCGAGGCGGTCGACCTCAGCTTGCGCACGACCGGTCAGTTGCCGGGCCCGGGGGCCGCGGCCGTGGAGGAGGGAGAAGGCGAAGCTGCCGAAACGGGCGACGAGTATCCGTACGGCTGGTACTTCGGCTCCTGGGATTCGGGTTGGTGGTCGCCGTTCGACCATCGCGAGCTGCGCGACGACCGCGTCGTCTACAGCGCCGCCGTGCTGTGGCCCGGCCGCTACACGGCGACGTACGTCGCGCGCGCGACGACGCCCGGCACGTTCATGCGGCCGCCGGCGCACGCCGAGGAGATGTACAACCCCGCGGTGCAGGGGCGGAGTGACGGTGGCGTGTTCACCGTGACGCCGAGGGCGCCGTGAACGGGCGCGTGGTCGCGTTGTTCGGTGGCACGTTCATCGCGGTCCTGCTCGGCACCGCGGCGTGGATCGCGCTCCCGCTGCCGCGCGGGATGCTCACGCCGCCCGCGGTGGCGAGTCTCACGCTCGAAGATCGCAACGGCATCGTGTTGCGCGGCACGCGCACCGATGCCGGCGCGCTCCAGCGCTGGGTCGCACTCGGCGACATCGATCCCGACGTGCTGGCGGCGTTCGTGGCCGGCGAAGATCATCGCTTCTACCAGCACCACGGCGTGGATGTGCGAGCCGTTGCGCGCGCGTTTGGGCAGAACCTTCGCGCCCGTCATGTGCGGTCCGGCGCTTCGACGATCACGATGCAGCTCGCGCGCATCCTGCGGTCGTCCGGCGAGCGTCGCACGATCGCGGGAAAGGTTCAGCAGGCGCTCTGGGCGCTGCGGCTCGAGGCGCATCTGACGAAGCAGGCGATCCTCGAGCAGTACCTGAACCGCGTGCCGCTCGGGCAGGGGACGATCGGCGTCGATGCCGCCGCCGCGCTGTACTTCAACGCGTCGGCCGGGCGGCTCTCGCTGGGTCAGGCCGCGCTGCTCGCCGGACTGGCGAGCGCCCCGTCCATGGACAATCCGTTCGTCGCGCCCGATCGCGCGCGCGCCCGGCGTACGGTCGTGTTGCGCCGCGTTGCCCGCTACGGCTATGCGAGCAGTGACGTGCTCGATCGCGCCGCTCACGAGCCATTGCTCGCGGCTCGGGCTACGGCGCCGTTTCTCGCGCCGCATTTCACGAGTCGCGTCCTCGAGTGGCTGGACACGACGGCGACCGGCCGAGACGCGGGTGTCTGGCGGACGTCGCTCGACCTGCCGTTGCAAACCGCGCTCGAGGCCGAAGTCCGCCACACGGTGCACAGTCTGTCGGATCGCGGCGTGAGGCAGGGCGCGCTCGTCGTACTCGACAACCGCACGGGCGAGGTGCTGGCCTGGGTGGGATCGCCCGACTTCTGGGCCGATTCCGCGGGGCAGGTCGACATGGTGATCTCGCCGCGCCAGCCAGGCTCGGCGCTGAAGCCGTTCCTGTACGGCCTCGCCTTCGATCGCGGCTACACGCCGGCGTCGGTCTTGCCGGATATCCCGCGCGCCTACGCGACGTCCACCGGCTCCTACCAGCCGCGCAATTACGACCGCCGGTTTCACGGGCCCGTGCGCGCGCGCGAGGCGCTCGCCTCCTCGTACAACGTCCCCGCCGTCGAGCTCGCCGATCGGCTCGGCGCGGCGAGTTTGCTGCGCGAGCTGCACGACGCCGGCTTCCGCTCGCTCACGCACAGCGCCGAGTATTACGGATTGGGCTTGGCGTTGGGCAACGGCGATGTGTCGCTGCTCGAATTGGCCAACGGCTATCGCGGACTGGCCGCCGGGAGCGGCGGCCTGTGGCGCGCGACGACCTGGCGCGCGGCCGCACCCGGTGCCGGCGCGTCACTAGAGGAGCGGCGCTTCATGTCGAGCGGCGCGGCGGCGCTCGTGCTGGATATTCTGTCCGATCCCGCGGCGCGCGTGCCGGGCTTCGGTGTCGAAACGCCGTTCGACTTTCCGTTCAAGGCCGCGGTCAAGACCGGCACGAGCCATCACTTCACGGACAACTGGGCCGTCGGCGTGACGGGCGGATTCACGGTCGCCGTGTGGGTCGGCAACTTCGACGGCCAGCCGATGCGTGGCGTGAGCGGCGTCAGTGGCGCCGGGCCGTTGCTGCATCGCGCGATGCTGGTGACGGCGAAGCGCTTCGCGCCGGGAGATTTACCAAGCCCGAGCAGCGTCGGCGCGACGCGCGTGCGGATCTGCGCCTTGTCGGGACTGCGTGCGACGCCCGAGTGTCAGGGCCAGGATCTCGACGAGTGGTTCTTGCCTGGCACCGCGCCACAGCAGACATGCGACTGGCATCAGCGCGGTGCGATCGTGTGGCCGGCGGAGTTCGTGGAATGGGCGGAGCAGAACGGGCGAGGTGAGGCGGCGGTAGGTGAATCGGCGGCAGATAAAGCGGCGGCAGGAGAAGCGGCGGCAGATAGAGCGGCGGCTGGTGCCCGCGGAAGCCAATTTGCGATTGTGGCGCCTCGCGAGGGCGACAGGTACGAAATCCCGCCCGGAATCGACCGGCGCTACGCGACGATTGCGTTGCGTGCCGCCACGGCGCCCGGCGACGGACGGGTACGCTGGTTCATCGATGGCCGGCCGGTCGCGGTGCCGCGCTGGAAGTTGGTCCCCGGCCTTCACATCGCGCGGGCCGTGACGGCCTCGGGCCAAAGCGACGCGGTGCGGTTCGCAGTGGACGATGTTGACAAGGTGGCCGCCCGCCCGTAGAACTGTCGCATGCCGTCGCGCGCTGCGATCACCGTCATCTTCGCGTGCGTCATCGCCTCATCCCTCGGCGCGCAAGCGCGGGGATGGGTGCCGCCGCAGGCGCCCTGCGACATCAAGCCCGGATTCTTTCGCATCAATTCCGCGGTGGTCGATCTCCAATCGGCCGCCACCCAGCCCCGCACGCGCGACAACATGCTGCACCAGGCGCAGGATGTGCTGCTGCGCTCGATCAGCGGTGACGCGCAGGACAAGAATCCCGCCGCCTGGTACTACCTCGGCCGCTACTACACGGAGATGCACGACGCCGCCGGCGCCGACTCGGCGTTCCGCCGCGCGCTGCAGCTCGCGCCGCAATGCCAGCAGGACATCGACGGCTATCGCGCCGAGCTGTGGACCGACGTCGTGCAGGCCGGGTTGCGGACGTGGCAGGAAAACAAGCTCGACTCTGCGAAGCTCCTGTTGCGCCAGGCGATCGCGCTCCGTCCCAACAATCCCCGCGCGCCGCTCGCGCTCGGCCAGATCTACGCGAGCGAGAACAACGTCGACTCCGCGTCCGCTGCGCTGACTCAGGCCGCCGCGGCGGCGGGAAACGACACGGCGTACGCCTCAATGAAGAAAGACGCCCTCAGCACGACGGTGCGGCTCCAGCTCGAACGATTGCAGCGCGATCCGGCGGTGCAGCGCTGGCAGGGCGACCGCGTGAGCCGCGATTCCGTGCAGCGCCTCATCGCGAACGACTCGAGCGTACTTGTCCGGATGCAAGCGTCATCCGCGTCGCGCCGCGCGCGGGGTGCGCGGCTCGCCCCGCCGGACCAGCAGGCATTCAGCCGAGATTCGACTGCGCGGGCGCGCGCGGTCGCGGACCGGCGGGCCGCGCTCGCGACTCAAGCCACTGCCGCGGCCGGCGACAGCACCGCCGCGCAGGCAGCCTACGATCCGGTCATCAAGGCCTTCCAGTCCTATCTGGCGGCCTATCCTGACGCGACCGATGCAGTGCCGGGCCTTGCAAGCCTCTACTATCAAAGCGGCCGGCTGGCTGATGCCGCTGCGGCGTTCGACGCCATCTACCCGCCAGGACGGACGACCGATCCCGATGTGCTGCTCGAGGCGGGGAAGGGCGCGATCCGCGGCAACGCGTTCGCCGCCGGCGCGGCGCTGCTCGAGCGGGCGCTGGCGCAACGCCCCGCCAACCGCGAGGGTCTGATGTCCCTCGCCAACGCCTACCTCGCCCTGCGCGACTCGGCCAGACTGCTCGGCGCGGCCCAGCGTCTCGCGGCCGTCGATCCCATGAACCGGGCCACGCTCCGGCTGCTCGCCGCCGGTTTCGACCTCCGCGGTCGCCGCGATTCAGCCCAGAAATACCAGGACCTGGCGAACGGCGGCATGCAGGTCGAGCTGTCGATCGACGGCCTGTCGTCGGATTCGAGCGGCTATACGCTGACCGGCACCGCCAGCAATGCCGGGGCGACGACGTCGCCCGTCCAGCGCGTCACGTTCGAGTTTCTCGACGCCCAGGGGCACGTTGCGCTCTCCCAAAGCGTCGAAATCGCCCCACTTCCCCCGCAGGGCAGTAAGCCCATCCAGATCCACGTCCCCGGAACGGCGCTCGTCGCCTGGCGTTACAAGCGCTCCTAAGCGATATTAGCCGTTGAAGTTGCGCCGTTAGCCTCAGAAACTCCTTGAACCATTAGGTGGCCGGTAGTGATTCGGATCCAAGCGGTGGCGCCTGAGTCATTGGGTGCTGCCCTGCAACTCGTCCCAGGTACGGAGCTCCTCAAGGTCAATGACAAGCCCTTGGAGGACTTTCTCGACTGGGAATTCCTCACCGCCGACGAGCGGTTTGTGCTGCTCGCGCGCCTGCCCTCGGGGGAGGAGATCGAGTACGACATCGAGCGCCCGGAGGGTCTGCCGATGGGTGTCACGCTCGAGGCGCCCCGGATCCGGCGGTGCGCAAACCACTGCGACTTCTGCTTCGTGGACGGCAACCCGCAGGGCATGCGGCAGGCGCTCTATATCCGCGACGACGATTATCGGCTGTCGTTCCGCTACGGCAACTTCGCCACGTTGACCAACCTCAAGCCGTGGGACTTGGAGCGGATCGTCGAGTACCGGCTGTCACCGCTCTACGTGTCCGTGCACGCCACCGATCCGGTGGTGCGGCGCTGGCTGCTGCGCAATCCCGAGGCGCCCGACATCGTCGAGCAGCTGCGCTGGTTCGCGAGCCACGGCATCGCCTTCCACACGCAAGTCGTACTGGTTCCCGGAGTGAACGACGGCGCGCAGCTCGTGCGCACGCTGACCGATCTGTACGACGTGGGCCCTGCCGCCTTGTCGGTCTCCGTCGTGCCCGTCGCGCTGACGGAATTCAGCAAGCACGCGCTGGTGCGCCAGCCGACGCGCGAGGAGTGCCGCGCCGCGATCACCATCGTGGACGACTTCGCGGCCCGCGCGGTGATCGATCGCGGCATGCCGTGGTGCTACGGGGCCGACGATCTCTATCTCCAGGCCGACCTGCCGTTACCGCCCGCCGAGTGGTACGGCGACTTCGAGCAGCGTGAGAACGGCGTCGGTTCGGTGCGCTATCTCCAGCAGCGCATCCAGGCGGCGCACGCGGCGCTGACGCAGGAGAGCTGGGCCGGCAAACGGATCGGGATCGTCACCGGCATGGCGATGGGTCCGCTGATGCCCCAGATCGTCCCGGATCTCGAGCGCACCACGGACGCGCGGTTCGAGATCATCGCGGTCGAGAACACGCTGTTCGGATCGACCGTCACGACCGCGGGACTGCTTCCGGGGCAGGGCATCCTCGCGGCCTTGAAGGACCGCCGTGATCTCGATCTCGCGCTGTTGCCCGCGGAGTCGGTCAACGACGACTTGCTCTTCATGGACGACATGGAGGCGCACGCTCTGGCGGCACGGTTGCCGATGCCGATCAAGTTGTCGTATGACTTCGCGGATGCGCTGACGAGCGAAGAGGTCGCGGCGTGACCATCCCGACAGTCGCGATCATTGGCCGGCCCAACGTCGGCAAGTCTACGCTGTTCAACCGGATCATCGGCCGGCGGCTCGCGATCGTGGACGCGCAACCGGGCGTCACGCGTGACCGGCATTTTGCCCCCGCGGAATGGAACGGCCGCCGCTTTTGGCTCGTCGACACCGGCGGGCTCGTGCCGGGCTCGAACGACCCGATCAACCGCGCGATTCGCACGCAGGTCGAGCAGGCCGTCGCCGACAGCGACGTGTTGCTGTTCGTCGTCGACATCGAGACCGGAATTCATCCGATGGACCTCGAGATCGCGCAGTATCTGCGCAAGGCAAAGCGCCCGCTGATCCTCGTCGTCAACAAGGCCGACGAGCTGCCGGACGAAACCCGCCAGCTCGCGTTCTACGAGCTGGGGCTCGGCGATCCGTTTCCGGTATCCGCCGCGGTGGGGAAGAGCAGCGGCGATTTGCTCGACAAGCTCGTCGCGCTGCTACCCCCTCTCCGTGACACGGAGACGGGGACAGGGGGTGAGGTGCGGGTAGCGGTCGTCGGCCGACCGAACGTCGGCAAGTCGAGTCTCGTGAACAAGCTGCTCGGTCAGGATCGGCTGATCGTCGCCGATGAGCCCGGCACGACGCGTGACGCGATCGACACCGAGCTCGATCACAACGGTCGCAAGATCGTTTTCATCGATACCGCGGGACTGCGCAAGCGCAGCAAGGTCGAAGAGGATCTCGAGTTCTACTCGACGCTCCGCACGAGCCGCGCGATGGAGCGGGCGGACGTCTGCATGCTCGTGGTCGACGCCAAGGACGGCATGCACGCCCAGGACCTGAAGATTGCGAACGACGCCTGGGAGCGCGGCGCCGCCGTCATCATTGCGGTGAACAAATGGGACTTGATCGAGGAGAAAGTCACCAATACGGCGCGCGATGGGGAGCGCGACATCAAGGCGCGCGCGCCGTTCCTCGAGTTCATTCCCTTTTTCTACGTCTCCGCCAAGACCGGCCAGCGCGTTCCGAAGCTGCTCGACGCCATCGTGAGCGTGGCGGATGAGCGCGAAAAGCGCGTGCCGACCGCCGAGGTGAATCGCGTGCTGGAAGCGTTGCTGGCGCGGCAACAGCCGCCGCAGCCCGTCGGCGAATCGGTGCGGCTGTTTTACGCGACGCAGACCGGGACGGCGCCGCCGCGGTTCGCGGTGATCGCGAATCGTCCCGAGGCGATCCCTGAGTCTTACACGCGCTACCTGCACAACGGCTTCCGCGAGGCGTGGGAATTCACGGGGGCGCCGCTCACGATCAAGTTCCGCCGCAAGCGAGGTCGGCGCTGAACGCCGTACTGGCGATTCTGGCCTCCTATCTGCTCGGCGCGACGCCGACGAGCTACATCGCCGGCAAACTCGGGCGCGGGATCGATCTCCGCGAGCACGGCTCGAAGAACCTCGGCGCGACGAACGTCTATCGCATTCTGGGCTGGAAATACGCGATTCCCGTCGCGCTGATCGACATCGCGAAGGGCGCGGTGCCGGTGCTCGTGTTTCTACATCCCACGTGGCTCTCCGTCGCTGCCGGGGCGGCGGCCGTCGTCGGCCACATGTTTTCGCCCTACGTGCGGTTCAAGGGCGGCAAAGGCGTCGCGACTGCCGCCGGGATGTTTCTCGCGCTCGCGCCCATCGCGGTGCTGATCGCCATTCCCATCTGGGGCGCGTGTCTGTGGCTGACCGGCTATGTCTCGCTCAGCTCGATCGTCGCGGTGCTCACGGTGCCGGTCACGGTCTCGCTCCTCCAACCGAATGCTCCTTCCGTCTTCTGGGCGAGCGTCGTACTCGTGGCGCTGATCATCGTGGCGCATCGGCGGAATATCTCGCGCCTTGTGGCGGGGACGGAGAACCGCTTTCGGACGCGAAAGACGGTGAGCGAATGAGCCGCGTGGCCGTCATCGGCGGCGGCGCGTGGGGCACGACGCTCGCGGACCTCCTGGCGCGCAAAGGCGAGCAGGTGACGCTGTGGGCGCGCGAAAGCGAAGTCGTGGACAGCGTGAACCATCGCCATGTGAATCAGGTGTTCTTGCCGGGCGCGACGCTCGCGTCCTCGCTGCGCGCGGAACGCGAGCTGGCGGTCGCATTGCGCGGAGCCGAGACCGTCGTGTCCGCGGCGCCGTCGCACGCGGTGCGGTCGGTGATGCAGGAAGCGGCCGCGGCGCTGCGCGGCACGCCGCTCGTCATCAGTGTCTCGAAGGGACTCGATCCCAATCGGCTCGACCGGCCATCCCATGTGCTCGCGGAAGTGCTGCCGGCCGGCACGCCGGTCGCGGTTCTGTCGGGTCCGTCGTTTGCGATGGAGGTCTTTCAGCAGCAGCCGACGGCCGTGGTCGCGGCTGCCGCCGACCATAGTGTCGCGCAGCAAGCGCAGCGCGTGTTCTCGACGAGCTACTTTCGCGTGTACTCGCACACGGACGTCGTCGGCGTCGAGCTCGCCGGCGCGCTCAAGAACGTGATCGCGCTCGCGGCCGGGATCCTCGAGGGCCTCGGCCTCGGCTTTAACACGCGTGCCGCCCTCATCACCCGTGGTCTCGCCGAGATCACGCGCCTCGGCGTCACGCTGGGCGCGCAGCCGATGACGTTTGCGGGATTGGCCGGCATGGGCGATCTGATCCTGACGGCGACCGGCGCGCTCTCGCGCAATCGCACGCTCGGCGTCGCGCTCGGGAAGGGCCAGACGCTGGAGCAGGCGCTGGCGGGGAAGGCGGCGGTGGTCGAAGGCGTCAACACGACGCAGACCGCCGTGGCACTCGGCGAGCGCCACGGCGTCGAGATGCCGATCGCCACCGAGGTCTCCAACGTCCTGTTCAAGGGGAAGGCGCCGCGACAGGCCATCAGCGATCTGATGGAGCGGGAGCTGAAAGCGGAGAGTCTCGCGCGATGAGCACCGGCAGCCCGGCACAGCCGGTCCAGGAGTTCTTCTCGATCGGCGAGGTGTGCCAGCTGACCGACCTCAAGCCGCACGTGCTGCGGTACTGGGAGAGTCAATTCCGGTTCCTGAATCCCGCCAAGAACCGCTCGGGCAATCGCGTTTATCAGCGGCGCGAGATCGAGCTCATCATGCTGGTGAAGCATCTGCTCTACACGGAGAAGTACACGATCGAAGGGGCGCGTCAGAAGATCGAGCAGTATCGCCGTTCCGGCGAGCTGAAGCCCGAGGCGCGCCGCGCGCTCGCCACCGAAACCGTCAAGGAGCTCCGCGCCGAGCTGAAGTCCGTGCTCGGTATTCTCGAAGGGAGCTGAGGTGCGGGTTGCCGTCGTCATTCCCGCCTTCCAAGCCGCGGCTACCATTGGCGATATTGTGGCGCGCGTTCGGGCGGTCGTCCCCAACGCGCACGTGATCGTCGTCGACGATGGATCCACGGATGGGACGGGAGACGTGGCACGAGGCGCAGGGGCTACGCTGCTCACACACGCGGACAATCGCGGCAAAGGCGTCGCGCTGCGCGACGGGATTGCGCGCGCGCTGGCGGACGGCGCCACCGCGATCGTGACGATCGATGCGGACGGCCAGCACTCGCCGTCCGAAATCCCGCACTTGCTCGAGCCGCTGACGACTGCCGCCGCGGACGTGGTCCTGGGCGCCCGCGCGCGCGACGGCGCCATGCCGATGCCGCGTCGCTTCACGAATTGGCTCTCGGCGAGCCTGGCGTCGCGGATCGGCGGCCAGCGGGTCCGTGACGCGCAGACCGGATTCCGCGCGTTCACGCGTGAGGTGGCCGAGCGCGTGCAGCCGGTGGGCGATCGCTACGAATACGAGGCGAATTTTCTGCTCGACGCGCTGCGGGACGGATTTCGCGTCAGCTCGGTCGATGTTTCCACGATCTACGGACCGCCGAGCCATTTTCGTTCCTGGAGTGATACGTGGCGCATGGCACGAGCGTTCGCGCGCCACGCGGGACGCATCGTCCTCGGAGCTTCGTGACCACGCCTAGCAAGTCCGACCTCCGGATTCTCGTGTCCAACGACGACGGCGTGCTTGCGGCGGGCATCGCGCTCCTCGCCGACGTCTGCGCGACGGTAGGGCAGGTCACGGTGGTGGCGCCGGATCGCGAGCAAAGCGGGACGTCGCACTCGCTGACGCTGCATCGGCCGTTGCGCGCGCATCGCCGGTCCGACGGCGCGTTCCAGGTGGACGGCACGCCGACGGACTGTGTCTTGCTCGCGCTCGGTGCGCTCATGCCCGAAGGACCGAACTGGGTGTTCTCCGGCATCAACCATGGCCCGAACATGGGGGAAGACGTCCTCTATTCGGGCACCGTCTCCGCGGCCATGGAAGGCCTGGCGGCCGGCGTGCCTAGCGTGGCGATTTCTTACGGCAGCTTCGACATCGAGCATCTCGAGAGCCATCGCGCCAGGCTCGAGCGGCTCATCCAGAGCATCGTGCGCGTCAAAGACTTTCCTGGCGAGACTCTGCTCAACATCAACCTGCCGCCGATCCCCGGCGATCAGGTAAAAGGCGTGAAGGTCACGAACTTGGGCAGCCGTGTCTTCCACGAAGAGATCGCGACGATGAAGGACCCCTGGGGCCGCGAAGTCTTCTGGATCGGCGGCGGCCGGGTGACCTGGTCGGGCGGCGCGGACTCGGATTTTCAAGCTGTGAGAGACGGCTACATCTCCGTCACGCCGCTGCACGTCGACCTGACGAATTACAAGCTGCTCGAAGTCGTGCAGAAGTGGGATCTCGGGAAGTGACGGGAAGCCGCGACACGTATGGCGGCTATCGCGCGCGGTTGGTCGAACAACTGCGCGCGCAGGGGATACGCGATCTTCCCGTTCTGCGCGCGTTTGCGGCGACGCCGCGCCACTTGTTCGTGCCCGAAGCGGTCCGCCATCGCGCCTACGAGGACGCGGCGCTGCCGATCGGCAACGGCCAAACAATTTCCCAGCCCTACACGCAGGCCCGTTATCTGGAGGCGCTCGGCCTCACGGGGCAGGAGCGCGTGTTGGAGATCGGCACCGGCTCCGGGTATCAGACCGCGCTGCTCGCGGCGCTCGCGGACCAGGTGTTCACGATCGAGCGCGTGCGATCCCTCGCGGAAACGGCTCAAGCGGCGCTGCGAGCGGCTGGCGCGACCAACGTGTCGGTGCTGGTCGGCGACGGCACGCTGGGCTGGAGCGCGTACGCACCGTATCACGCGATTCTCGTCGCCGCCGGTGGGCCGGAGATCCCGCCGCCGCTGGTCGAGCAGCTCGCGCCCGACGGCCGGATGATCATTCCCCTGGGCGCGAAGGGCGCGCAGCGGCTGACCCTGCTGCGCCGCACGCCAACGGGGCTGCACGCCACGGCGATCGGTGACGCACGCTTTGTCCCTCTCGTCGGCGAGCACGGCTTCGATGCTTGAGCGGATGATCGCGTGGCTGCTCCAGACCCTCCTGGCCGTCGGTTATCCCGGCATCGTACTGCTGATGGCGCTCGAGTCGTCGATCCTGCCGGTGCCGAGCGAGCTGGTGATGCCACCGGCGGGGTACTGGGCCGCCAAGGGCCAGATGAGCTTCGCGGTCGCGCTGGCCTGCGGGGTGCTCGGCAGCGTGCTCGGCGCATTGGCGAATTACTACGGCGCGCGACTGATTGGGCGGCCTCTGATTCAGCGTTACGGCCGCTACGTCCTGCTCAGCGAACGGAATCTCGAGCGCTCAGAGCGATTCTTCGCCGAGCACGGCGAGATCAGCACGCTGATCGGGCGTCTGTTCCCGGTCATCCGCCACCTCATCTCGATTCCGGCGGGCCTGCACGGCATGCCGTTGCCCAAGTTCGTGCTGTACACGGCCACGGGCGCGGCAGTGTGGTGCGCCATTCTCACCGGCATCGGATACTTCCTCGGACAGCACGAGGGTGTGCTCGAGACTCAGGAGATCCATCGATACGCAACGTGGGCGCTCGTTGCGCTGATTCCGCTCAGCGTCATCCTCGTTGGCGCCTACGTCTGGCGCAGACGGCGGCGCCAGGCCCGCGGCCCGAGCCCCGAGTCCCCAATTTGAGCCGTCGTCGCTGGATTATCCGGGGTCGTGTTCAAGGGGTGGGGTTCAGGTGGTTTGTCATGCACGAAGCGCAGCCGCTGAAGCTCGCCGGCTTCGCCCAGAACCTCGCGGACGGCTCGGTTGAAGTAGTTTCTGAGGGCTCCGACCGGGCGCTCGACGCGCTCGAGACAGCGCTGCGGCGCGGACCATCGCACGCACGCGTCGACACGGTCGAGCGACTTCAGGTTCCACTAGAGCTTGAGCTGCCGAGGCCCTTTGATATTAGATGAGTTGCGGCAAACGATTCGCGACGTCCACAACTTCCCGAAGCCGGGGATCGTGTTCAAGGACGTCACGCCGGTGCTGCTCGACATCGTGCTGTTCGGCAAAGCGGTGAAGCTGATGGCCGATCCGTACCGTGATGCTCGGATCACCCGGGTGGTTTCGATCGAGTCGCGCGGATTTCTGCTCGGCGCACCGATCGCGCTGGAGCTCGGGGCGGGGCTCGTGCCGATTCGGAAGCCGGGGAAGCTGCCCGCGGCGACGCAGCGAGTCGAATACGAGCTGGAATACGGTTCGGACGCGCTCGAGATGCATCACGACGCGGTGCAGCCGGGCGACCGCGTGCTCATCGTGGACGACGTGCTGGCGACGGGCGGCACGGCAAACGCCGCCGCGCAGCTCGTGGGCGCCACCGGCGGTGCGGTCGTCGGGTTCACGTTTCTCATCGAGCTCGAGTTTTTGAAGGGCCGCCAGCGCCTGCAGGGGCGCCGTGTCGAGGCCTTGCTGCGCTACGCCTAACTCGCGTACATTGCAACGTTTACGCCCCCGGACGAGCCCCTGTAGCTCAGGTGGATAGAGCAGCGGTTTCCTAAACCGTTGGCCGGGTGTTCGAGTCACCCCAGGGGCATGCGCGAATGATCATTGAACATTGAACACTGGACATTCTTGAGATGGCAACGCAGACAGCGACACGCGGCGGCGGTAACCCGAAACCCGTGACACCGGCGGCTCCGGCCGTGGCGGCGCCGCGGCGGGACTTCGGCGATCGCGCGCTCGAGTGGATCAAGGCGCACCGGCAGGCTTCGTCGTGGATCGGCACCGCCATCGTGCTTGCGGCCGTGCTGGTGGTCTGGCAGCTCTCGATCAGGCGTCGCGCCGAAGAGATCGCCAGTCAGGAGCTTCAGGGCGCCCGCTATGCGTACGAGAACCAGAACCTGCCGCTCGCGGCCAGCGAGCTGGCGAAAGTGGTCGAGAACTATTCGGGGTCCAATGCGGCGTCCGAAGCGCGGTTGCTGCTTGCGAACGTCCGCTTGCTCCAGGGCCAGCCGCAGCAGGCGATCGACGTGCTGAAGGATTACGCGTCAGGGGCCGGGAAGGCCTATCGCTCGCAGGCGTACGGGCTCCTCGGGGCCGCTTACGAGAACCTGGGGCGCTGGCGCGACGCCGCTGAGGCCTATGAAAACGGAGCTACAGCGGCCCGCCTGGACTTCCAGAAGGCCCAAATGCTGTCCGATGCCGGCCGGTCCTGGACGACGGCTGCGGACACGGCGAAAGCGGTCGCCGATTATCGCCGGATCGTGAAGGAATTCGCCAAAGAGGGGAACGTGACGGAGGCAAAGGTGCGGCTCGCGGAGCTGACGCGGGGCAGCATATAGCGAGTTTATTGGTACTTAGCGTCAATTCGTATAATAGATGTTATGTTAAGTTGAGATGTGGGTGAATGTGGACAAGCCAATCACGTAATCACCCCTCTGAACACCATTCTCCCCTCTCCAGCCAGCCAGACATCGTCGTAGCCAGCGCCACGCTTGGTCGCGCGGACGGTCAAAACCCGGCCGCTGCGGCTCTGGATGTCGATCGGGAGCCGGCCCAGGCCCCATTCCTCGATCGCACAGCCGGCCGCCACGGCGCCCGTCCCACAGGCCAGCGTCTCTCCTTCGACGCCGCGCTCATACGTCCGCATGCGCCAGGCGCCGGCGGTGCCCGAAATGAAGTTCACGTTGGCGCCGTCGGGCGCGAGCGCCCGGTCGAACCGTAGCGCGCGGCCGCGGTCCATGAGGGCGACCTGGTCCACGTCGTCGACCACGACCACGAGATGCGGCACGCCGACGCGCCCCAGCGCGGCCTGGCGCTCACCGGCGACCAATCCCAGACCCGCCACGATTCGTGGCGCCTCGATCGGCGCCAGATGCAGCTCGGCGCGGCCAGGACCGGCCGTACGGCTGCGGTACGTGCCTGCATCGGTCTCCAGCTCGATCCCTTCGGCACCGCCAATCCCGAGGTGTGCGGCGAGGGTCGTGCTACAGAGCGCGGCGTTGCCGCACATGCTGGCGTGAGAGCCGTCGGAGTTGTAGTAGATCATGCGCGCCGCGCCGGCGTGCGTTCCCGGACCGACGAACACGAGGCCGTCGGCCCCGATGCCTGTCCCACGGGCGCAGATCGCCTGCATGTCCTCGGCCGACCAGTCGGCGGGTGTACAGACACGCCCGTCCAGCATGACGAAATCGTTGCCCGATCCCGTCATCTTGAAGACCGGCAGGCCGATTAGATGCGGCCGAACCAGGCCATGAGCCTGAGGCGCGGGACCTTCCACACCGCCTCGCGGACGATGGCCTTGTTCATTTTGCTCTGCCCCTCGGCTCGATCGACGAACACGATCGGAATCTCGCGGAGCTTGAACCCTTTTCGCCATGCGCGAACGCTCATCTCGATTTGGAAAGCGTACCCGTTGGATCCGACCTGGGACAAATCAATCGCCTCGAGCACCCGTCTGCGAAAGCACTTGAAGCCGCCCGTCAAATCCCAAATCCTGAGTCCCGTGAACCAGCGGGCGTAGACGTTGGCGAAGTACGATAGCATGAGCCGGCCCATTGGCCAGTTCACGATGGTCACTTTGCCATTCAAATACCGTGACCCCAGTACCACGTCGGCATCTTGAATGGCGCTGAGAAAGTCCTTTAGGTGGGCAGGATCGTGCTGGAAATCGGCATCCATCTCGAAGATGTAATCGTAGCCTCGCTCCAGCGCCCACTTGAAGCCCGCCAGGTACGCTGTGCCGAGCCCCTGCTTCCCCGGCCGATGCATCGCGTGAAGGCGGGGGTTGCCGCGTGCCATCTCGTCGGCCATCTGACCGGTTCCGTCCGGCGAGTTGTCGTCGACGACGAGGACTTCGAGCCGCGGATCCTGGGCGAGCACCTGCGGCACGATCTGCGGCAGGTTGACCGCCTCGTTGTACGTCGGGATCACGACGAGTGCGCGTTCAGCCACGCCGCTGCCTCCGCTGCCACGCCGGCGGGACGACGAACCAGAGGATCGCGATCAGCAGACTCACGAGGCCGATGACGATGCCGCGCGCGATCGCGCGCGCGTGGTAGCGCAGCTCGACGTTCTTCGCGCCGGCACTCACCGGAATCGTCAGCAGCGCGTTGTCGCCACGCAGCGCCGGCGCCGGCTTGCCGTCGACCGTTGCCGACCAGTCGGGATACCAGTTCTCGGAGATCAGGACATAACTCGAGTCCTGCGGCGGCGGCTCGAGCTCGACCGTCATTCTTCCCGCGTCCCATGCCGTCACGCGCGCGCTCGAGGCCGAGGCAGGCGGAATGGCCGTGAACCGCGTGGGATTCACGGGGGCGTCGTGGGTGAACAGCACGACGCGCCCATAGCCCGGCATGCGGGGATCGGCGAGCGTCGGCGGAATGGCGGAATCGTTGTCGACCTTGAGCGCGGCCGGCACGACGCGGGCGTACGGCGGCACGGTATCGGCTTCGTATAGGTATGCGCTTCCGCTCGCGGTCGGCACGGGACCGAGGATGCGATGGTAACCCGGAATGGGCAGCGTGTCGGGAATGATCACGAACTTCGCGGCCAGCAGACTCCACAGCTTTGTCGAGGACATCGCGTACCGCCACTCATTTCGCCCGCCGAGCAGATCGTCGAAGTAGCGGAGCTCGTTGCCCTGATACCCGAGCACCTGCGGAATACCGAACGCCATCAACACGTTTTCCGGATACGGCCGGTTGCGCGGGTCGATTTCGAGGTTGAATACGCGATACGGCAGAGACTCCGTCTTGAGGCGCGCAACGATCGAGTCGGGCCGGTAGAGACCCACGGCGGGCGCGGGCGAATACTGCCAGAAGTGTTGGCCGTTGCGCCACAGATCGACCCCGACGAGCAATGGCAAACCCAGCGCGAACGCCAGCAGCGGGACTTTGCCCCGGGCATAACCCAGGGCCAATGCGGCAATCGCCGCCAGCAGGATCGCGCCGATCAGCGCGGAGACGCGAATGGTGGAAGCGAGAGCGCGGGCCTCCGCCACACGCTGATCGAGCGCCAGGCTAAACGCCAACTGCCCAAAAACCCCGACGAGCCCGAGTAGCGCGATAGCGGCCGCGGCGATGAGCCAGGCGCGGATGTGACCACCGTCCTCTTTGCGTTCCAGGCGCGTGGCGCCGAACGCGGCGAACGTGGCCACACAAAATGCGACCACGAAGAAGACCATTCCCGGCGCGCGCGTCTTCTTCACGTACGGCATCACCAGCCACCAGATGTGGTAAAACGGCGTGGCCGCGCCCATCGCAATAAGAAGGAAGAGGGCGCCGATGCCGGCCGTCCACCACACGAGACGGCGCCGCCTGTCGCCAAACCCCAGCAGCGCGAGCGCGACAACCGGCAACCCGAGATACTCGGAATGGAGCTTCAGCGGATTGGACGCCCAATAGGTCTCGGTGTCGCCGGTAAAGCCGGCGAGAATGAATTCGGGGATGTGCGCCCACGGAATGCCGAAAGACGTCGAGCCTTGGTACCCGACGGAATACCCCCCTGCCCTCGGCGAATGCGGAATGTATTTGATGAACGGCAGGATCTGCGGCATCGCGATGCCGAAGCCGAGGATGACCGCGCCGAGCGTCAGCGCGAGCCGCGTGACACGCTGCCCGACCGTGTCGGCGCTCGGCTCGCCGAACGTCAGGTAGATCGCAAACAGCGCCGACGCAATCAAGAGGTAATACGTGGTCTGCACGTGCGGGCTCAACAGGCAGAGCGCGACCGCAAGCGACAAGAGCGGATAGCCCCACGCGCGTCGATCTCGCAGCGCGGCCAGCAGCGCCAGAAATGCGAGCGGCAGCATCGTCGAGACGAAGAGCTTGCCGTCGTGCCCGGGGTGCACGTACGAGATCATGATGCCCGACAGCTGATACGCGATGCCGCCGGTGACCGCGCCGATCCAGGTAGCACCCAGTCGCCGCAGGAACAGGAACATGAGGAATCCGGCGAGGATGTAATGGATGACGAACGCCAGATTCATCGCCTGGTAGGGCGGCATGACTTCACGCAGCACCGACGTCGGATACAACACGTCGCCGTGCGTGACGACGTCGATGTACGGCAGCCCGCCCATGATCATCGGATTCCAGGTCGGGAAATGCCCCGTTCGGTGATACTCGTTCGCGGCCCACACTTTGACCGCGTAGCCGCTGGCGTACTGGTCGCCGTTGGGCGAGGCGAGCCAGCGTCCCGAGAGCATCGGCAGCGACAGAATTACAATGAACAGCGACATCAGGCCGAACGCGCCGAGGTTGGGGTAGCGTGGCGCGTACGACGGCGGCGTCGAGGTCACGGGAGCTGTGGCGGTCATGAGCTCTTGACGGAGGTTGGAGCCGGCGGCATCGGGATTGTCATGACGAGGAGTCCACACAACACCTCGAGCGCGGTGTGCCAGATACGGGCCGCGATGGCGAGAATGACGGCGTCGGCGGCGCCGAGCTGGGGCGTGAGAATACGAATCAATGCGCCTTCGCGAACGAGAATGCCGGCCGGCGCGAATACCGCGATGACTCCCGCGAGATAACTCTCGGTGAAGGCGGTGAGATAGAACCCCCACCCTCCCGGAGCGTCACCGAGGAGGCCCAGCGCCAGGAGCCGAAAAGCGACACCGTAGGCCACCCATTGCAGCGAAAGCAGTCCACCGAAGAGAATGAGCTGCGGCCATCGGACCTGCGTCCAGAGTCTCGCGAGGCTCGGCAACCGGCGCGTGAGTCGCGGCAGGAGCAGCAGGAGCGCGGCGCCGAGCACTGCGGCGACGACGAACGCCGCCTGCCACCAGCTTTGATGCAGCACGATCGGCGTGAAACCGGCGATGATCATCAACCCGCTGAGCAGCAGGACGATCTGCTGCAGCAGCACCGTGGCCGTGGCCGCCGTCGGCGCGACGCCATACCGGCCCGCCATCAGTGCGAGACTCGCGAACTGCATGACGGCGCCCGGAATGAAGCGCGCCAGGTTCGACGTGAACCAGATGCGGGCCGCGTCCCAGTAACGCAATCGCGCCGCGCACCAGCGCAGGCTCATGTTCCACAGCGCGATCATCCAGGCGAGGTTGGCGACGATCAGCGCGGCGCTGAGCGCTAACGGCACGGCCCGCCACGCCAGATGGCGGTCGCGGATGGCGGGCCATTGCGGCGCCGCCACGCGATACAAGTAGACGGCCGCGCCGACAAGCACGACCGCCTGGAGGAGTCGAAACCACCACGCTCTGCTCAATGAGCCTCCAAAATAGCCTAGCGACCGCTATAGTACAGCACTCTTAATGCGCGTCCTTCATGTGGTTACGGCCTTTCCGCGGGCCCCGGGGGACATCATCGCGCCCTGGCTCGTCGAGCTGATTCGACGTCAACGAGCGATGGGACTCGAGGCCGAAGTCTTTGCCCCCGCCTATCGCGGCGGCGGCAACGCGGAGCTGGAAGGCATCCCCGTTCACCGGTTCCGCTACTTCCCCGCCCCGTGGGAGGATCTGACGCATGACCAGGGCACGGTCGATCGCGTCGGTGGATCGATTCGTCACAAGCTGATGCCGCCGTTCTACGTGCTGGCGGGAATGCTTGCGGTCCGTCGACTGGTGCGCGAGCGAGAGTACGACATCGTGCACGTGCATTGGCCGGTGCCGCACGCGCTCTTCGGATGGGCCGCGCGCCGCGCGGGCGGGAAACGGCGGCGTCCCCGGCTCGTCACCCTCTGGTACGGCATCGAGCTTCGCTGGGTCAAGAGCCGGCTGCCGTGGCTCAAGCAGTTTCTCAAGTGGGCGGTGCGCACCTCGGACGAGGTCGTCGCGATCTCGTCGTATACGGCGCGCGAAATAACGGACCTCGTCCACATTCCGGTTCGCGTGATCCCCTACGGGCTCGGCTTCAATGAATCGATTCAGGCACCGCGCCGCGATCGCTCCGCCCAGGAACCATTGCGCATCCTCTACGTCGGCAATCTCATTCCGCGCAAAGGCGTGCGGTTTTTGGTCGACGCGCTGCACCGGCTTCCCTCCAGCATTCGGGCCGAGCTCCTCATCCTCGGCGAAGGGACCGATCGGCCGCTGCTCGAAACGCAGGTGAAGGCGCTCGGTCTCGACGGCCGGGTGCGCATGCCGGGCAGAGTACCGGATGCTGATCTGCACCGTGCGCTACGAGAGGCCAGCGTCCTCGTGCTTCCCTCGATCGTGGACAAGCGCGGCGATACCGAGGGCCTGGGCGTCGTGTTGCTCGAGGCAATGAGCTATCGCGTTCCCGTCATCGGCAGTGCGATCGGCGGCATCACCGACATCATTACCGACGGCGAGACGGGACTGCTCGTGCCTCCGGAAGATCCCGCGGCGATCGCCGCGGCGATCGAACGCATCGCGGGCGACGTGGACCTCGCGGCGCGGCTCGCCGAGGCCGGCAACCGTCGCGTCCGTGAGCAATTTGGGTGGGATGCGATTACCGCGGCGTGGCTCGAATGCTATACCGCCGCGCTCCGGAAGGATCCGCCAGCGTGAGCTCGGCGGGAGGCGTCACAGAGGCGTAGGCATCGGGCGTACCGTCGGGTAACACGCCGCGCACCCGCACGCCGCGCCGCGCGACGCGCCATTCGACCAACGCGCCAAGTGGTGCGACGTGCGGCGCGTCGGCCAGCAAGCGATCGAGCAGCGCGGCAAATGCCTCCGGTGCGCCCGGGAACCCGAGCGGCGGCGTCAGGTTCGGGTGCCACACGCCGACCCACAGTCCTTCGACGTCGCGACACGCGCGGGCCAACGCGGCCCCTTCTTCGATCCACACGCCGGGATCCTCGACGCCGGCATACTTGCTCAAGGCGCGATCCATCCAGATGACGGGCGCTTCTTGTAAATCGAGGGGCCGTTCCCCTGCCCCGTCCCACATGGGGATCACATCGGCGACGCCGAGTCTGAAGCCGTTGCGGTCCGGAAAGCCCCACGTCGAGTCGAAGCGGAATCCCGCGTCGCTCATGCCGCGCGGCGTTTGGCCCGGGTGCATCCGCAGAAAATGTTGCCGCACGCCCGGAACAGCACTCTCGCTCAGCCCGGCGAGCCGCCGGCGTTGCTCGATAAACGCGGGGTGTCGGTCACTCGTCTCGAAGCTGCCGTGCAGATTGATCTCGCAGCCCTGGCTCCGGAATGCGCGGATCGCGTTGCGAGCGCCCCGCCCCTCCGGGCGGTACGTGAGATCGCCCGCCCGCATCGTCGCAAGCGTCGGCGTGCCGCACAGCACGAACCAGGTCGGGACGACGTTGCGAACCCGCTCCGCCTCGAGCAGCTGGTGGATTCCGCGCTGAACGGGATTCCGTCCGAGCGTGAGCGCGGCGGCGCCGAGGACGCGCGCCATTCGAGTGACTTCCCCCTTGCGTGCCAGTTCTGCCAGGCGCAGCGCGGTAAAGGCCGGCCAGAGATCGACGACATCGAGGTCGTGCGTAACTGCGACGGCCCAGCGGCGGCCGTCGGGCCAGGGCGATAGCGTCGCGACAGGACGACGGCCGGCCGTCGCGGTCGCGACGACCGCCGCGCGCAGCTCCCGCGCCGCGCGCGACACGACCGGCTCAGCGGCGACGCCCTGTTGCACCAACACATTCTCGCTCGACGGCACTCGACCGAAGCGGTCCCGCAGACTCGACCGTTGTTCGGCGACTCCGGCCGCGATGTCGCCAAGGCGGCGCAGAACGGCGCGCGGCACCCGGACGACGGCGTCGCCCCGTTCGATGTACCAGTGCCGCTCAGCCGCCGCGCGGAGATCGCCGAGTGCGGGCTCTTGCGTGGTGATTTCGAGTCGGACGACCGAAGCGCTGGTGTCCTCGACCTGGGGCAAGCACGCCAGATCGACGAGCACGTCGAGACCAAAGCGTTCCAGCGGGTGCAGTGTGGTGCGGCCGGGGAGTGTGATCACGCGTGAGTCGAATATATTACCCCACCCATGAGCGCGTCGCTGATCCCCAAGGATCGCATTCCCATCACGCACCTCCTGCTGTTCGGCTGGCTTCCGAGCCCGCTGAAACGGCTCGCGTATCGGCTGCTCGGCTATCGCATCGGGAAGGGCGTGAAGTTCAGCTTCGGCGGCGTCGTCGTCGGAAAGCACGTCGAGCTGGGAGATCACGTCGAGATCGGCCTGCTGGCAGTCGTGCAGGGCCGCAACATCACGATCGGCCGCCATTCCAGCGTCGGCACGATGAGCTACGTGTCGTGCGAAACGATCGTCATCGGCGAGGACGCGAAGATCCGCGAGCAGGTGTACGTGGGCGGGCCGCAGCTGCCCGAGTCGCGGTTCGAGCTGGGCAGCCGCACGATCATCCTCCAGATGGCGTTCATCAATCCCACGAAGCCCGTCGTCATCGGCGACGACACCGGCATCGGTGGTCACTGCCTGATCTTCACGCACGGCGTCTGGCTCAACGCGCTGGACGGCTATCCGGTCACCTACGAGCCGGTCACGCTCGGCAAGAGTGTGTGGCTGCCGTGGCGCGTGTTCGTGATGCCGGGGTCGACAATCGGCGACGGCACCGTCATCGGCGCCAATTCCCTCGTGTCGGGCAACATCCCGCCCTCGAGCCTCGCAGTCGGATCTCCGGCCAAAGTGATTCGCTCCGCGCCCGATTTTCCCAAGCGGCTGTCCGACGACCAGCGTGCAACGCTCGTCGCCAAGCTCATGGGTGAGTTCGACCAGTTCGTTCGCTATCACGGCGGCGAGATCACCGAGGAGCCGCCGTTCCGGGTTTATCGCGTGGGCGGTAAGCGCGGCCGGCTGCTCTGGCTGCGTGGCGCGGGATCTTTGCAGGAGGACGGACTGCGCCGCGGCGATTGCGTGTTGGCGGAGACGGCATTGCCGGAGCAGACGCGACAGCGGCTGCGCAGCCGCGGGGTCCATTGGCTCGACCTGGGCAGCAAGACGCGGAGCCCGGACGGCTCGGCGCTCACCGAGGAGCTGGCGTTGTACCTCGGCCGCTACGGCGTTCGACTAGCGCGCGCGTCCTAGCACGAAGACGAACTGATACTGCCAGCGGAGCGGGATCAGGCGCCACGCCAATTCCAGCGCCGGCCCGATCAGGTATCGCAGCGGGCTTCCGGTGCGGCGCATCCGCCAGCGGACCGCGTGCCAGCGATCGGGCACGACGCGCAGCACGTGCAAGCCATGCTCGGCGAACAACGCGCGCCACGCGGCAAGACTCTGCAGATTCTCGTTGATGTCCTGCTGCGCGGTTCCCTGGTGGCCGAGCACCTTCCATCCGATGAAATCCTGGTTGGGCACCATGATGCAGAAGCGCGCGTTTGGTTTCGCGACGCGCTTCATCTCTTCGATCCCCCGCCCCATGTCGAGGAAATGCTCGAGTGAGCCGAGGCAGCTGACGTAGTCGAAGGTGCCGCTCTTGAAGGCGAGCGCCTCGCCGGCACCGACCGCGACCCGCGATTGGGGAGCGACGCGCTTGGCGAGCCGCACCGCCTCGTCGGAGAGATCGACGCCGACGGCGCGCATGCCGATGTCTCCCGCCGCCGCGAGGAGCGAGCCGGCGCCGCAGCTGACGTCGAGCAGTCGCGTGCCGGACTCGGCCTCGAGCAAATTGAGGAAGAGCGGGTACGCCTCGGCGGGACGCATGGTGTCGAGTCCCTTGGCGGCGTAGTGCTGGTTGTACCAGGCTTTGACGTCTTCGGCTGTGAGGTCGGGCATCGGCAGGAAGAATAATACGGGGGGCCAGGTTCTGGCCCCCCATATTCTCATCGATCTGATCTAACGAAGGATGTCCACCCAGCCGGCGTTGTTCGGCGCAAGAATGCTGCGCGTGCCGGGGTCATACGATAGCTCGCGGACCTCCCCACCGACGTTCAGCGACTCGACCAGCGCGCCGCTATTCGGGTCGAGCACCTCGACCAGGCCGTTGAGGCAGCCGACGACCAGGAAGTCGGGGGTACGCACCAATCCATAGGGGCTGCAATTCGGTGTGGCATATGTGGTGGCGAGCGAATTGCTCGCGACGTCCCACACGATCACGCCGCCATTCTGCGCGGCCACAAACAGCTTGCTACCGTCCGCGGAGAGCTGGATGGCCTGGGCCGATCCACCGGTCTCGAACGTGCGCAGCAGCGTGAAGCCGTTCGGTTCGATCTCGAACACGCGGCCGCCGTCGAACGCCCGTTGCGAGGCGTACAGACGCGTGTGACCGCCGTTCCACTCGAAGTGGTAGCCGGCAGCGACAGGGAAATTGAGCGTTCCCACGACCGCGCCGGTCGACATCGCCATCTTGAAAACCGGTCCGTTCGTGATGCCGACGAATACCGTGTCACCCGCCGGCGTGTTCGTAATGCCGTAGGCATCCTGCTGATCGGGCGTCGCGAAGGCCGTGGCCTCGGTGGCCAGGGTGGACGTATTGATCTCCGTCACCATGGCGTTGCCGAAGAACGTGGGCACGTAAATGTGGCTGCCATCGGCGTTGGCCGAGATCTGCACGGGCAGTGGCCCGGCGCCGGTGGTGCCGGTGAGCGTCGCGCTGGCGATGTCGAGCCGCGAGACCGTGCCGTTGTTGGGTTGGCTGATCCAGCCGACGCCGGGCGCGGAGACTCCGGAGCCGAACGCTCCGCCGTTGAGCGGGATGTGCGCCACGACTTGCGGAGGAGTCGGCGCGGATGAACGGACCGTCACCTGCGCCGTGCCGCTCTCGCGCGTGCTGGCCGAGGCGGTGATCGTCGCCTCGCCCGGCGCGACGGCCGTCACGAGGCCGGCCGACGAGACCGTCGCGACGCTCGGGTCGCTCGACGACCACGTGAAGGCGGCCTTCTTCTGACCGCCGTTCTTGAGTAGCTGAGCGGAGAATTGCTGCGTGCCTCCGACGTCGAGCGTGGCGCTGCTCGGGCTCACGATGACGGTGGCCGATGACGCGGCGAGCAGCGCGGCGGGAACGCCTGCGGGCTCCTGCTGACCGCACGCGGTGAGAATGAGCACCGCAGCCGCGATCACACTACCAACGCGAGGACTCATGGGGTTCGCCTCCCCGTTCGGTGGAGGACGAACGATACCAAGCGCGTCACTTGCGCAGGCAAGAGGCGGCGCTCCAAAAATCATATGACTTTTGGGGCGATGCTCAGTAAATGAAATCCACCCAGCCCGCTTCGTTCGCGACGAGCACGGGCCACTTGGGATGCGCGGCGATCAGGCGAGGCGTCCCGCCGGTATGGACGGAATGGCGCACCTGCAACGTGTGCCGATCCAGCACGAGCACCGTGCCGGCATGCAGCAGTCCGACGATCACGTCGTGATCGTCGGCGCTCAACGCGAGCCCGAGCGCCGCGGTGCCCAGTTTTGCCGTCGCGCTCCGCTTGCCCGTCGGCAAATGCACCACGTCGAGCCAGCCGGCCTCGTTCGCCACGTAGAGGCTCTGCCCGTCCGCGGTCACGGCGACCTCCTGCACCACGCCGCCGAGCGGCAACGTTCGCAGGATCCGCATCGCCGGCACCTCGATTTCCGCGACGACGCCCGTGCGCCAGCCCGCCGCATACAGCCGCCGGCCCGACGGATGCGCGCAGAGCTGCGGGCTGCCGTGCGGAATCTCGATATCCGCGACGACCGCCTGCCGCGACAGCGACACGGCCACCAACCGATCGCGGTTGGTCGACACGTACACGGTCTGCCCGTCCTTGGACAGCACGGCGCCGAGCGGATGCCCGCCGACTTGAACGGCGCTGACACACCGCCCGCGCTGCAGGTCGACGATGTCGACCGCTTCCGAGAACTGGCTCGTGACGCACGCCCAGTCCCCCTGCGGGCTCGGCACGACACGCGTGGGGACCGGTCCGACCGAGATCGACTGCACGACTCTCGGTGTCCCGTCCAGGGCGATGACGTCGACGGCCGCGGCATGGCCGCGCGTCACCAGCGCGACGCGGGAGGTGAGCGCGACGTCGAACGGAGCGCCGCAGACGGGCGTGCGCTCGCCCCGCACGCCGCGTAAGCGCGGACGCGAGGGAGGCGTCGGGTGAGCGAGGACGTGAGCCGAGGTGCCGTTGAAGGTCGCGCGAATGATGGAATCGCGCGCGCCGTTCGAAGACTGATTGCAGCGCGACCCCGCATTGCCGCAGCGATCGCGGAAACTGAGCACGGCTCCCATCAGTCCATCGCGGCGGACCTCGGACCAGCGCCGTCCGGTCACGCGCCGGACTAGCTTGTAGGCAACCGCCGGATCCAGGTGCTCGCGGATCGCGAGCTCTCGCAGCGTCGCGCCCGAGGCCTGCGATTCGATGATCCAGTACAAGGTGCGCGTCCAGCCGCCCAACGTTTCCACCGGGGGCAGGCCTTCGCGCTTGAGCGCGCGGGCGAGCTGATAGCGATCATGGAAGCCGAGCCACTGGGCCAGCTCGGTGGTCGACGAGGGCCGCCCGTTGACGCAGGCCAGCGCGCTCAGTAACGCCCGTCCCCGCACCGAGACGTGGGGGAGGCTGGAGTGCAGCAGATGGGTCAGCTGCAGGGGAGGCATGGTTTAGGGATTAATACCTACGACGTTGCACTTTGCTCCACAAGGCCGGGGTCGGCCCTATTTCTCCGCCTTCCGCTGCAGGTCCCGCTCCAGGAGCCGCATTTCTTCACGCAGCCCGGCCAGCATCTCCCCCACAAAGCCGAAGCCGAACAGGACCACGCCGGAGATCACGAGCACCATGATCAGGTCGAGGAGCGGGCGGAAGCCGACGTGTGGCGGCCCGAACCGCAGATAGAGCGCCACCGCCCCCACCAGCAGGCCGATGAGGAAGAGGATTGCTCCGAAGACGCCGAAGAACAGCATGGGCTTCCGGCCGAAGCGCAGCTGGAACCAGACCGACATGAGATCGAGCACCCCGACGGGGATCCGGCCGACGCCGAACTTGGAGCTGCCCGCGCGGCGCGGATGGACGGGCACCGGCTGCTCCGCGAGACGAAATCCCTGGAACGCGGCAATGACGACCATGAACCGATGCCAGTCGGGCCGCATCGGCACGACATCCATGATCTCTCGGCGATAGGCTTTGACGGAGTTCAGGTCTTTCACGCGGACGCCGAAGAGCCAGCGACAGAGGGCGTTGTAGATGCTCGAGACGAACCGCTTGTTGTACTGGCCCTGCTTGGTGCCCGTCACGACGTCGGCATCCCCGTTGAGAATCGGGCCCACGAGCGACGGGATGTCGGCCGGGAGATACTGCAGGTCGGCCGGATAGTAGACGAGCACGCGACCGCGCGCCGCGTCCGCACCCGACTTCAAGGCGTCGGCGATCCCGCGCTGCGTGCGATGCGTGACGACCTTGACGAACGGATGCTTGGCGGTGAGCTCCTCGAGCAGATGGGCGGAGCCGTCGTGGCTGCCGTCGTTGACGATCACGAGCTCCACCGCGTACGGGAGCGGCAGCATCGCCTCGCGCGTCAACCGCACGAACTCCGCGAGGTTCTCCGCCTCGTCCTTCGCGGGGACGAGCACGCTGACGTCGGGCGGCGTCGAGTTGGTCGCGAGGCTCACAGGCGCTTGCGCATCCGCGCGGGCAGGATGCCGAGCTGGTCGCGGTACTTGGCCACGGTGCGGCGCGCGATCTTGACCCCCTTGCGGTCGAACAGCTCGACGATCTGCTGGTCGGTGAGCGGATTCTTCGGCGGCTCGTCGTCCACCATCTTCTGGATCTGCGACTTGATCGAGCGCGCGCTCGCGTCTTCGCCCGTCGTCGTCGACAGGCCGCTCGAGAAGAAGAACTTGAGCGGCAAGAGGCCGCGCGGCGTCTGCACGTATTTCTCGTTGGTGACGCGGCTGACCGTGCTCTCGTGCATGCTGATCACGTCGGCGACCTCGCGCAGCGTCAGCGGCTTCAGGTGGTCGATGCCCTTCTCGAAGAACTCGCGCTGGCGGTCCACGATGAAGTTCATGACCTTGAGCATCGTTTGCCGGCGCTGCTCGATCGCCTGGATCATCCAGTGCGCGCTGTTCAGGCGCTGGTTGATGAAGTCCTTGCTCTCGCCGTCATACTTCTTCTTGTCGCGCGCGATCTCCTGATACGTCTTGGAAATCCGGAGCCGCGGCAGGCCGCTGTCGTTCAGGAAGACGTGATATTTGTCGTCGATCTTCTCGACGATCAGGTCGGGAATGATGTACTGATCGTTGCCCGCCGAGTACTGCAGCCCCGGTTTGGGGTCGAGGCGCGCCAGCTCGTCGGCGGCGTGTTGCACGTCCTCGGGCGCGAGGCCGAACCGCTTGCCGAGGTCGCTCCAGCGGTGCGCGATCAGATCTTCGAACGCGTCCTTCACCAGCCGGTAGACCAGCGAGTCGGTCCGCTTCTGATTCTCGAGCTGCAGCATCAGACACTCGCGGAGATTGCGCGCGCCCGTGCCGGGTGGGTCGAGTTGCTGAATGAGCTTCAGCATGTCCTCGATCTCCGGCATCGTGAAGTACGGAATGTTGAGCTCGACCTCCGACTCCGCCTCGTGCTCCTCGAGCAGCTGATTCGCGCCCTTCAGGATCTCCTCCAGCGTGTGCTGGAGATAGCCGTCTTCCCCGATGTTGCCGAGGAACTCTTCGGCGAGAAGCTGCTGGCGCGGCGTGATGTTCAACATGCGCGTCTGCTCGCGCAGATGGTCGATGAGATCCTTGCCCTCGACCGTCACCGGCTCGACGTATTCGCGCGCGTCGCTGAAGGTGCCGCTCGGCACCCCGTGCTCGGTCCGATCGTCGAGCAGGATGCTTTCCCAATCCGGCTCGTCGTCGCCCTTCTCTTCCTTCTTGTCCGGCTTGTTCTGCTGCTGCTCGGCCGCGGGCGCCTGCACTTCCTCCTCGGGCTCGACCATCTCGAGGAACGGGTTGCCCAGCAGCTCCTGCTTGAGGTGCTGCTCCAGGTCGAGCAGCGGCATGTAAAGCAGATCCATCGCCTGATACAGGCGTGGATTGATGCGCAGGTCTTGCCGCATCGCGGTGTGCTGATGCAGGCCGGTCTTCATGCCGCGGGCGAGAGGCGCGCCCGCAGGCGCGTCGTGAGGGTCGGGCCGAGGTAGAGCGACGACACGCGGTCGT
Organism: Gemmatimonadales bacterium; assembly: GCA_036522875.1. GTDB lineage: Bacteria > Gemmatimonadota > Gemmatimonadetes > Gemmatimonadales > GWC2-71-9 > 20CM-2-65-7. The sequence goes on along the minus strand of DATDEZ010000136.1, from coordinate 17,048 downwards.
CGAACACGAGCTCGCGGACGGTGCCGGCGACCTGCACCTTGCCCTCGAACATGATGTAGGCGCGATCCACGATGTCGAGCGTCTGTTCGACGTTGTGGTCGGTGATCAGGACGCCGATGCCGCGGTGGCGCAGCCCGGCGACGATCGTCTGAATGTCATTGACGGCAATCGGGTCGACACCCGCGAACGGCTCGTCGAGCAGCAGGAACTTGGGCTCGGTGACGAGCGCGCGCGTGATCTCGAGCCGGCGCCGCTCGCCGCCCGAGAGCTGGTACGCCTTTTGGTGACGCAGGTGTTTGATCGCGAGCTCGTCGAGCAGCGTCTCGAGCCGCCGCGCGCGCTCGGCCTGATCGAGATTCAGCGTTTCCAGGATCGCCATCACGTTGTCTTCGACCGACAGCTTGCGGAAGATCGACGGCTCCTGCGCGAGGTAGCCGATCCCCGAGCGCGCGCGCTGGTACATCGGCAGCGCCGTGATGTTGCGGTTGTCGAGCAGGATCGTGCCTTCGTCGGGGCGGATCAGTCCCGTGATCATGTAGAACGACGTCGTCTTCCCCGCCCCGTTCGGCCCGAGGAGGCCGACGATTTCTCCTTGCGCGAGGTCGAGCGACACGTCGTTGACGACGCGGCGGCCCTTGTACGCCTTGATCAGGTGCTGCGCCTCGAGCTTCGCGCCGCCGCGAATGACCTCGTGCTCGCCCGAATCCGAGCGCGCGACGTTGGCCTCGGCAATCTCGAGGAATTGTTGCGCTGCGGCGGCGCGGTCGGTCGGCATGCTGGCCCAGATCTCGGGCGCGAACGCCACCGGCACGTCGCCCCAGAGCGCGCCCATCGGGAGGACCAGCACTTTGAGCATCGCGAGTCGGGGCAGCACGGACGTCGCGAGATAGGCGCGCGCATCGTCCACCGACAGGCTGCCGGCGTCCGGAATCTCGCCGCGCTCGTGGGCGCGCAGTTTGAGGAATTCCTCGCGATAGGCGACGGCGAGGTCGCTGAACGTCGCCCGGCCCTGATCGTCGGCGATCCGGGCGAGCGCCGCGGCGGCGAGCGCCAGCGACGAGTCGCGCGTCGCAAAGAGGTCGGCGAAGCGGTCGAGACTCATGGCGTGGTGGGCCGCGGCGGCTGCGTGCGCAGACTGTCGCTGTGCGCGCGCCTCGCGCTGTCGGCGGCGACGGCCGGACGCGGCTCGAGGTGCACGCCATCGGCGGCCCCGGCCACGACGACCCGGTCGATTCGGTCCTTCAGCATCGTGAGCGTGATGCGGTTGCCGCGCGAATAGTTGATCGCCGGCCCCGTCTTCGTGGTATCGCGCTGGTCCACGTGATGCGTCAGCGCCCGTGCCGCGCCGCGCGACACGAGCTGCTGCAGGCGGGAATGTTGCGCGCGCGTGATCGAATCCTGCTCCTGCGCGAAGCGAATCGTCAGCGTATCGCCGGTCACCCAATCGGTTTGATTCGCGGGCGTCGTCGAATCCCGCTTGGCCGTCGAGAACGCCTTCCCGAACGCGCGCGACTCGGTCAACACTTCGCCCGGCGAATCGATCGCGAGCGAGTCCGATTGAATCGTATACAACGCGGAAATGGCGTGCGGGCGCATGCTGTCGCCCCACGCGAAGGTCTGCTGCAGCTGCTTGTCGGCGATGCGGAGGTCGATCGTGTCGGCCGTGAGCACCCAGTCGGAGCCGGTCGCTTTCCCCTTGCCCAGAGCCTTCACGCGGTTCACGTCGCGCTGCGCGAGTCCCAGCTCGATGCGCGTCCCGACCAGCGTGTACGACTTCGCGGCCTCGTTGGGGGCCGCGCGGCCGCGACCCTCGACGCTCGGCGTGCCGACCAGGACGCCGAATCCACTCGTCTGGTTCATCATCATCGAATCGGCGCGCGCGGCGAAGTCACTGCGGTCGACGGTCACCTTCCCGCCGCCCCACATGCGGTCATCGCCCTTGAAGCGCATCCGGTCCGCGATGATGACGTACGGCTCGGCGTTCGCGGAATCGGGCGACGTCGTCGCCTGATGGTATTCGACCGTCGGTCGCTGCGTGGCGTACATCTCCACCGTATCTCGAATCCCCGGCGCGGCGCGCCAGTACTGCAGATTGGGACCGCGCAAGACCGAACCCGTGCGGCGATTCACGGCGACGACGTTGTTGTGCGCCTCGAGCCGCTCGTCGCGCAGGAAATAGGAGGCGAAGCGCGCGTCGAGCGCGAGCGCGGTGTCGCGGATCTGCACTCGGCCGATCAGGTCCAGCCGGCCCAGCGCGGCATAGTGCGCGAAGCTGTCGGCCGACAGGGTCGTCCCCGTACCGACGCAATGCGCGAGCACGCCGCCGCCGCCATACGCGCTCTTCTGCCCCGACGGATCGGTGCTCTCGGCGTAGTGGCCCATCGAGTCCACGGCGACGCGACACGGCCGGCCGCTGTCGGCGGGAGTCGCGGGCTGCTGAAGCAGGAACAACGCGGAGACGAGGGCCATCATTGACTGGGAAGGATGAACTGCCCGCCGGTGCCGTGGGGACGCTTGGCGGTGATTTTCTTGAAATCAGGATCGGACGTGAACCCGTCCCCTTCCGCGTGGCGGCCGGGCTCATCCCACACGAACGGCTTGTCGGAGCTCACTTCATTTCGCGCCTGGTTGTAATACATGATCTCGGTGCGCATGGTCGCGCCGTCTTTGCCGCGCACGACGACGACGTTGCCCCGCGCTTCCATGTCACCCGAGCGCCAGTGGTGTGTGCCTTCCTTTGACGTCAGCGTCGACGTCGGATTTCCCGCTGCATCGTAGAACGTGACGTTCACGTTGCGCAGCTCGGCGCGCTGCGTGTTCGAAAAGAAATACGCGGTGTCGGCGCGGACGCGCGCCCGCAGCACCCCGGCCTCCGTGACGTAATGGCTCATGCCGAGCAGCACCTGGTCGGCGCTGTCGAGCACGGCCTGCGTCGCCGTGACGGGCGTGTTGCTGGACTTGCAAGCGGCGAACAAGGCGCTGCACAGAATCGTCAAACACAGGCGTCTCATACCGCTCCAGCCTTCATGAGATCGTGGAGGTGTACGATGCCCACCACCTTGCGGTCCGCGTCGAGTACCGGCAGCGCCATGATGCCGTGACGCTCCATCACGCCGACCGCGGCGCTCGCGAGATCGTCGGTCGCCGTCGACTTCGGGGTCTTGGTCATCACGTCGCCGACCGGGATATCGAGAAATCGATCCGTGCGCTCCATCAGCCGTGTGAGGTCACCCGCGGTCACGACACCCGTCAGGGTGCCGCGCTTGTCCACCACCGCTACCGTGCCGCGTTTCTCCGCGAGCAGCACGACGCATTCGCGCATGGGGCGGTCGGATGTGAGGAGCGGCAGATCCCGCGACAGCATCACGTCGGAGACGCGCAACAAGAGCTTGCGACCCAGCACGCCGCCCGGGTGCAGCGCGGCGAAGTCTTCGCGCCGGAATTTCTTGACTTCGAGCAGCGTCACGGCGAGCGCGTCGCCGAGGGCCAGCGCCACCGTTGTACTCGCCGTGGGCGCGAGAGTTTCCGGGCACGCCTCCTCGGCGACCGACGCGTCGAGCACCACGGTCGCCTGGCGACCGAGCGGCGAATCCGCGTCGCCGGTGAGCGCCACGATCGGGACGCCGAGCCGCTTGAGGTGACTGATCAGGCCGAACAGCTCGTCGGACGCGCCGCTCTTGGACAGCACGATCGCCACGTCGTCGCGGCTGACGATGCCGAGGTCGCCGTGCAGTGAATCGACGGGATGCAGGAACGTCGCGGGCGTTCCGGTCGAGGTGAACGTCGCGGCGATCTTACGGGCGATCAGCCCGGACTTGCCGAGGCCGGAGACGATGACGCGGCCCTTCGCGTCGTTCAGGATCTCGACCGCGCGCGCGAAGGCGGGACCGAGGGTGTCGGCAATGCGCCCGACGGCCGCGGCCTCGAGCGCGAGGACCCGCTTGCCGCGGTCGACGAGCTGTTTGGCGGGCGGCGACGTCGCCGCGCTCTGCCGGCGGACGGGCTTAGGCACGGACCGTCTCCCGGACGCGCTGCCACACATCTACCGCCAGGCCCACGATGCCGGCGAGCTGGTCGAGCGGCACCATGTTCGGGCCGTCGGACGGCGCGCGCGCCGGATCGGGGTGCGTCTCGAGGAAAAAACCGTCCGCGCCGGCCGCGGCCGCCGCGTAGAGCAGCGGCGGAATGAAGTCACGCTGGCCGCCGCTCGACCCGTCCTTGCCCTGCCCCGGCTGCTGCACGGAGTGCGTCGCGTCGAACACCACGGGTGCGCCGCACGCCGCACGCAGTCGCGTGAAAGAGCGCATGTCCACCACCAGATCACCGTAACCGAAGAACGTCCCACGTTCCGTCACCGCGACCTCGGGTGCGCCGCCGGCGCGCACTTTCTCGACCGCGCCTTTCATCTCTTCAGGGCTCATCCACTGCCCCTTCTTGACGTTCACGGGGCGGCCGGCTTTCCCGGCGGCGACGAGCAAGTCCGTCTGGCGGCACAGAAAGGCGGGGATCTGGAGGACGTCGGCCACGCGCGCCGCGACCGGCACCTGCGCCGGCTCGTGCACGTCGGTGAGGATCGGCAACCCGGTGGCCGCTCGCACGCGCTCCAGCGCGGCCAGGCCGGCCTCGAGGCCGGGGCCGCGCGCCGCGGTCAGCCGCGAGCGATTCGCCTTGTCGAACGACGCCTTATAGATGATGGAAATGCCGAGCTTGACCGCCAGCTCGGCGAGCGCCTCGCCGACCCGGACGTTGAGGTCGTCGGATTCGACGACGCACGGGCCCGCGATGAGAAACGGGCTGCTCTCCGAGCCGAACCGCGTTGCCATGTCAGTCCGTCAGCTCGGCCAGCTCGCGCGTCGCTTCGGCGCGCGGGTGCAGTTTGGAGTAGTCGACCGCGGCGCCGATGAATCCGGCGAACAGCGGATGCGGGCGCATGGGCCGCGACTTGAGCTCCGGATGGAACTGGCAGCCGATGAACCAGGGATGCTCCGGGAGCTCGATCATCTCGACGAGCGAGCCGTCGGGGGAGAGCCCGGAGGCGCGCAGCCCGAACTCCGCCAAGACGTCGCGATACGCGTTCGAGACCTCGTAGCGGTGGCGGTGGCGCTCGCTCACTTCCGTCGCGTTGTAGGCTTGCGCGACGCGCGAGCCGGGCCGCAGCCGGCACGGATAGGCGCCGAGCCGCATGGTGCCGCCCATTTCCTGGATGCCTTCCTGCGAGCGCATCAACGCGATCACCGGATTCTCGCACTCGGGCGCGAACTCGCTCGAGTTCGTGTCGGGAATCTTGCAGACCGTGCGGGCGAACTCGATGATCGCGGTCTGGAGACCGAGACAAATGCCGAAGAACGGCAGCTTGTGCTCGCGCGCCCAGCGAATCGCTTCGAGCATGCCTTCCACGCCGCGCACGCCGAAGCCGCCGGGCACGAGCAGGCCGTCGTAACCGGCGAGCAGCTCGCCCGCCGTCTCCTGATCGGTGAAGCGATCGGACGCGATCCACTGGATCTGGACGCCCGACTCGTTGGCAATGCCGCCGTGCACCAGCGCTTCGTGCACGCTCTTGTAGCTGTCGGCGAGCTCGGTGTATTTGCCGACGACCGCGATCCGGACGGTCTGTGGTGGGTGGAGGATCTTGTCCACCATCGCCGCCCAGGCGCGCAGGTCCGGCTCTTTGGTATCGAGGTGCAGCCGCGTGCAGACTTCCTTGTCGAGTCCCTGGTCGTGGAGCTTCAGCGGGATCTCGTAGATCGATTTCACGTCCGGACTCTCGACCACGCAACCGAAATCCACGTTGCAGAACTGCGCGATCTTGCGCTTCAAGTCTTCCGACAGCGGCCGCTCCGTGCGGCAGATCAGGATGTCGGGCTGGATTCCGATCTGCATCAGCTCGCGGACCGAGTGCTGGGTCGGCTTGGTCTTGAGCTCCGCGGTCGCCGCGATGAACGGCACCAGCGTCAAATGAATGAAGAGCGTGTTGTCGCGGCCTACCTCCTGGCGGAATTGCCGGATCGCCTCGAGAAACGGCAGCGACTCGATGTCGCCGACCGTGCCGCCGATCTCGGTGATCACCACGTCATGCTCGGGCGCCAGCCGGCGAATCGCGCCCTTGATCTCGTCCGTGATGTGCGGGATCACTTGCACCGTCGAGCCCAGATATTCGCCGCGCCGCTCTTTTGTGATGACCGAGAGATAGATGCGTCCGGTCGTCACGTTATTGACTTGCGAGAGCGAGCGGTCGATGAACCGCTCGTAATGGCCCAGATCGAGATCGGTCTCGGCGCCGTCGTCGGTGACGTAGACTTCGCCGTGCTGGAACGGCGACATCGTGCCGGGATCGACGTTGATGTACGGATCGAACTTTTGGATCGTGACCTTCAGCCCTCGCTCGGCGAGCAGCCGGCCGAGCGAGGCCGCCGCAATGCCTTTGCCGAGCGAGCTCACGACGCCGCCGGTCACGAAGATGTATTTCGTCGAGCTCACGGACTCACCTCCCTCATTTGGCGAGTAAACTCCGCTTCGGCCCACGCGAGGTCGGCCGGCGTATCGATGCCTGGCGCTGCCGGTCCGTCGAACAACGTCACACCCATCGGAATGCCGTTCAACAGCGGCCGGAGCTGCTCGAGCCGCTCCCAGCGCTCCTGGGGAACGGGCGGCAACCGGACCCACCGCTCCAGCGCGTCGCGCGTATAGGCGTACACACCGACATGCTGATGGTAGACCACGTCACCCGTGCCGTCCCGATCGAACGGAATCGGTGCCCGTGAGAAGTAGACGGCACGCCCCTTGGTATCGACCACCACTTTCACGCGGCTCGGATCATTCACGAGCGACGGATCCAGCGATCCCGCGGCGGTGCCGAGCGGATCGCCGCGCTCGAGACAGGCGAGCGCGCCCTTCACGGCGGCCGGTGCGACGAAGGGCTCGTCGCCCTGGATGTTGAGAATGAAGGTGAAGCCGCTAAAGGGCTGCTTGCCAATGACTTCGGCGACTCGCTCCGTGCCCGACGCGTGATCCGGCGACGTCATCACGGCTTCGAACCCCGCGCCCTCGACCACCTTTGCGATCTCTCGGGAATCCGTCGCCACCACGAGTCGATCACAAATATCGAGCTCGGCGATGCGGCGAGTGACGAGGAGGATCAGCGGTTCGCCAGCCAGGGGAAGGAGCGGCTTGCGTGGGAGCCGGGTCGAGCCCAGCCGTGCAGGAATCACGCCAAGGACGGGCACGGGGGAACATACAAAATCTGTGCCGTGGAGTCTAGCCCGCGGCTCGACGAATGCTATGCGGGGACGGCTGTGGACCTTACGACCTTCAGAAAGTTCTCGAGAATCCGCTTCCCGTGCTCCGTTCCGATCGACTCGGGGTGGAATTGGACGCCGTACGTCGGATGATCGCGATGCTTCATCGCCATGATCTCGGCGGCCTCGCCGGCGCCCTGGCGGTCGGCACTCATCGCCGTGACGACGAGCTCGGGCGGCAGCGAGCCGGGCTCGACGATCAGCGAATGGTAGCGCATCGCGACAAAGGGACTGGGCACGCCGTCGAACAGCTCGTCGTCGGAATGCACGATCGGGCAGGTCTTGCCGTGCATCAAGCGGGGCGCGCGCACGATCTTCCCGCCGAACGCTTCGCCGATCGCCTGATGGCCGAGACAGACGCCGAGAATGGGCACCTGCCCCGCGAGTGCCCGCACGAGCGGCACGAGGATGCCGGCGTCGGCGGGCGTCTTGGGTCCCGGGGAGAGTACGACGGCGGTGGGCTTGAGCGCCTCGACGTCGGCGACGCTGAGCGCGTCGTTGCGGTACACGACGGGCTCTTCGCCCAGCTCGCCGAGATACTGGACGAGATTGTAAGTGAACGAATCGTAGTTATCGAGCACGAACAGCATGCTCAATACTACTGAAAAACTCAGGTTATTGGGATACGCGTTTCTTTTCGACGACGACGGCTCGGCTCTGGGTCCCGAGCGTGTAGCCAGCCCGGAAAGTGCCTTCCACGCCCACGCGCGTGCCGCGGGCCGGCGCGCCCCCGCCCTGCGTGACCACGGGAATCGTGCCCGTCTGATCCTGGACTTCGTAGGCGCCGTAGCCGAGCGCCCCGATCGATTGCTCCACCGTACCGGTGATCCTGACGACTTTGCCGTCGTACTTGCCGGGGTCGGCGAGCAGATCCTTGATCGAGGTGGTCTTCGTGTTGCATGCCGCCATTGCCGCCACGACGCCGAGCATTGCCAGCGGGGCCGCGAGTCTTCGCACGTTCATTGCTTTCCCTTGTGTGTGGATGTTCTGGACCGTTTCGCTGCCGCGCACGCCGCGTCGAGCAGCTCATGGGCCGTCGCGCCGTCCTTGCCAAGCGCCGCAATCCCCGCGTACAGCACCGGCCCCTTCAATTGCTCATCACCGTGCGACAGCTCGAGCTTCTGCAGCTCGCCGCGAATCTCGGCGATGCGTTGCTCGGTCGCAGCGGCGGTCGAGTTCGCGAGCACGAGCACGAATTCGCGATCCGTGAAGCGGCTGGCCATGTCACTCTTGCGCAGGTGCTCGCGGATCAATCGGCCCACTTCGCCCAGTACGGCATCGGCGAGTGGGCCGTCGTCATATGCGCCGAGGACCGAGACGGTGAGCGGCGTCTTCGCGCGCTCCGCGCGGTGGAGCTCGCGCGGCAACGTCTCCTCGAGATACCAACGATTGGAGAGGCCCGTCGCCTCGTCGTGCGTCTCGTCGTGGACGGCGCGCCGCGCGGTCGACGCCGCGCTCGCCCGCTCTTCCTGCGCCCGCTCACCGTCCTGGCGCTCGCGATTCACGCGCTCGGTGATGTCATGCACGATGCATTGCACGTACTGCTTGCTGTCGGCCGGAAAGAGCGCGCTCACCAGCTCGACGTGCCGGATTTGTCCGTCCTTCAACTCGAGCGGCAGATCGTCGTAGCGCACGTGCGGTTGCCGGACCACGTCGCGGAAGTGACTCTTCGTCGCCGCGGCGTTCTTGAATGCCGGGATGCTCCACAGCGGCTGGTCGAGAATGGCACCCGGTGCCGTGTCGATCATGTCCGCCAGACAGGGATTTACGTCCACCACGACGCCCGTTTCCGCGTCGAGCACGAGAATCCCGTAGGGTGCGGTCTCGAACACCCGGCGATAGCGAATCTCCGCCGCCTTGATCGCGCGGTCGCGCCGGTGCCGCTCGGCTTCCGGTGGGTCCAGATGCACAGCGGTCCGGCCCTGATGGCGGGCCGGACCAGCGTTCTCCGTCACGAGATGTGGCTTCGGCGAATCGCGCATGCCTACAGGTTAGAACCAGAGGCCACGTCGATGCATCAGCCCAAGTGGTGAAGCGACGGACTAGCTCTGAGGAACGAGGGCTCTAAGCCCTGCCTCCAGCGAGATCCGCCGTACAGAAGGCGCACTTCTTGGCATTGAGCGGAATCTTCGACAGACAATACGGGCAGTCTTTCGTCGTCGCCGGTGCTTCCGCCTTCTTCGGGCCCAGTCGCGTAACCGAGCGCACGATGAGGTACACGCAGAAGGCGACGATCAGGAACGTGATCACGCCAGAGATGAAGAGGCCGTAATTCAGCGTGACCGCGCCGGCTGCCTTTGCGTCCCCAAGGGTCGCGTAGGGACCGGCGGCCTTAGCTCCTTCCTTCAAGACAACGAACAGATTCGAGAAGTCGACCTTCCCAAGCAGCAATCCGATGGGAGGCATGATGATGTCGTCCACCAGCGAATTGATGACTTTGGTGAACGCGGCGCCGATGATGACCGCGACTGCGAGATCGAGGACGTTGCCCCGCATGACGAAATCGCGGAAACCCTTGAACATAGAGATGGTCCTTGTGGTGTGGTCCAAACCGCGTGGCGCGAGCCGGCATCTAAAGAGGGTCGGTTACCGAATACACCACAAGTCCTCGGAGGCACCTCATGCTGAAGCTCTTCGCGGCATTAATCGCAGGATTCGCCACGATGGGTGGCTGGGCGGTCGTGACCGTGAAAGACGTCCCCGCGTATTTCGTCGCCGGGCAGCGCTACACGCTCGAGTTCCAGGTCCGCCAGCACGGCCGCAACCTCATGAACAACGTGGAGCCTCGTGTGGTCGTCGGAACGTCGGAGATTGCGGCGACGCGCGTGGGCGACGGCACCTACACGGTGGCCTTCACCGCGCCCCACGGCGATCGCGCGACCGTCACGATCTACAGCGGGTGGGGCGCGAGCAATCTCACCCTCTACCCCATCCGCATCGTCGCCGCCGGCACGCAACCGGCGGCGCTCAGTGCCCGCGAGCGGGGCCAACAGCTGTTCGTCGCCAAGGGCTGCAACTTCTGCCACATGAACAGCGATCTCGTCGACCGGCCCGACAATCAATCGCTGGCCGTCGGTCCGGCACTTGGCGGGCGTGCGCTGGCGCGCGACTACGTGCTCGCCAAGATCAAGAACCCCAATTCGCAGATCATGCCGAACCTGGCCTTGAGCGACGCCGAGGCGACCGCGATCGCGGCGTTCGTGAGCGCTAACGCTCCGGGTTCCGCGGATCGGGCTTCACGGTGAAGGGCTGCGCGTAACTTTGGCCGTTCACCGTCAGCTTCGCGGTGAACGTCCCGGTCAGAAGAGTCGGCTGCCGGAACTCTCCGGAGCGCAGGACCGGGCGCCAGACGGCACGATGAATCCCCGCGGTGGTCGCGAGTGGTTTCGGCGCGGGCCGCCAGAGCGGCGACACGTTCGGGATGCCGCTCGCCGCGGCGGAGTCCGCCGCCGTGCGTTGCACCACGCTGCTCAGCGTAGCGATCGTGGCGCCCTTCTGGTCGAGGATGTCGATGGTGACGGGCCCGCTCGCCGCGGCTTTGAGATAGTACGCGATGATCGCGCCGTCCGGCGCATTGTCCGTCCACGGCTCGTCGCGCTGATACGGCGTGCCCTCGTCACCGTCCTGCACGACGTTGACGGCGTCGGCCGGTTTGAACAGATGCGCGTCCTCTGCCAGCACCGCGTCAGTGACGTCGCGCAGCGCGCTGATGTCGTCGATCACCCAGAAGCCACGCCCATGCGTCGCGACGATCAGATCGTTGCCGTACACTTGGAAATCGCGCACCGAGGTCACGGGCAGGTTCAGCTGCAGCGGCTGCCAGTGCTCGCCGTCGTCGAGCGACAGGAAGGCGCCGCGCTCGGTTCCCGCGAACAGGAGTCCCTGACGGACGGGGTCTTCCTTGATGACGTGGACGTACACGCCGGCCGGCAGCCCGCTGGTGATGCGCTGCCACGTCTTTCCCATGTCGCGCGTGCGGTAGATGTAGGGATCGAAATCCTGGAGCTGGTGCCGATCGACGCTCGCGTACGCGACGTTCGGGTCGTGTCGCGACGCCTCGAGCATCGTCACGCGGCTCCACGGTGTCAGCCCCGCAGGCGTGACGTCGCGCCAGGTCTTGCCGTCGTCCGGGGTGAGTTGAATGAGCCCGTCGTCGGTGCCGATCCAGATCAGCGGCGCGGACCTGGGTGACGGCGCAATCGTGTAGATGACGCCGCGCTTGCCGTTGCGATCGACTTGCGCCGCTGCCGCCGCATCGAGCGACGGCGGCGCACCAGGATCGGGTCGCGTGAGATCCTGGCTGATCATTTTCCAGGTCTTCGCGCCGTCCGTGCTCTTGAAGAGAAACTGATTCGCGTAGTACAGCGCATGCGGATCGGCGGGCGACAACACGAGCGGCTGCGTCCAATCGCCGCGCGCGGTCGACCCCTGGGGGACGACGGGCGACGCCGTGCCCGGCACGAAGCGGTTGAGCTCGAGATTGAAGCGACTGCCCGTGCCGCCGTACACGATTCCCGGATGCAGCGGATCGCCCGCGGTATACCCGCTCTCGCCCCCCGCCCCGATCGGCTCCCAATCGCGCGTCGTGATCTCCGCGAACTTGCCGCGCGAGCACACGGCGACGGCGCCCGAATCCTGCTGCGCGCCCGTCACCCAATACGGAAAGCGGTAGTCGACCGAGACGTGATACACCTGCGCCGTCGGCTGATTGAGCCACGAGCTCCACGTCACGTCGCGCGGGTCGGGCGACTTGGCGTTGCGCGTGATGATGCAGCCCTGATCGCTCGCGAGGACCATCGTGTTCGGATCCTCGCGCGAGATCCACGCCTGATGGTAGTCGTCGCCGCCGGGCGAGCCGCGGATCACGACCCACGTCTTGCCGCCGTCCATCGAGCGCGAGACGGCGACGTTCGGCACGTACACGACGTCCGGATCGGTTGGGTCGACGACGAGCTTCTCGAAATACCAGCCGCGCCCCCACAGCGCGGGGTCCGCCGAGAGACGCGTCCACGTGGCGCCGGCATCGTCGGAGCGGAAGAAGCCACCCTGGCGCGGCGTGCGGTCGCGACCGAACGATCCGGGTGCGGGCGCCTGCACCGTCGCGCCGGGCTCCGGCACCAAACAATCCACCACCGCATACACGCGCTGCGAATGACTCGGCGCCACGGCGATTCCCGTGCGGCCGATGCCGTCGGACGGGAGGCCGGTGGTGAGCTGCTTCCACGTGTCGCCGCCGTCGGTGGACTTGTAGAGCCCGCCGCCCGGGCCGTTGGTAGGCGCATACGTGAACCACGGCGGCCGGCGCGTATTCCACAGCCCCGCGTAAACGACCTGCGGATTCGTCGGATCGATCACGACTTCGACGGCGCCGACGTCCTCGTTCTTGAACAACACTTTCTGCCAGCTCTTGCCGCCGTCCTTCGACCGGAAGACGCCGCGATCGGGATTCGCGGCATAGAGGTGGCCGATCGCCGCCACGAACACGATGTCCGGGTTCGTCGGATCGACCGCGATCTTGCCGATGTGCTGCGTGTCGTCGAGCCCCACGTGCGTCCACGTCTTGCCCGAGTCCGTGGACTTGTACATGCCGTTGCCGTAGCCGACCGAGTCGCGCAGCGTCGATTCCCCGCTGCCGACGTAGAGCACGTCGGGCGCCGATGGCGCGACCGCGATCGCGCCGATGGACGCGATGGGCTGCGAGTCGAACACCGGCTTCCACACGCGCCCGCCGTCGATCGTCTTCCAGACGCCGCCGTTCACCGCGCCGAAGTAGAACTCGTGCGGGCGACCGGGAATTCCCGTCACGGCATCGACGCGACCGCCGCGGAAGGGGCCGAGGAGGCGCCACGTTAGGCCAGAGTCTGTGTCGAGCGGCAACGGCGGCAGGGACGGCACGGACGACAAGGGCGGCAGGGACGGCAAAGACACGAGGCCTGCGCCAACTGTGCCGGTGAGAACGAGGAAGTCGCGGCGAGAGATGGTCACGCCGCAATAATCTACGTCGTGCAACTCTCCATGCGACCAGACTCGAGGCCGCGGCGGAACCAGCTCTCGCGCTGCGCCGATGTCCCATGCGTGAACGTCTCGGGACTTACGGTCCCCGTGGACATGCGCTGCAAGCGATCGTCGCCGACGGCGGCCGCGGCGCCGAGCCCTTCCTGCGCGTCGCCGGGCTCGAGCACGCCTTCGCGCGCCATGTAGCTGCCCCACACGCCCGCGTAACAATCGGCCTGGAGCTCGCGCCGTACCGACCCCGCGTTCGTCGAGCCGAACTGGTCGCCGAGCAGCGTCTGCACGTGATGGCCGATCTCGTGCGCGAGCACGTAGGCTTGCGCGAAGTCGCCGGGGGCGCCGAAGCGGCGACGCAGCTCATCATAGAAGCCGAGATCGATGTACACCTTGTGATCGCCCGGGCAATAGAACGGGCCGGTGGCGGTCTCGGCCATGCCGCACGCCGACTGCACCGCGTCGCGGAAGAGCACGAGCTTCGCGCTCTGGTAGGTCCGGCCGCGCTGCGCGAGGACCTGACGCCACGTCGCCTGCGCCGTATCAAAGACGAAGGCGACGAAGTCGACGAGCTTCTCCTCTTCGGGCGTCGTCGCAACGGAGTCGGTCGCGACCGCGCCGTTCGCGCTGCCGGACAGGAGGCCGAGGAAGTCGCGCTTGAAGACGAGGCTGAGAATCACGAGGATGACGACGCCGCCGATGCCGAGGTGGCCCAACCCGATACCACCCGGGAGCAGGCTTTGCCCGCGGCGGTCTTCGATGTCGTCGCGTGATCCGGGTATCCAGCGCATGCGCTCAATACCCGGCAGTGCCGACGCCGTTCGGATCAGGCGCGCGGGTGATAGCTCTTATGGACGGTGCGGAGGTAATCCCGATCGACGTGGGTATAGAGCTGCGTGGTCGAGAGATCGGCGTGGCCAAGCATTTCCTGCACGGCGCGGAGGTCGGCGCCGCCTTCGAGCAGATGCGTCGCGAACGTATGCCGCAGCGTGTGCGGCGTGACGCGCTTGGTGAGGCCGGCGCGGCGCGCGTTCGCCTTGATGATGCCCCAGGCCCCGACGCGGGACAGCGGTGTGCCGCGCGCATTCAAGAACAAAACGCCGCGGGCCTTGCCGCGGTCGAAGTGCGGGCGCACTTCGTGGATGTACGACGCGATGCGGCCCATCGCCGTCTTGCCGAACGGAATGATGCGCTCTTTGCGTCCTTTGCCGAAGACGCGCACCACGCGCTCGCTGAACGAGATGTCCTGCAGCTTGATACCGACGAGCTCGGACACGCGGACGCCCGTCGCATACGCGAACTCGAGCAGCGCGACGTCGCGCTGCGGCAGCAGTGCGTTCGTGTTCGGGGCCTCGAGCAGCTGCTGCACTTCCGTGACGCTCAAGACCGTGGGCAGGGTGCGCCAGCGTTTCGGCGACTCGAGACGCTCGCTGGGGTCGCGCGTCGCGAGTCCTTCACCGACGAGAAACTTGAAGTAGGTCCGGATCGCGGAGATCTGGCGCCGGATGGTCGTCGCGGCGAGTCCCAGATCCTTCAAGAAGTAGATGAAGTCGCGCAGCCCGGCAGCCGCCAGCTGCTGCGGCGTCTTCGCGCCGTGCGCCGTCGCATACTCGGCGAGCCGGGTGATGTCGCGCTCGTAGCTCTCGACGGTGTGGCCGCTGTTCCCCGCCTCGAGAGCGAGGTAATCGCGGAAGCGCTCGAGATGCCAGCCTGCCGTGACGGAGGCGTCCGTCAGTCGCGCCGCCGAGCGGTGCGGGCCAGATACGCGAGCGCGCTGTCGCGTCGCGCGCTGTACGGTGGCTCGGCCTGCGCCCATGCGCGCGCGACGAGCGCGAACTGCGTCCGCGCGCTGTCCACTTGTCCCATCGCGGCGAAGATGCGCCCCAGCTCGTCGCGCAACGCGGGACGGGTCACGTAGAAGTTCGAGCCCTCGATCCCGCCGCGCAGCGCGGCCTCGAGCCACCCAATCGCGTCGCGCGGTCGCCCCAGCCGGACGAGGGAGCGCGCGAGCTCCAGGTTGACGCGCGTAAAGCCCTCGGTGGGCGAGAACGCGGCGGCGTGGAAGCTGTCGATCGCGGCGCGCGGATTCCCCTGGAGCTCGAGCAGCAGGCCGTGGATGTAGCCGGGCAGCATGCGATCGCGGCCAAGCGCGCTGCGCGGGCCGTAGAACGCCACGGAGTCCGCGAGGATCCGCAGGAGCGCAGTGTCGCCCTGCGCCGCGGCCACCGTGGCGTGCAGGTTGCACGCCCACGCGATGTGGCGCGCCGCGACGCCGGGGTATTCGCGGCGCTGCTCGGGACTCGCCCATGCCGCGGAGTCGAACGCGGCCGCGGCGCCGGGGAGGTCTCCCGCCTCGAAAAGCGCCGCACCCACGGGCAGGAAGCCGAGCGGGCGCACTGTGCGATCCCGCACCGCTCGCAGTCGTGCGCTCGCCTCGGCGGCGGCGGCGCGCGGCCTTCCCTCATAGCGCAGCGTGATGATCCGCCACCACTGCCGCTCGTCCGTGGTCGTGTCGGTCCCGTCAACGGCGACCAGCTGATCCGCCGTGGCCCAATCGCCCGCCCGGACGGCGCGTGACACGCGGGTGAGATAGGAGGGCCGCGCGGCGCCACTCAGCTGTGCGACCGTCCGCGTCAGGTCGTCGGCCTCGGCGTAACGTTCCTGGCGATCCAGCATGTCTCGCAGCACGTCCCGCGCGATCGCCGACCGCGGCTGCCGTCGCACCCAGTCGCGTGCCACCGCCTCGGCGGCCGGCACCGAGTCGAGACTGACGTATGTCGCGATGAGGGCGTAATAGGCGTCGCAGGCGACACAGCGCGTCGCCGTCGCCGCACTCAGGCTGAGGGAATCCTGGCGAATCGCGGCCCGCAGCGGCGCGACGGCGCCGAAGTAGTTGTTCGACATGCTCCGCCCCCGGCCCACGGCGTACTGCGCGTCCGGCTCGTCGGGATAGCGGGCGGCGAGCGACTCGGCCAACACCGGCCAGGCGGGATCGTTCTGCGCTGCGGCCCACCAGACGCGGATAAACAGAGCTTCGCGCGCGGGCGAATTTGCCGCGAGCCGCGCCGCGCGCTCGAACGCGGCGCCGCTCGACGGCAGCTCTTGGGCGTCCAGGGTGCGCGCCAGGTAGTAGGCGGCCATCGCGAAGGTCGAGTCCTGGTCGAGCGCCGCGCGGAACAGCCGCTCGGCGGCGCGGACGTCAGCGTCGCGGTAGTACGCGCGCAAACCCTCGTTGTACAGCCCGTGCGCGACGAGGGATGCCGACGTGGCCGCGGCGATGGCTCCGCCCGGTGCGTCCAGGTGATAGCGCCCGGCGAACCACTGCGTTGCCGAGTCCGCCAGCGCGAAGACGTCGCGCCCGCGCAGCGTCAACGCGTTTTGCACGACTCCGGTCTTGGCGTCCACCTGCCGCAGGTCGAGACGCAGCGAGTCACGCCGCCGATACAGCTCGCCTTCGAGCAGGACGCTCGCGCCCGCGGCGCGCGCAATGGTGATGGCGGACCGCCGCGCCGGCTCCAGCTGCGCGGCGACTTCTTCGAGGCGCGGGTGGCTGATCACGCGGAGACCGCCGACGCGTGCGAGGTCGGTCGCCAGCAGTTCGGGCAGCGCGCCGATGGCGAGCGGCGACAACGCGGAGTCGCCCGACCGCACGTCGCCCACCGCGAGCACCGGCGGGTCCGCGCGCCGGCCGAGCATCGTGCCTGCCGCGGCGACGAGTGTCACGAGCACCACCCCCGCGACGCCGGG
>DATDEZ010000135.1:0-14990 GCA_036522875.1 Gemmatimonadales bacterium | reverse complement strand
GACCAGTGGTTCTTCCGCATCACCAATTACGCCGAGCGCCTGCTCCAGAACCAGGAGAAGCTCGACTGGTCCTCCTCGACCGTTCTCCTCCAGAGGAACTGGATCGGCCGGAGCGAAGGCGCCGAGCTGATCTTCGAGACGCCGAGCGGCAAGAAGATCACGGTGTTCACGACCCGCCCCGACACGGTGTTCGGGGCGACGTACCTCGTGCTCGCGCCGGAGCATCCGCTCGTCGAGGAGCTCACGGCCGTGGAGCAGCGCGCGGCCGTGAAGGCCTACCAGCGCGAGGTCCAGGCCAAGGACATCGTGTCTCGGCGCGTGGGCGACAAGACCAAGACGGGCGTGTTCATCGGCTCCTACGCGCGCAATCCCGCGACGGGCGAAGCGATTCCGATCTGGATCGCCGATTACGTGCTGATGGAATACGGCACCGGCGCAATCATGGCGGTGCCGGCGCACGATAAGCGCGACTTCGAGTTCGCCACGCAGTTCAAGTTGCCGATCCGCCAGGTCGTCGCGGTGTCGGGAGAGGCCTTGCCGATCGTGTCGGAAGACGGCGTGCTCATGAACTCCGGCGCGTTCGACGGCGTGTCCTGCGCCGACGGGGCAGGCAAGATCGTCGCCTGGCTCGCGGAGCGGAAATTGGCGACGGCGCGCGTGCAGTATCGGTTGCACGACTGGTGCATCTCACGCCAGCGCTACTGGGGCCCGCCGATTCCGATCATCTATTGCGACACGTGTGGCGCGGTCCCCGTGCCCGAGCAGGATCTGCCCGTCGAGTTGCCGCTCATCGACGACTTCCGGCCCGACGACACGGGCGTGAGCCCGCTCGCCCGCCATGAGGAGTGGTATTTCGTGAAGTGCCCGCAATGCGGCGGGCAGGGGCGCCGCGAGACCGACGTCTCGGACACGTTCCTCGACTCGGCGTGGTACCATCTCCGCTATCCATCGACGGAGTTCGCGGATCGGCCGTTCGACAAGGCGCGCACGGACAAGTGGCTGCCGGTCACCAGCTACATCGGCGGCAACGAGCACGCCGTTCTCCATCTCTTGTATGCGCGCTTCATCTGCATGGTGTTGGCGGATCTCGGGCACATTCCGTTCGACACGCCGTATCCCAGGTTTCGCGCGCACGGTTTGATCGTGAAGGACGGCGCGAAGATGTCGAAGTCGCGCGGCAACGTCGTGGTGCCCGACACCTACATCCGCCAATGGGGCGCCGACACGTTCCGCATGTATCTCATGTTTCTCGGTCCGTTCCAGGAGGGCGGCGACTTCCGCGACGAGGGCATCGTCGGCATCCGGCGCTTCCTCGAGAAGGTGTGGTGGGCCGTACAGACGAGCGCGATGGCGCAGCCCGCGGTCGTGAAGCCGGCGGCGCCGGCGGCGGTCGCCCAGAAGCTCCACCGCACGATCCGCAAAGTCACGGCGGACACCGAGGCGCTGCAGTACAACACGGCGATCGCGGCGTTGATGGAATACGTCAACGAAATGCGGGATCAGGGAGCCGGCAGCAGGGAGTTGCTCGAGCCGCTCGTGATCATGATGGCACCGTACGCGCCGCACATCGCGGAAGAGCTATGGCAGGTGATGGGGCACGAGGGCTCGGTATTCTCGGCGCGCTGGCCGTCCTATGACGAGAAGCTCGCCTCCTCAGGCGACGTGGAGATCGCCGTACAGATCAACGGCAAGCTTCGCTCGCGTCTCGTCGTGCCGCGCGGGATGGCGGAGCAGGACGTGATGTCGCGGGTCCTCGCCGACGAGGCCGTCAAGAAGTTCGTCGACGGCCAGAAGGTGAAGAAAGTGATCTTCGTCCAGGATCGACTCGTCAACCTGGTGGTCTAGAGCACCTTGCCGATGAAGTCGCCGACGAAGTATCCCACCGCGGCGACTCCCAATCCGACGACGAACATGTCCACGCCGCTGCGGATCACGCCCCGGCCCGTGAAGAAGCTGCGCGCGGCGCCGACGCCGAAGTGTGAGAGCATCGCGATGAGAAATGCGAGCCACATCGCGGCCCGGCCCTGCAGGACCAGGAAGGGGAAGACCGGGATGAACGCGCCGACCGCCGTCGCGAGTCCCGTGATCCAGCCCTCGCGCAGCGGCGTCGCGTGCGCCTCACCGATCTTCAGCTCGTCGCGCACCTGCTCGCCCAGCGCCCGCTCGGGATCGCGCATCACCTCTTCGGCCATGCGACGCGCGGTGCGCGGATCGACGCCCTTGGCCTGGTACTGCAGCTCCATCTCTTCCATCTCGACGTCCGGCATGAGCGCGATCTCTTCCTTTTCCATCGCGATCTCGTGCTCGTAGACTTCCTGCTCGCTCTTCGCCGCGAGATATCCTGACGCGCCCATCGAGAGCGCGTCCGCGATCATGCCGGCGACGCCCGAGATCATGATGACGTGCGCCGGCACGGCCGCGCCGATCACGCCGGCAACGAGACCAAAGTTCGCCGTGAGGCCGTCGTTGAATCCGTAGACGACGTTGCGCAGGAAGCCGCCCGAGCCGGTCTTGTGCCACGGCTCCGGACCTTTGCCCGCGAGGTCGGCGAGCGTGCCGGCGTGCGCCGCGGACTCTTTGGCGAGCTGGAGCGAGACCTCCTGCGCGTCGGCATGGCTGCTCTCTCTATGGAGGTTGAGGTAGCCCTTTACCTCCTGGCCCTCCTCGCGGAGCAGCATCGGCAGGAGGTAGCGCGTCCCGAAGCGCCGGCCGAACCAGGCTCGCAGCCGCGCGTTGGCCGACGGTCGTGCCTGCTCGACCTGGTGGCCGTGCTCGGCGAGGAGCTTGGTCCACATCTGGACGTGGCGCTCCTCCACGCCCGCCAGCTTGATGTAGACGTCCTTCTTATGCGGGTCGGATTCCTGCCCGGCGAGCGCCAAATAGAGGAAGGCTGCGTCGGCTTCGTCTTGCCAGTGATGTAACCACTCTTTTACGTCGGCGGTGGGCATGCGGCAAGCTACTATCCGTCAACGTGTTAAGGAACCATGCTCTTCCCTAGGAGCAAACCGCGACGTTCCCCGTAGTTATGGCATCATAGAATTCGGACATGACCGTGGCCTTTGCCGTTCCGGACGTCCTCGTCGCCCGTGCTCAAGCCGGAGATGAAGAAGCGCTCGAAGCCCTGTACCGGGCATTCGAGACGCCGGTCTATAACCTCGTGCGCCGGATGCTGCGGCGTCCCGAGGACGCCGAAGACGTGGTGCAGGAGACGTTTTTGGAAGTCGTCCGCAACATCAAGCAGTATCGCGGCGAGGGGCACCTCTGGGGCTGGATTCGCAAGATCGCGTCGACGAAGGCGCTGATGCGGATTCGGCGCGATCAGGTCCGCGAGACCGAGGAGCTCGACGACGAGCCGGGGAAGCCGGGGATCCACGTCGGCGCGAACATCGATCTCGAGCGCGCGTTCGAGCGGCTGTCGCAGACGTCGCGCGCGGTCGTGTGGCTGCATGACGTCGAAGGATTTACGCACGAGGAAATCGCGGAGCAAATGGGAAAAACGGTGAGCTTTTCAAAGTCGCAGCTGGCGCGGGCTCACGCGCGCCTCCGGCGGATGCTGGGTGAAGGAGCGAGCGCATGATGCATTGCACGATGGACGATCTGGGAGCCCTGCGGGCTGGTGAGGCGTCGGTGTGGGCACGCCGGCACATCACCACCTGCGTGGAGTGTCAACAGGAGCTGGAAGCGCTGTATCAGCGTGTGGCGCAGCTCAAGGCGCTGCCGTCGCTGCGGCCACCGCGCGATCGCTGGCCGGCGGTGCGGGCGACGCTCCGGAGCGAGCGGGCTCGCAAGCGCCGCACCTGGGGCGCATGGACAGGCAGTCTCGCCGCCGCGGCGGTCATCGCGGGCCTCCTGTTGCTCGAGCCGATCGGCGGCAAGGACGGAAACGGCAACCTCTATGCCGAGCTGAGTCAGGTAAAGCAGCAGTCGGCGACACTCGAAGACTCTCTGCAACAATACGACATCGATGGCCGCGTCCTGAGCGGTCACGCCGCCGCCGTCGTGGCGGACCTGGAGGACAGAATCTCCGCGCTCGATGGCACACTCGCGCAGGCGAATGAGGGCGTGCAGGACGCCGAGCTGGTCAAACTTTGGCAGGAGCGCGTCGGGCTGATGCGGGAGCTGGTGAATGCCCGCGCCACGCGCGCTCGTTACGTCGGGCTGTAACAGCCCCGGGAGAGAACGAATGCGTACCATGATGATGGCAGGGCTCGCCGTCTGTCTGATGTTGCCGGCGGCTTCGGTGACTCAGGAGGCGCCGCGGCGCCCATCCCGTGACCGCGTGCGCGTACAGACGCGGAATGGCCCGTTCGGCGTCTACACCTTCGGCGAGAGCCGCGGCCGGATCGGCGTCATCGTCGACACGCGCGCCGACGCCACCAACGACAAGCTCGGCGCGCGCATCGAGGGCATCACGCCCAGCGGGCCGGCGGAGAAGGCGGGTCTCAAAGTGGGTGACATCATCACCCGCTTCAACGGCACGGCCCTCGGCGGCGTCGAGCCGGAAGACAAGGACGACGAGGATTCGGGCCCGGGCATGAAGCTGATCGAGCTCGCGCGCACCCTCGATCCGGGCGATACCGTGCAGGTCGAATACCGGCGCGGCACCGACAGCCGCAAGGCAACGCTGGTGGCCGAGGATCTCGGACATGAGATGACGTGGACCGGGACGCTCGAGCAGCCCGAAATGCGGGGCATGCTCGAGAACATGCTTCCCCGGGGCGGGATGGGCCTGAGCTTCGGCGACGGCGAAGGCATGGGCATGGGTTGGGCGTTCGGCAGCCCGTGGGGTGGAGTCGAGCTCGTGCAGCTCAATCCCGATCTGGGCGATTACTTCGGGACCCGCGAAGGCGTCCTCGTGGTGCGCCCGTCGGAAGACTCGACGCTCGCCCTCAAAGGCGGCGACGTGATCGTGTCGATCGGCGGACGCAAGCCGGCTTCGCCGATGCAGGCGATGCGCATTCTGCGCTCCTACGATCCGGGCGAGACGGTGTCGCTCGACGTGCTGCGCAAGCAGAAGCACATCACGGTGAGCTGGAAGGTACCGGAGAACCAAGGCGAGGGCCGCGTCTTCCGGATGTCCCCGCGCATGCATGAAGAGCCGAGCGTGTTCAGGCTACGACCGACGCTTCCGCTCAAGCGCGGCACCGTTCGAATCAGCCGGGCAATCTAAGAATCGGAGGCGGCAAGCGAAGCTTGCCGCCTCTGCCGTCTCTACCGCCGTTATCGCGTTGGCCCGATCAGAATCGCATTCGTCAGGAGCTTGGCCGGGCCGCGCCAGAATGCTCGGAACAACGGGTCGCTGAGGAACAGCACGACTCGACCGCTGCCCTGATTCTCGACCGCCGCCCATGTCGATCCCTTGAGCAGCCGCGCGGTGTTGTCCGGCCAGGTGAACCCCGACAACACGAGCGAATCGGCCGGATCGGTGAACATCGCGACGTTGGCGCCGCCCTTGGACGGACGCCAGAACGTGTCGCCGTCGATGAACACCGGCAGCTTGTTCCGCTCGTAGCCGAGCGTGAGCCACTGCGTGGTGTCGAGCGTGACGCGGAAGATGGCGCCGGGGATCCACTCGACGCGGTCATGCGGCGCGGCGGTCTTGGAAACGAGCGGCGGCGATTCGCCCGACACCGTCGTGTCGGCCGCGGCGCCGCTGTCGGGCGCGAGGTTCGCCACGGTGGTCAGCGCGACGTCCTTGTTCGCGGCGAGCTCACCGGCGCCGCCGTAGCCGATCAGCGCGCCGCCCGCGCGCACCCAGCCTTTCAGTTTCTCCACGCCCTGATCGCCAAGCTCACGCCGCATCCGGCCGGCCGAGCCGTCGGGAATGATGAGAACGTTGTACGCATCGAGATCGTCCATCCGGCCGATCGCGTTCAGCGGGACGGGCGTGAACGACGCGTTGAGTTCTCTCGCGAGGAAGTACCACAGCCAGCCGTAGCTCGTCTCCGAAATTCCGTTGCCCGCGGCCACGAGAATCCTGGGCGCGTGTAACGCGAGGACCTCGTCGGACCCGATACCCCAATCGATCGAGTCGGGATATGCCGTCTGGATCGCGGTGACCGGCACGCCGAACGCCGGCGCCAACGCGGTGATGCGGTCGCTCAGCGTGGCAGGGTTGCGCTGCGTGCGCGCGAGAAACGCGCCGCGCGGATAGGACCGGCCCTCCGCACGCACGCTCGAGCGCGCGATGGCCAGCTTGAACCCTTCGCTCTCGAGCGCGAAGGCCAGCTTCGCGGCGCCCGGTCGGTCGTTCAAGAAGAGATAGGCGCTCGTCGCCCGAGTCGGTGGCGCCGTCGGCGCGAGCGACGAATCCGCGACGGGATCACCCGCCGGGCCGGCATCCTCGGTCCAGTAGGCGTCGAGATTGAAAGACATCGGCAGCGACCAGGCCGTGATGTCGTAGAAGCCGTAGTCCTCTTTGTCGGCATCCTCGCCGCGGCGCCGGTTGCGCTGATACTTGGCCTGCTCGCGCGTGATGAACGACTGCTGAAACTGGGCGTCGGGCTCCAGCATCCCTTTCGCGACGCGACGTTGCGGCTGATTGAGATCGATGACGTAGCTGCCGGCGGGGAAGGTCCGCGTGGCGCCCGCACCGCCACGGCTCAGGTAGCTATGCGCCGCGCGTGACGTGAGCGGCTGCCGCAGGCGCGTCACCTCGATGCCGTTGCGCAGCAGCAAGCCGACGACGTGCGCCGCGGACTGCGGGTCGTTCCCCGGCACAATGACGACGCGCTTCAGGCGATCGGTGGCCGCCTCCGCCATCGCCGAACGCCGGAAGTCGTAGTAATCGAGGAGCCGGCTTTGCCGGTTCTTGGCGGTCGTTTCCAGCGTGGCCAGCGATGCGACGAAGTGGTGGGCGATGCCGTCGCGGAACGTCGTGATGCTGCCGTCGTCGCGCCGCTTCCGATACTCGGGGCCGCCGTCGGTCTCGTACGTCATGCCGGTCGCGCCCTGGAAGGTCGTCCACTCGTCCCAGTAGCCGACGTAGAAGAAATCGAACACGCCGCGGATCTGATATTGCCAACCATACTTGTCGAACGCCGCCGCGTTGCCCCGGCCGTAGGTGTCGAACCACTTCGTCGTCTGCGGCGGCAGGTTCATGTTCACCGCCTGCGCGACGGGCGGGAAGAAAAAAGTGGGCGTGGTGGAGTGGTGATCCACGAACACCTGCGGCCGCCAGCGCAGGATGCCGTCCATCATCGCCCGGACCTCGGGCTGACTCTGCGCCAAGAGATCGCGGTTCATGTCGAAGCGGTAGTGACTGTAGCGGCCCGTGATGCTCCAGGGCTCGTTCTGCTCGAACGCCCACGGGTTGTCGGCGCCGATCCCGATCGAGTTGTACCACGCGGAAAAGCGCTCGTGGCCGTCCGGGTTGGCGGATGGATTCAGGACGATGACGACCGACTTCAGGATCTCGAGCGTCTGCGGCTCTTCGGACGCGGCGAGCTGATAGGCGACCTGCAGCGCCGCCTCGAAGCCGGCCGGCTCGTCGCCGTGCACCGAGTACTGAAACAGCGCGACCGCCGGACTCTGCGCGGCGATTTCCGCGGCCCGGGCGGAGGAGGTCTTGCGCGGATCGGCCAGCTCGGCGAGACCGGCCCTGATCTGATCGAGCTTGGCGAGGTTCGCGGGATCGGAGATGATCAGCGCCCGGATCGGCCGATACTCGCTCGTACGCCCCCAGGTCTCGATGCGCACGCGGTCGGACGCGGTAGCGACCAGCGTGTCGAGATAGTGTTGCATCACGGCGTACATCGTGTGCTGATCGCCCGCGGCGTAGCCGGTGATCGCCTCGGGACGGGGGACGGCGGGGCGATACGGACCGCGCGAGTAGAAGTCGAACGGCTCCTGGGCGGCCAGCGGCGTTGCGAGAAACAGCACAAGGAGTAGCGGGCGCATGCGTGTCCTTTCGGACAATGATTTGCCGAGCCCACCCTTCAGGGTGGGAAGGAACGGCGGAGAAAATGAGTGCTTTTAGGCCCGGCGGCGAGCCGCGGGCAGCGCCTGATCGAACGAGGAGAACTCGAACGGTTTGGGGACGCAGGGCCGGCCGGTCCCGTCGAGGAACCGCCGCATCTGCTCGTTCACGAGGTCGCCCGTCGTGAAGATCACGCGCTCGGCGTGGGTGGGGTCGTTGCTGCGCAGGCGCTCATAGAGCTGCTCGCCCGACAAGTCGGGCATCCGCATGTCCACGATCACCGCGTCGTACTTCGAAGCCTTGAGCCGCGTCAGCGCGTCCTCGCCGCTCGCCGTCGTTTCGACCTGATGCCCGCGGCCCGCGAGATAGCGCTGCAGCGAGACCCGCACCGACGCTTCGTCGTCGACGACGAGGACCCGGAGGGTATCCGAGCCCACGGCGTGCATGGGCGCGACCGCGGCGTGCTCGCCCGAGGTGCGCGGCGTCGTGATGGGCAGCTCGACCACGAAGCGAGCGCCCTGCTGCGGCGCGTTCTCCGCCCAGATCCTGCCCTCGTGCTCGCGCACGATGCCGAGCGAAATCGACAGCCCAAGGCCCGTGCCGGAGCCCGTGGGCTTCGTGGTGAAGAAGGGGTTGAAGATCCGCTCGATCAGGTTCGGCGGGATGCCCGGCCCCGTGTCTTCGACTTCGATCCGAATCGCTTCCGTGCTGAGCCGCGTGCGCACGGTCAACCGGTGGTGATGCTGGCCCTCCCGTTGCTCCATCGCCTGTTCGGCGTTGGTGATCAGGTTGAGGAAGACCTGCTGCAGCTGGTGGGCGTCGGCCATCGTCTCGGGGATCGACTCGTCGTATTCGCGGCGCACGTCGATGCCGCGCACCCGCAGCTCGTAGCCCCGCAGCTCGAGCGTGTCGTCCAGGACCTGGTTCAGCTGCGTCGGGACTTTCTCGGCTTTATGCTGGCGCGCGAAGGTCAGCAGGTTCTGGACGATGCGGCTCGCGCGCCGCGCCTCGCTGTAGATCGTTTCCGCGGCCGTGCGCTGGTCGGGGGGGAAACGCTTCTCGGCGAGCAGCAGCTGCGCGAACGCCGAGATGCCCGCGAGCGGGTTGTTGAGCTCGTGCGCGACGCCGGAGACCAGCTGCCCGATCGCGGACATTTTTTCCGACTGGATGAGCTGCTCCTGCAGCATTTTCTGATCGGTGACGTCGCGGATCAAGCAGAGCACTTCTTCGTCTTTTTGCGGCGTGGAGTACGTCACCGAGATCGTCCGGACCTCGCCGTCCTTGCGATGGAACTGCGTCTCGAACAGCCCGGTCTCGCCGGACAGCGCGTGCTGGAAGTGTCCGAGCGCCTTGGGCAGGTCGTCGTCCGGCAGCATCGGGGCGAACCACTGGCCGACCAGCTCCTCGCGCTTGTAGCCCGAGATGTTCTCGGCGGCGTGATTGACGGTGGTGAAGCGGCCGTTCGCGTCGAGCGTCACGATCGCATCGGAGGCGGATTCGACGAGGTGCCGGTACCGCGCTTCGGAGCGCGCCAGGGTGTCCGCGGCGCGCTTGGGCTCGGTGATGTCGCGCAGCGTGGCGACCGTCCCGATCAGCTCACCATTGACCCGGAACGGCCCGCTCGACACGGCGACGTCACGCTCTTCGCCCGTGCGATGATTGACGATGCGTGTTTCGTAGCGCTGCGGCTCGCCGGCGAGCACCCGGTCTTCGCGCGAAGCGACGTGCGCGCGCTCGCTGGGAGAGACGTGTTCGGCGATGGCCTGGCCCACCACGTCGTTCGCCTGCCAGCCGAGCATGTGCGCGCCGGCCTCGTTGGCCGCGAGCACCCGCCGGTCGAGCCCCGTGACCACCACGGCGTCCGGCAGGGCCGCGACGACGTCCGCGGCTGCCTGCAACAGATCGAGCCGCCCTCCGGGACGCTTCGCGGGCCCCCCCGCGGCGGCAGTTGCCCGCGTGCCGCGGGCAGGCGAGACCCCGCGCGACTTACTCACGCGTGATAGGAGACCTCCATGGACCGGCGCATGAGCTGCAGACTTTCGAGCGCGGCCTTTGTCACCTGGTCGGGCGTGTCGGTGCCGCGCTTCACGCAATCCTTGATGATTTCCAGCGCATGGATCGGATGCTCGTCGTCGTACTTGGCGTGCTCTTCGAGCCACCAGCGCCCGCGCGGGCCGATTTTCGCGTTCTTGGCGAGGCCTCGCAGCGCCTTTTCCGAGATTTTCTGCGCGACGCCTTCGACGGCATAGTTCGTCGCCGACACCGCCTGGCCGAATTCGGCGTTGCGGCACATGTCGGTGAGGTACGCGTGGAATTTCTTCACTTCGTCGAGCATGGGCTCCGGGTCCTGGAAGCGCTTCTTGGGAACGTTGAAGCCGTCGCCCATGGCGCGCCACATGGCATCATGGCGCCGCTCGACGCGGATGTTGTCGGTGAAGAACTCCCGTCCCATGGCGGGCGAACGGTCGAGCAGCATCTGCAGCCATTGTGGGAAGTCGCGGATGATCGGATAGAACGCCACCAGAAAGTTCTGAATCTGGCCATCGACCAGCTCGTTCTCGGACGCGTCCACGATGACTTGCGTGTCGAGAATCGCCTGGCGGTTTGGCTCGAGTGTGGCATCTAGATCCGCGACCCACGTGGGGTGCGGGGTGATCTCCACTGCCATTGCTGCTCCTCTCCCGGGCGCGGGTGGGGGCAACTCAAGGGAACAAGCATCCAGCGTGGCCTGAATGTACGGGCGGCGGTCGAACTTGCAAGCTCAAGTCTTATAGTGACTTGCCACACAGGAAAAGAATGACGCTTGACACGATATATCGCACACGAATATCGTGACGTAACATCTCACAAGAAGGCGATCATGGTTGGCGGAAGCAGGTGGGAAGGTTTCGGCTCGTTCTGGGGCCCGAAAGCCTGGGGTTTCCGATTCGGACCGCGCGGCGCGCGGCGCCAGTGGTTCGGGGCCGGCGACATGAAGTACGTGATTCTGAAGCTCGTGCGCGACAAACCGCGACACGGCTACGAAGTCATGAAGGAGCTGGAAGATCGGATGCATGGCTGCTACACGCCGTCGCCCGGCACGGTCTACCCGACGTTGCAGTGGCTCGAGGATGAAGGACTCGTGGTCTCGCGCGACGTCGAGGGCAAGAAGGTCTACGAAATCACGGACACGGGAAAGAAATTCTTGGACGAACATAAGGATGTCGTCGAAGACATCTTCGACCGGGTGGCCGAAACGGTCGAGCGGACGGTGGGTGGCTCGATGGCCGAGGTGAACCGCGCGCTGGGGCGCCTCGTGAAGGCGGTCTATCGCACCGGCTGGAAAGCCGAGGGCGACGACGCGCGCAAAAAGGTGGCCGAGGCCCTCGCGAAGGCTACGGACGAGATTGAGGCACTAGCAGCAAGTCCTGGAAGTCGAAGCTGAAGTCTGTCGCCGGCGAGACCGGGCTCATTTTCACCTGGTCGATCGATCCGTCGGGCTTGAGCGCGAAGCTCACGTAGGCGTCGGCGCGGAGCTCGCGGTCGCGCCAGCGCGCGATGAAGGTGTCGTATTGGAAATGCTCGAGGTCGCCGGTGAGCGACGGTGAGTGGGAAAACCGCATCACCAGCTTGCCGTTCTCGAGCGCGATGGTGACATCGCCGTACCAGGCGTCGCGATAGGTTCCCGCATACTTCTCGAGCGGCAACGACGGCCGCGAAGTGGAGTCCCGCTTCGCGGCCGCTGTGCGTTCCTGAGCGAGCACGGCGGAATCGCCCTGCGCCTTCAAACGCGCGAACAGCGCCAGCCAGTCCGTCTGCGGCGCGGGTGCCCCCAGGAAGTGATCCAGCAGCCGATAGGTGATCGCCTGGAACGCCTCGGTCGATTCCTGGTTGGTAAACACCGCGATCCCGATGCGCCGATTCGGAACCATCGTGATGCGGGAGACGTAGCCCGGCAGCCCGCCGGTGTGCGACACGATTTTCTGACCACGATAGTCGCGCATCTCGAATCCCAAGCCATACCCGGCGAACGACGCCTGCAGCTCGGAGAGCTCGGGCGGCAGCCGGCCGACACGGTAGGGCGTCACGATCGTCCAGAGCTCGAACGTGGTGCGCGGCGTGAATAGCCGCGTGCCATCGGCGAGCTTGCCCGAGTCGAGCTGCACCATCAGCCATTTCGCGATGTCGGTCGCGCTCGCGTTGATGCCGCCGGCGGGATTGACGTTGTCGCTGGCGAACGGCGTGATGGGCTGCACCTTGCCGTCCACGGGAGCGTGTGGCGTCGCGACGTTGCCCCCCGCCGCGGCGGCGGAATGCCGAACGCTGCTCTCCGACATGCCCACGCGGCCGAGAATTCTGGTCGCGACGAAATCTTCCCAGCTCTGCCCCGACACGGCCTCGATGACCTCGCCCGCGACCCCGTAGAGCACATTGTCGTAGGCATATGCCGTGCGGAAGCTCGTGGCCGGTTTGATGTAGCGCAGCCGCCGCGCGATTTCTTTGCGGTCGTACGTCGACCCCGGCCACCACAAAAGATCGCCCGCCCCGAGTCCGAGCCCGCTGCGATGCACCAGGAGGTCTCGGATCGTCAGCTCACGGGTGACGAAGGGGTCGTACATCTGGAACCAGGGCAGGTAATTGATGACGGGCGCGTCCCAGCGAAGCTTGCCGTCTTCGACGAGCATGCCGATCGCGGTCGCCGTAAACGCCTTGGTGTTGGACGCGATCCCGAATAGCGTGTGCGCGTCGACCGGCGCGGGTTGGCCGAGTGTCCGCACACCGTACCCCTTCGCGAGCAACACTCGGCCGTCCTGGACGACGGCAATCGCGACACCCGGGACCTCGAATTGCCGCAGGACGCGGCCGACGTAGGCGTCGAAATCGCGCGGCAACGCGGCCCCAGGGGTCGTCCGCTGCGCGGCGAGGGGAGCAGCGGTGGCGGTCAGTGCCGCGGCCAAGGCGAGGCACAAACGATGTAGTGTCATGAGCGGCAAAAGCTGTGGCGTGCTGGACTGTTCGGGAAGTGTCGTGATGCTGCAGCTTATGTCAGGGCAGGTCGAACGTGAAGACGGTCAGTCCGCCGCAGTCGAAGCCGCACCAGCCGAGGACGGTGACGCGTCCCGCCCCGTCGTAGACGAGGTTCGCATCGTGAACGGACTCGTCGGCGGCCGCGGGCATATCGGCAATAGGGTCGAGCGTCAGGCGGTCTAGCACGGTGAGATATTCGCGGACGTGCGAATTGCCGTTTGTCGGCTCCGCCTGCACGCCACCGACGTAAATGACGGGACGCGAAGGATCGAGGATGACGTCTTGCAGGGCGCGATTGGGCGGGAACGCGCGCGCCTGTAGCGTGCGCCCCGTCGCGGTCTCGATTACGACGAGCGAAAAGCGGCCGCCGGAGCCGTTGGGGGCGGTCGAGTCTTGAACGCTCGCGGTGATGAACATGGTGTCGCCGGCCGCCGAGAAGGCCGCGCCCGTGACGTGAAAGAGCGTGTCGATGGTATACGCGACATCGCCGAGTTGATTGAAAACCGGCCATGCCATGACGGGCCCACGAAACCGCCTGGCATCGAGCTCCGTGCGCATGACCGCCCACTTGCCACCGGGGGCCAGGCGAAAGTCACCGAACGCAATCGCGCCCTGACCGCGCAGCAATGTGTCAGTGCCGTTCCGGACCAGGGTGCCGGTATGCATCATGAGGCACGTGGCGGCCGACAGCTCCGCGGCCGTGTAGACGCCGCTCGCGTTGCTGCACGGCAGGGTATCGACCAACGTCCACGGGTCCGCGTGCCACACCGTCGCCGCTGCGCTCCCCGCGTGTGATAGATCGAAGATGTAGTGATTGGGACGGTAGCTCGGGCCCGGCACGTACATCTTCACCAGAGTCGAGTCCGTCTTCGCCAGCTCGGGGAACATGTTCAGGTGTTGCGACTGCACGTCCACGAGCCCGTAGCCCATCGTGAAACCGGGCCACGAGATGTCTTCGGCGACGAGCAAGCCGCGTCCCGTCAGCAGCGTACCGCTCGACACATTCGTGTAGGGATTGAGACCGCCCCAGTAGGCAGGGAACGCCAATCCCACGGCATAGAACGCCGCCTGCGCGCTGTCGTACCCGCGGGCGGATATGACGGCCTCGTAATTCCCGGTGACGACGGGCGGCACGCGGAACGCGATCTGATTGGAGGCCACGCGCCAGCTCTCCGCCGTATCGCTGCCAACGACGACCGCGAAATTCGCCCAGCGGTTTGGTCGCGCCGTGTCGGCGCTCGGCTGCAGGACCAAACCGGAGAATTGATCGGACGTGAGCGTGATGACTCCGCCCGCGGTTTGCGCGGGCGGATCGGAGATCACCGTGAGCGGCAGCGGGGCGCGGGCCGGATCCTGACATGCTACGACGACCGCGCAGCCGAAGAGGAGGAGGGCGCTAGCTCTTTCGCTGCCGCAGCGCATCGAGGGCCCGGGTTACGTACACGCGCGTCATCTGTTTCCGCCACGAGAGATCGAAATCGGTGTTGTCCATCGGCTTCGACGGACGGTACGCCGCTTCAGCGGCCGCGGCAATCGCGTCCGCCCCAAACGTCATACCGCGCAGCGCGGCAGCCGCTTCAGGGATCTCCTGCGGGTAGCTCGCGACGCCGCCCAGCACGATGCGCGCGTCTCGCACCACCGGCTCCCGACTCCTCGCTTCCGACTCCCATTGGATCCACGCCGCGACACCCAGCACCGGGAAGTCGAACGAGCCACGGCGTCGCAGCTTGTGATAGACCGCGTCCCAGCCATTGGGCTCGGGCAGGCGAACGTCCACGAGGATTTCGTCGGGCTGCTTCGTGAGATAATTGATGCCGTCGTTATTGTAGAATCGCCCCGCGGGCACGACGCGCTCTCCCTGCGGACCCACCAAGCGATACTCTGCTCCGATCGCCACCATGACGGGCGCAACGTCCGAGGAGCTGACCGCCCAGCAGCGCGGCGACGACGGAGCGACCCAGCAGATCGCGCCGTCTTTCTTCATGCAGAAGTCGATCGACTTCCGCCACTCATAGCTCTGGTTGTAGTAGTTGCAGCGCGTATCGAGGCAGAGGTTACCGCCCAG
>DATDEZ010000134.1:0-37788 GCA_036522875.1 Gemmatimonadales bacterium | reverse complement strand
TCATTACGTCCGTCGAGCTCCACGAGCAGAATGGCGGCCGCGTCGCGCGGATAGCCCGCCGCGTAGACTGAGTCTTCGACTGCGCGGATGCAGGACTGGTCCATCATCTCGAGTGCCGCGGGTACGATGCCGGCGGCGATGATCGCCGAGACACCCTCGCCGGCCGCGCGCAGGCTCGCGAAATCGGCCAGCAGGGTGCGGACGGTGTGCGGCACCGGTGTGAGCCGGACGGTGATGCGCGTCGCGATTCCGAAGTTGCCTTCCGAGCCGACGAACAGGCCGACGAGATCGGGCCCCCAGGGCTCGCCTCCGGGACTGCCGATTTCGACCAGGCTGCCGTCCGCGAGCAACAGCTCGAGCGCCAGGATGTGATTGGCCGTGACGCCGTACTTGAGACAGTGCGGGCCGCCCGCGTTTTCGGCGACGTTGCCGCCGATCGTACAGGCGCTCTGGCTCGACGGGTCGGGCGCGTACTGGAGCCCGAACGGCTTTGCGGCCGCGCCGAGCTTCGCGTTGACCACGCCGGGCTCGACCACGGCGAGCCGGCTCGCCGCGTCGATTTTCAGAATGCGGTTGAGCCGCGTCAGCACGAGCAGCACCGTGCCTTCATCCGCGAGCGCGCCGCCGGACAGTCCGGTGCCCGCGCCACGCGGCACGAACGGCACTCCGAGCGCGGCGAGCAGTCGCACGACCGCGATCAGCTCTTCCCGCGAGCCGGGAAGGACGACGAGATCGGGAACACGGCGGTGAGTCGGCAGGCCGTCCATCGAGTAGGTCAAGCGCTCCGCGCGCGCCTGGCGAACGTGCTTGTCGCCGACGATGGAGGCGAGGTCGCGAGCGAGGCTCATACTATATAGTAGCCCCGAAACGACGAGGGGCCAGGAATTTGTCTTCCTGGCCCCTCGTCTACCGACGGCGAGCTGTTTCCCGTCCTACGCAGCTCTCCAGAATCCCTTTAGCGCCTTGCCATCCGGCGATTCGCGTAGCTTCTCAAATGCGCGCTCGCGAATCTGACGGATGCGCTCGCGCGTGACGCCCATGAGCGCGCCGATCTTCTCGAGCGTCATCGCTTCGCTGCCCTCTTCGAGCCCGTAGTAGAGATAGAGAATCTTGCGCTCGCGCGGCGTGAGATACTTCTGGAAGATCCGATCGATGAACTCGCGCATCAACTTGCCGTCGGTGCGCTCCTCGATCTCCCCGCCTTCCTGCCCCGCGAACCGCTCGCCCAGCGTCGCCGCGTCCTTGTCGGTGCGGTCGACCGGCGCGTCCAGCGACAATTCCGCCGCCGTCATCCGGCGCGCGGTGCGGACGTTCTCGACGGAGTCTTCGAGGGCCTTCGCGATCTCGTTGTCGGTGGGTTCGCGCCCGAGCTCCTGCGACAGATACGTCTCGGTGCGGCTCATGCGAATCAGCTGCGAATTCTGATTCAGCGGAATGCGGACGCTGCGCGTCTGCTCGGCCAGCGCCTTCAGGACCGCCTGGCGCACCCACCACACCGCGTACGAAATGAATTTGACGCCCTGATCGGGATCGAACTTCTTGACGGCCTTGAGCAGGCCTTCGTTGCCGATCGCGACGAGCTCGGAGAGATCGAGTCCGTGACCCTGATACTTTTTGACGTAGGAAATGACGAAACGAAGATTGGCGGTGACCAGTCGCTCTGCGGCTTTCTCATCTCCTCGCTGCACGCGACGAGCGAGGCGCCGTTCTTCAGCAGGATCTTTGATGAGGGGAAGCTTTTGAATGTCTTGCAGGTACTGGTCGAATGCTCCGGAAGGGGTGGTACGGAAGAAGGCCTTCGCCTTGCCGTTCGACCTCGCCATTCGCGAACTCCCCGCGTTAAGCCCTGAGTTTGTGTGTGGAAACGGCGGGCAGCGCCGCCATTTAGGCCGTCTAAACCACGCGGCAATATAGGTTTTACTGCCAATCCGTGCAAATCAACGCAGTTTTCCACATCACAAATTGTTGGATTCGTGGCTATTCCAGAGTTTGTCCACTATCCACAGTACCTGTGGAAAATAGTGCTGCGCGACAGTTCGTCGGCATGGTTCCTATCTCAATCCGAGGGATGAGAAACGCGGTGTGGACAGGTGGAAAGATCTGTGGGCTACGTGTTGACCAGGACCTGACGAATCAACGAATCGTCAACGGGCACCGTCCAGCCGCGTGCGTCGTCACCATGAGCTTTCCCGATCGCACTGGGTAACGCGAGGCGAATTTCTCCCGCCCGTACCTTCTTGTCGCTGCGCATCGCGGCAATCAGGTGATCAACCTCGCTCGAGCCGGGTCGTTCGATCGGTAAATGCAGTCGCTCGAGTGCTCCGGCGATGCGTTGCGTCGTGCCCGGAGCCGCGACGCCCAACGATTCGGCGATCCGGCCTTCGTATACCATGCCGATTGCCACCGCCTCACCGTGTAGCACCTCGTACTGCGACGTCGCTTCGATCGCGTGACCGATCGTGTGGCCGAAATTGAGGATCGCGCGCTTGCCGCGTTCCCGTTCGTCCTGTGCCACGACCGCCGCCTTGATTTCGACCGACCGCCGCACCACGCGCTCGAGCGCCGGCGCGTGCTTGGCGAAGATGGCGGCGTAATCGCGCTCGAGAAACGCGAAGTATTCGGCGTCGGCGATCACGCCGTGCTTCACCGCTTCCGCGAGTCCCGCCGAGAGCTGATTGCTGGACAGGGAGCCCAGCAGATCCGTGTCGGCGACGACGACGCAGGGCTGGTGGAACGCGCCGAGCAAATTCTTGCCGGCGGGCACGTCGACGCCCGTCTTGCCGCCGATCGACGAGTCGATCATCGCCAGCAACGACGTCGGAACTTGAACGAGCGAGACGCCGCGCAGGTACGTCGCGGCCACGAAGCCGCCGACGTCGTTCACCACGCCGCCGCCCAGTGCGATCACCGCGCTGTCGCGGCCGAAATGCGCCGCCAGCATGCGATCGCTCAGCGACGCCCAGGTGTCGCGCGTCTTGTTCCATTCACCGGCAGGAAAGGTGAGCAGCTCGGCCCGAGAGCCGGTCGTGGCGAGCCGCTGCACGAGCTCTTCGCCGCACAACTTTCCCACGTGCGCATCGGAGATCACGGCGTAGCCCGCCGCGGGACAATAGCGCTCCAGGATCTGCGGCAGCTGCGCCAGCAATCCCGACCCGATCAGAATGTCGTAGGAGGCGTCGCGCTGCTCACGGAGCGAGACGCGCACGGGCGAGGGCGTGCTCACCACGCGATGTCGGCGCGACCCGCCTGCTTGTTCACGGCCCGCGCGAGCACGAACAGCAGGTCGGACAGCCGATTGAGATAATGAATGATCAACGGATTGATCTGCTGGTCCCGCGCGAGCGACACGACCGCCCGCTCGGCGCGGCGGCAGGTGGTGCGCGCCAAATGCAGTGCCGCCGCTTTGGGCGTTCCGCCCGGCAGAATGAAATTCTTGAGCGGCGCGAGCGTCGCCTCGTGCGCGTCGATCAAGCGCTCCAGCGCCTCGACCTGATTCGTCGTCACCTTGGCGCGCTGCTTGCCGGGATCCGGCGTCGCGAGCTCGGCGCCGATGGCGAAGAGGTCGCGCTGGATCGTCTGCAGGGCGGTGAGCTCGAAGTCGCCGGGCTCCTGCGCGACCGCGGCACCGAGCGCGGCGTTCAGCTCATCCACCTGGCCATAGGCGTCGACGCGCGCGTCGTCTTTGGGGACGCGCCCGCCGCCGAACAACCCCGTCTCGCCCGCGTCACCCGTCTTCGTGTAGATCTTCACCGCAGAAAACGTATGCTCACGGACAGCGCAGCGCGAGCGGTTGCGCCGCAATGACCTCGCGTGACGCGACGTCGACCGCCGTTTCGCGCGAGTCATCGGCCGACACATCGGCGAATTCGTCGATCAATACGAGCACACCGCTTCCTGCGATGCTGCCCCGCAGCGAATAGCGGACGCCGCGCGTGCCTTTCGGAATCACGCCGCCCGTGAGGCGAAACAGCCGCGGCTTTACGATCCAGTGGACGCGCCGCAGCTCCGGGTCCGCCGCGGCGACGCCGGTGAGCAGCAACGTGTCGCCGCGCGTCGTGAGCACGCGGGCGCGAAACCCGACGCCGTAGCTCGATCCCAGCGGCACGACCTCGCCCGCGTCGGCGGCTTGATCGGGGTCGAGCGTCAGCGGTCGCAGCAGCGTCGCCTTGGCCGCCGCGCCTCGCACGACGCGATTCACGAGCTCGAGCGCAGCGGA
Source organism: Gemmatimonadales bacterium (assembly GCA_036522875.1). Taxonomy (GTDB): domain Bacteria; phylum Gemmatimonadota; class Gemmatimonadetes; order Gemmatimonadales; family GWC2-71-9; genus 20CM-2-65-7. The sequence continues at coordinate 33,572 of DATDEZ010000134.1, read as the reverse complement.
ACGGCTGAGCGCCGGCTGCACCGATCCGGTCCCGCCGCTCGAGGCGGAATGCTGATCGAGGATGCCCAGGATCGGCTTGTGCGCGGGCGGAATGTGATTCGTGCTCGCGGAGGCGCCGCCGGGAAACGCCAGGACCAGCTCGGTCACCATGCCGTCGTATCCGCAGCGGCCGCGCGCATGAAACCGCGCCAGGGTGATCGTGGCGGGCGCGGCGCCGCTCGCCGAAAACACCTGGACGACGCGCCGTCGTCCCGGCGGCACCGACACCAGCTGACGTCGCGCGAGCGAGTCGGCGAGGTGCGAGCTGCCCGTCAGTCGCCGGTAGTAGTCGCGCGCAAACCGGTCGCCGGCGAAAAAGACGTGCGCCTCACCGCCGAGGCTCCAGCCAAGCGCTGCCGTCCGACCGGCGCCGGCGCAGGCGCCGGCCAGTAGCCCGAGAGCGAGAACGACGCTAGTGTACGCGCGATGCAAGAAGCCAAAGATATCATCATCATCGGCGCCGGCCCGACCGGTCTGTTCGCCGCGTTCTATGCGGGGATGCGCGGCGCCTCGCATCGCCTGATCGACAACCTCGACCAAGTCGGCGGCCAGCTCACCGCGCTGTATCCCGAGAAATACATCTTCGACGTGGCCGGCTTTCCGCAGATCCTCGCGAAGGACCTGGTGAAAGGACTCGCGGAGCAGGGACTCCGCTGGAAGCCGCCGGTGCACCTCGCGGAAAAGGTGATCGGGCTGCGCCGCGCCGACGACGACGGCAAGCCCAGCTTTACCATCGTCACCGACAAGGACGAGTATCCCGGTCGCACGGTCCTCATCGCCGGCGGCATCGGCGCGTTCACCCCGCGCAAGCTGCCGCTCAAGGACGTCGATCGCTGGAACGACAAAGGGCTGCATGATCGCGTCCTGAACCCCCAGACCTTCGCGGGCAAGCGCATCCTGATCGTGGGCGGCGGCGACTCGGCGTTCGACTGGGCCGTGAACCTGCACGGGATCGCGAAGTCGATCGTGATGATTCACCGGCGGGACGGGTTCCGCGCGCACCAGGCAACCGTCGATCAGGTGCAGGGCCTGGCGGCCGCGGGCAAGATGCAGCTGCGGACGTTCTGGGAGCTGAAGGCGATCGAGGGGAGCGATTGCATCGAGCGCGTGACCATCGTGAACAACAAGACCAAAGAAGAAGAGACGCTCGCGATGGACTGCGTCATTCCCCAGCTCGGGTTCATCTCTTCACTCGGGGCAATCGCCGAGTGGGGTCTCGACATCGAGAAGGGCGACATCAAGGTGTCGCAGACGATGGAGACCAACATCCCGGGCATCTACGCCGCGGGCGACATCACGACCTATCCCGGAAAGCTCAAGCTCATCGCGACCGGATTCGCCGAAGCGTGCATCGCCGTCAATCAGATCGCCCACTTCCTGAATCCGACGGCGAAGGTGATGCCGGGGCACTCGTCCAACATGGCGCTGTTCGGACAGAAGGACGATTAGCGCGCCAGCTGCACCAGCACTGAATCGATCTGCGCGAGGATCTGTCTGGTCGGCTGGTTGTGCCCGTTCACCTGGATCGAGAACGTGATCACCCGACCGTTCGGCTGCTCGACGTAACCGGACAGCGTATTCACGCGGTCGATCGATCCGGTCTTCGCCAGGACGTGACCCTCGATGGGCGTCCGTACGAACCTCCGCAACAATGATCCGGGCTTGCCCGAGCGCGGCAGTGCCGCGAGAAACGGCGCGCGCTTCGGATGCTTGTACATGTAGCTGAGCAGCTGCACGAAGGCGTGCGGCGTCACGAGATTCCCCGCCGCCAGCCCCGAGCCGTCCTCCAGCGCAAACGCCGTCGAATCGACTTTCACCGAGTCGATGAGGAAGCGCTTCTCGACGTCCAGCCCCTTGGCCCAGCTGCCGGTGTCGCCCGCTTCGCGCGCCACGATCTTGAGCAGCATCTCGGCAAACCAGTTCTGGCTGGTGTTGAGAATCGGGAAGACGATGTCGGGCAGCGGTCGCCCGCGATACTCGATGATGGGGCTGCCGCAGCAGCGCAGCGTCCGATAGGCCATCGAGTCGGTCGTACTCGCGGCGCCGCCTTCGACCGCCACGCCCTTCTTGTGGAGCGACGTCTCGAGCGCTCGGGCCGCATAGAGATTCGGATCGGGCAGCGCGAAGCTCTCGATCCACGGTGTCCGCGACACGGCGACCGTTCCCTCGGCCCAGATGTCGAGCGTCCCGGGCTTGCGGAAGAAGTTGTCGCCGATCGTCGTGCCGGAATCGGCCGGCACGGTCCGGGCGCGATTCTCGAACGTGAACAGCTGCAGGTCGGGATTCCAGTCGATGACGGGCGGCGCGTCCACGAACGGGCCGGGCGTGATATGGAAGTCCACGCTGTTGTCGTGGAATCCGAGGCCGGACACCGGCGCCGCGTACCACCAGTTGAGGTCGAACGAGCCCCAGTTCCAGTGCGTGAGCGTCGGCTCGAAGTACGAGCCGTCCCCCACGATCTTGCCCGTGATGCGCTTAATGCCGCGCGCGCGGAGCGAGTCGGCGATGGCGTCGACGGCGGTCCACGTGGAATCGCAGGCGCCCACGGCGAGCGTGTCGATCGAGTAGCACCGCTCCGACCACGTGGGATCGCCGCGACCATAGACGATGAGATCGCCCTCGAGCACGCCGTTCGTCACCGTCCCGGCGGCATAGAGGCTGGTGTGGACGCGGTAATCGGCCGGCAGCAGCACCGTTCCCGTCGCCGCGACGACGAGCTTCGTATTGCTCGCCGGCACCGAGAGGCGATCGCCGTTGTGGTTGAGCAGTACGCGGCCGCGGTCGTCCTGGGCATAGATATTCCAGGTCGCCTTGTCGAACGGCGGCTGCTCCAGCAGGCGGGTGACCCGCTGTTGCACACCCTGGGCCTCGAGCGAGACGGCGCCGCTAATGCAGAGCGATGCGAGGATCAGCTTTCGCATAGAGCACGTCGGTCAGAAGGTTCACCAGCACGAAAATCACGGACATGAACAGGATGCTGCCCTGGACGGCGGGTAGGTCGCGCCGCTCGATCGCGAGCAGCACGTACCGTCCGACACCGGGCCAGGAAAATATCGTCTCGGTCAGAATACTTCCCGTCAGATAGTTGCCGACGTCGAGTCCGAGGACGGTGATGATCGGCAGCAACGCGTTGCGCAGGGCGTGGCGTCCGACGACCCGCCGCTCGGTCACTCCCTTGGCCCGCGCGGTCCGCACGAAATCGGCCGGCAAGACCTCGAGCATCGCGCCGCGCGTCATGCGCGCGAGGAACGCGATCGACCGCATGCCGAGCGTCAACGCGGGCAACACCAGAAAGGCGAGGCCTCCGTAGCCCGACGGCGGCAGCCAGCGCAAGGCCACGGCGAACAGCAGGATGAGCAGCAGGCCCACCCAGTACACGGGAAACGAGATCCCGACGTAGGCCAGCAACATGCTAAAGCGGTCGACCAGGCCGCCCGGCCGGATCGCCGCGATCACGCCGAGTGTGATACCACAGGTCGCGGCCAGCAGCATCGCGGCCCCGGCGAGCTGCAGCGTCTTGGGGAATCGCTCGAGCAGATCGCCGAGCACGGGCCGCTGCGTGATGTAGGAGCGGCCGAGATCACCGCGCACCACGCCCCACACGTAGTGGCCGAACTGCGCGGCAATCGGCTCGTCGAGATGCAGCTCGGCGCGCAGCCGGGCGATCGTTGCCGAGTCGGCGCGTTCACCGACCATTTCGGCGACAGGATCGCCGGGGACCACATTGAGGAGCAAAAACGCGACGACGAGAACTCCAAACAGCGTCGGAATTGTCGCCACCAGCCGTCTAGTGACGAGCTGCAACACGGACCTTGGTCCAACGCTGGCCGTTGAAAACGACCGGAATGTCCCAGCCTTCGATGGAAGGGTGCTCGGCCCAGAGATCGACGGCGAACCAGAGGTACAGCCACGGCGCGGCGTCGAACACGCGCTTGTCGATGCGGCGATACAGCGTCTCGCGCGCCGTCTGGTTGGGGGTGCGGCGCGCGAGCATGATCAGGGAATCGGTGACGCGATCACTATAGAAGGAATAGTTGCCGCCCGGGCCGGCGCTCGCGCTATGAAACAGCGGATAGAGGAAGTTGTCGGCGTCGGGGTAGTCGGCCCACCAATCGGTGATCGCCATGTCGGCCGCGCCTTTGCGGACTGCCTCCCGCATACTCGACGCATCGCGCGAGACGATTTCGACGGTGATGCCCACGGCCGCGAGCTGCGCCTGAATCGCCTGCGCGACGCGGCCGAGCTCGACGTTCGTCCCTGAACGCCACAGCTGAACGCTGAAGCCGTCGGGATACCCCGCTTCGCGAAGCAAGCGCCGCGCCTCGGTCGTGTCGTACGAGTACGGACGGCGGCCGGGATCGCCCCCTCCCAGCGCGGGGGGAATCGAGCCGGCGGCGAGGACGCCGCGACCGTTCCAGACCGTGCGCAGAATCTCCGGCACGTTGACGGCGTGATTGATCGCCTGACGCACGCGGGGGTCGCGCAGCGGGCCGCGCTGGTTGTTCAGCGGGACGTAGATCGGCCGCAACGCCGGCTTGCGCTTCAGCCAGTCCGCATGGTCCTGTTGCCATTTGACCGTCTCGCCGAACGGCACCTCCACCACCGAAAGCCGGCCGGAAAGAAACTCGGCCGCGCGCGTGAGCGCCTCCGGCACGATGCGCACGGTCAGCGAATCCGCGAGCGGCGCGCCGCCCCAGTACGTCGAGTTCGCCGCGAATCGCAGATAGTCGTCGTGCTCCCAGGAGACGAAGCGCCACGGCCCGGTTCCGACGGGATGCTGGGCGAAGTCGACCGGAACGGGCGACGGCACGATGGATGCGACGGGCATCGCGAGGAATTTCGGAAAGACGGCGAGCGGCTCCGCCAATGTGAACGCGATGGCAGTGTCGCCCAGGACTTCGATGCCGCGCACGTCACGCGCTCGACCGTCGGCGAAGTCGGCGGCACCGGCGATGGGCAGGAGCGGCCACACCCGGCCGCCGTGCGTCGCGGGATTCAGGACGCGCACCAGCGCGCGCTTCACATCGGCGGCGACGAGCGGTCTGCCGTCGTGGAACGTGATGTGGGGCCGTAGGTGAAAGACAAAACGCTGCGCCGCGCGGTCGGAGGTCCAACGATCGGAGAGACCGGCGAGCAGTCGGCCGTCGGGATCGAACTCCGTCAGGCCGTCGAAGAGCAGCGTGATCATCTCGCCCGTCGGGACGTCGGTAGAGAGCGACGGATCGAGCGAGCGAGGGTCGTAGCTCTCGTAATAAACGAGTCCCCGCACCGGATTTCCGCCGCCTGAGGGGTGACAGGCGGTGAGAAAACAGAGGAACAGGGCGCTCTTGGCGGTGTCGAAAAGGTTGACAGTACGGACCAAGTGTCGCAACATAGCCGAAATTGCCAAACTACGTCAATTGCGCCTCATACCTTGCCTCCTGCTCGCCGTCCTCGCGGCGACGTCCGCCCTGTCTGCCCAAGAACAGGGGCGCGTCGTTCGCGGCCTGACGTTCGTCGGGAACAGTGCGCTGGACGACTACACCCTCGAGAGCGCGATCGCCACGACGGCGTCGAGCTGGTGGGCGCGATATGGCGTTGTCCGCTGGCTTGGGCTCGGGGAAAAGCGGTACTTCGACGAGGTGGAGTTCCGGCGCGACGTCGTCCGATTGATTCTCCTCTATCGCCAGAGCGGTTACATGAATGCGGTCGTGGACACGTCGGTGCGGCGAACGCCGCGCGACGCCTACGTCACGTTCCGCATTCACGAGGGCGACCCGGTCCGCGTCACCAAGCTCGACGTGCAGGGCGTGAGCGGCATCTTCGACGTCGATCGTCTGAAGCGCGACCTGCCGCTGCAAGTCGGTGATCCGTTCAACCGCTTTCTCATGCAGGCCTCCGCGGACACGATCGTCACGCGGCTCCGCAACGCCGGCTATCCGTACGCCGAGGTGCTCCGGAATTTCGATTCGGAAGCGGGGGTCTTGAAGGCAGAGGTGGTGCTCGACGCGCAGCCGGGTCCGCGGATGCTCATCGGCGAGGTGCCGATTCGGGGTCTGCGCGATGTCGACACGGGGACCGTGCGCCGCGTGACCTCAGTCCGGCCGGGGCACCTCTACAAGCAGGACGATTTGTATCAGACGCAGCGCGACCTGTACGGCATGGGCGTCTTCAACTCGGTCACCGTGGTTCTGGTCGATTCCTTGCCACCGCAGGAGACCGTCCGCCGCGACTCCACCGTGCGTGTGCTGCTCCAGGTCCAGGAGGGGCCGCGGCACCAGGTGCGTACCGGGCTCGGCTACGCGAGCGTCGAATGCTTTCGCGTCCAAACAGGTTGGACCGCACACGACTTCCTCGGGGGCGCACGGACGCTCGATCTGTCGGGGAAGGTGTCCAAGCTCGGGGGGACGCCCAAGCACACGACCGGTCTGAACCAGTTCTGCAATCCATTCGGCGGCACGTGGACGTTCGACACGCTGAATTACTCCCTTGGCGCCACGGTGCGGCAGCCGGCGTTTCTCTCGCGCGCCAATGTCGGGACGCTCGGGCTCGTCGGGGAACGACGGTCGGAATTCAACATCTACACGCGTGAGGCGATCGGTGGAACGGCCGATCTCACGCTGAACGCGCGCGGCCGGCTCCCGGTCAGCTTCGAGTACGCGTATTCGGTCGGCCGGACCGAGGCCTCGGCCGGGATTTACTGCAGCCTGTTCAAGTTGTGCGATGAGAACAGCCAGAAGTTTTTGCGCGAGCGCCGGCCGTTCGGCGCAATCAGCATCTCGGCCGTACGCGACCGCGTGAACAACATTCTCGATCCTTCCGAAGGCAGTCTGACGACCGTCACGCTGCTGCACGCCTCGCGCCTCGTCGGGTCGGACAGCACGTACGAGTTCAATCGCGGCGAGATCGAGGCTGCCAGGTACTATCCCATCGGCCGCCGCTCGGTCTTTGCCTGGCGCATCCGCGGAGGCACGATCCTGCCGCGCAACATCACGCTCGCCGGGCAACGCGTGGGATATGTGCCGCCGGACCAGCGCTTCTACGGTGGGGGGCCCAACTCGGTGCGTGGCTACGGTCGTAACGAGCTGGGCCCGCAGGTCTACGTGATTCACGACACGACGAGCGCCGGCGCGATCGATTCGGCCGCGACCACGCGCGCGGGCGAGACCGTGTTTCGCGGCGTCACGGCCGCGCCGACCGGGGGCAACACCGCCATCATCCTCAACGCCGAGCTGCGCCTGCCGTCACCGGTATTCGCGCAGCGCATGCGGCTCGGGTTGTTCGTGGATGCCGGGCAGGTGTGGGAGCGGGGCGAGGAGCTCGTCACGATTCGCGGGATGCGCGTGACGCCGGGCGCCGGTGTCCGATTCGCGACGCCGCTCGGGCCGGTCCGCATCGACGCCGCCTATAACGGCTATCCGACCGAGCGGGGACCGCTGCTGTTCGTGAACGACAGCACGGGGACGGTCACGCAGATCCGTCCCTCGTATCCGCCGCTCCACGCGCGGAAATCGTTCTGGCAGAAGATCGTGATTCAGTTCGCCGTCGGGCAGGCCTTCTAGATGATTCGCCGCTCGCTCGGTGTCGCGCTCTGGTCCCTCGTCGGGCTGCTGGCCTGCTTCCTCGGCGCGTTGAACGCGCTGGTGGGAACGCACGCCGGCCGCACGCTGCTCGCGCGCGTCGCGAGCGCCGCCGTCGAGAGCGCGGTGCACGGCAGGATCGAGGTCGGCGAAGTCCGCGGCTCTCTGCTCACCGGCGTCGTCCTGACGGACGTCCGGCTGCTCGATCCGGACTCCACGCTCGTTGCCTGGCTGCCACGGGCCGAGCTCGGCTACAACCCCATCGATTTCGCCGCGGGCCGGATCGTGTTCATGGAAGTGCGGCTCGAGCGGCCGTACATCAACATCGTCCAGCACCAAAACGGCAAGACCAACTTCGACGAGCTGCTCCGCCTGCACGAGAAGGACACGGTCAAGGTGAAGCCGCTCGGTCCGGCGGGCCCGCGCTCGCTGATCCTGCTGCGGAACGTGCAGCTCGTGGACGGCACGCTGACCTTGCGACTGCAGAAGCACGGTGAGGCGGGCGCGCTCGAGGAAATCGAAAACTCCGGCGAGGACGGCCGCTATCGCATTCGCCGGTTCGAGCACCTGAACGCGCGGCTCGCGGCACTGCGCATCCAGGCGCCGCGCGAGCAGGGCATTCGCATCGACATCCTGCGGCTGGCCACCGAGAGCAGCGATCCCAAGCTCTCGATCGCCGACGTCGTCGGTCGCGCCACGATCGACGGCACGACGCTCGACCTCGATCTCTCGCGCGTGCGCTTTCCGGGCACGCAGTTCAGCGCCAAAGGCAACGTGAAATGGCCGCGCGACACGCTGCTCTGGAACCTGGCGATGCGCGCCGACTCGGCGACGCTCAGCGATATCCGGTTCATCGATCCGCGCTATCCCGACCACGCCGTGCTGCACGGCGGCGTCACGCTCACCTCCCACGGCGGCCGAGTGCTGGAAGTCCAGCTGCGGCCGCTCGATCTCTCGTTCGGACCGGGCCGCCTCACCGGCCACATCACGGCATTCACGGCCCAGGATTCCGGCCTCGTCGCGCTCCGGCAGGGCGATCTCGTCGCGCACGATCTGTCGCTCGACATGGCGCGCGTCTTCATCGACTCGCTGCCGTTCTACGGGCGACTGACCGGCCAGACGATCGTCGACGGGCCCGTAAGCGCGCTCAAGATCGAGACCGGCTGGTCGTTCCGAGATTCGCTCGTGCCGGGATGGCCGGAGTCGCAGATCCAGGGCAAGGGGGAGATCAGCCTGGCGGGGCGCGACCTTGCGTTCCAGCCGTTTGTGCTCGAGACCGGCCGCATCGACCTCGGCACGGTGCGCCGCCTCGTGCCCGCCGTGGATCTCGACGGCGAGCTCGACGCGACCGGCACGCTCACGGGAACGATGAAGAACGCGCTGTTCAGCGGGACGTTGCGTCACCACGACGGCGCGCGCCCGGTCAGCGTCATCCGCGGCGTCGTCGGCCTCGATTCGCGGTCGGACACGCTGGGCGTCTTCGCGGACGTGCACGCGGACTCACTGTCGCTCGACGGGCTCACCGGACGGATTGCCGCCTTCCCGCTCCGCGGCACCCTGACCGGACCGATCCGGATGACCGGGACTCTCGCCGCGCTCGAAACGCACGCGGACCTGGCGATGCTCGGCGGCGGCGGCGGGGTGCGCGGAGACGGAACGCTGCTGCTCGGCGCCCGCGGTGCGCATCCCGGTTATGGCGCGCGCAGGTTCACGCTGCGCGCGGTCGACCTGAATCTGCATCGCTGGCTGGTGCGGAATGCGCCGCCGTCGCGCCTCAATCTCACGGTCAGCGGCGACGCGGTGGGCGACAGCGTCACGCCGCCGTCGGGTGCCTTCGCCGCGAAGCTCGCACCCTCGCTGTTCGCCGGGACGGTGATCGACAGCGGCGCGACGAAGATGCACTTCTCGGACGGGCGGCTCTGGGTTGATTCGCTCCGCCTTCAGCAGCCCGGCCTGTTGAGCAGCGGCAGCGGCTCGGTCGGCTGGAAGCGGCCCGACAAGGGGTCGCTCGTATTCAACTTCGACGCCGACAGTCTCATTGTTCTCGATTCGCTCGTGACCTGGCTCGCGGGCCCGCAGTACACCGGCCAGACCGACGCTCCCGAGGATCGGTTGCGGGGTGTCGCGCACGTCGAGCTGACGCTCGCCGGCGCGCTGGATTCGCTGTCGATCGGTGCCGATGCGCATCTCACCGATCTCCACTGGCGCGGCTGGAGCATGCCGAAGGGTCGGGGGAGTGTCGTGTACCAGCCGGGCCCCGAGCCGCTGTTCGACGTCCAGGTCGACGTCGATTCGGTGGGCTATGGGCGGTTCGGGTTCGGCGCGGCCGCCGCCAGCGCGCACGGCAACCGCGACTCGCTCGCCTGGTTCGCCCGCTCACGCGTCGGCGACCTCGGGGCATTCATCGCCGGCGGTCATTATCACCGGCCGAGTCCGGGCGATACCGCGCTGATTCAGCATGTGAAGCTGGATTCGCTCGCGGTATTGATCCCGAGCGGCGTGTGGTTTCTCGGTGCGCCGACGACGCTCGCCTTCAACGACTCCGCGCTGCACATCGACTCGCTGTCGCTCAAGAACGCCCTGGGCGGCGGGCGGATCGCGCTGGCAGGCGACCTCCCGCAGCGCGGTCCGATCAACGCGCGATTCTCGCTCGACAGCTTCCCGCTCACCGGCGTCTACGCGCTGCTGGAGCAGGACACGCTTGGGGTCGCCGGCACGGTGACCGCGACCGTCGCGGCCGCGGGCACGCGCGCGAGTCCGACCTACACCGGCTCGTTCGCGTTCTCCAACGCGGCGTTCGGCTCGTTCCGCGCGCCGTTCATGGACGGCAACGTCGATTACCGCGGCAAGCGCTTGAACGGGGAGATGCACCTGTGGCGCGCGGGCCAGCAGATCTTGAACGTGACGGCCTATCTGCCGCTCGATCTGGCGCTCGTGCCGGTCGAGCGGCGCCAGCTCCAGGACACGCTGTCCGTCCAGGCCCGCGCCGACAGCGTCGATCTCGGCGTGCTCGCCGCCGTCACCACGACGCTGCGTGACGTGAAGGGAATTTTCAACGCGGACCTGGGCATCGGGGGCACGTGGGAATCGCCGCGGCTGCGCGGCGGGCTCGACATCGGCAACGCCGCGGCGACGATCCCGGCGCTGAACGTGCGGTACACCGACATGAACGGCAGTCTGTCACTGCGCGGCGACACGATCCGGGTGGACAGCATCACCGCCAGGAGCGAGCAGGGGCGTGCCGAGGTGACCGGATTCGTGCGACTGGAGCAGCTGAGCACGCCGATTCTGGGACTCACCATCACGACCCAGGAGTTCAAGGCGCTCGAGCTGCGCGGCTACCTCGCGGTCACCGCGAGCGGCCGCGTGCAGCTGACCGGCCCCGTGTTCGGCGCGACGCTCACCGGTCGCGGCACTGTGACGTCGGGCGTGCTGCACTTCGCCGATCTCGTGAACAAGCGCGTCGTGAACCTCGACGAGCCCTGGGTGCAGGACCTGATCGACACCTCGCTCATCCGAACGCAGCGGCTCGGCCCGCAATTCGAGAGCGTGTTCTTCGACAGCCTCCAGGTGAGGAATCTGCAGCTCACCATGGGGGAGGACGTCTGGCTGCGGTCGAACGAGGCGAACATCCAGCTCGCGGGGCAGGTCATCGTCAACAAGGTGCGCAACAACTATCTGCTGAGCGGTCTGCTGCAAGCGCCGCGCGGCACCTATCGCCTCATCATCGGACCCGTGACCCGCGAGTTCATCGTGAGGCGCGGAACCGTTCAATACTTCGGGACGCCCGACCTCGATGCGGCGCTCGACATCGAAGCGAGTCACTTGGTGCACCCGCTGCCGGGTCCGGGGCAACCGCAGGCGATCACCGTGCTGGCGCACATCGGCGGAACCCTGCGGCTGCCGCAGCTGCGACTCGAGGCGGAGAACGCCGACTACTCGCAGGCGGAGCTGTTGTCCTACCTGATCAGCGGCAGGCCGACGGTCGAGCTCAGCGGCGGACAGGGAGCCTATGTGCGCGGCGTCGCGGCGTCGCTCGTCGCCGGTGAGCTCGAGCGCACCGTCGTCTCGGATCTCGGCGTCCCGCTCGACTACTTCGAGATCCGCCCGGGCGATCCCACCAATCCGTTTTCGGGGGCGCAGCTCGCCGCCGGGTGGGCGATCGGCGGCAAGACGTTCGTCGTGCTGAACGCCGGTTTCTGCCAGCGCTCCCGCCAGACGCAGGCCCGGTTCACGAATTCGCTGGGGGCGACGCTGCAATTCCGGTTCAGCCCGGAGTGGCGGACGGAGGCCAGCTTCGAGCCCGTCCGCACCTGCGCGGTGGGAGATCCCGACATTTTCAGCGGCAACGTGTCGCACCAGATCGGCTTCGACGTGTTCTGGGAACGCCGGTACTAGGTGACGCGCGCGCTGCTGATCACGAACCCCTTCGCGGCCCGCGCCGACGCGCGCGCGGTGACCGCCGTCGTCAAAATCCTCGGCCGCGGCGGCTGGAACGTCGATCTCCGCACGATCAGCGGTCCCGGCGACGCCCGGCGGATCGCCGAGGAGTCCTTGGGCGCCGGCTTCGACGTGCTGGTGAGTCATGGCGGTGACGGCACGGCGATGCAGGTTGCCGCCGGCATCGCCGGCTCCGGGATCGCGCTTGGCGTGGTACCGGGCGGAACCGGTAACGTGCTCGCTGGAAACCTGCGGTTACCCCGCACCGCGTCCGGCGCGGCGCGGGCGCTGTTGCGCGCGCGCCCCCACGCGATCGATCTCGGCGTCGTCGACCGCTCGGACGGCGCGCACTACTTCGCCGTCGCCGCCGGCACGGGATTCGACGCGCAGCTGATGGCGGCGACGGGCCGCGAGCAGAAACGGCGCTGGAAGCTCGGCGCGTACATCGCCCGCGCGGCGCTCTCGCTCACGACCGTCAAGAGCGTGGGGCATCGCGTGACGGTGGACGGCACGGCACAGGACATCCGCGCGGCCATGCTGCTCGTGTTGAACTGCGGCCAGCTGCCGCCGGGCTTTCTGCGCCTGCGGCCCGACCTGGTCCCCGACGACGGCTGGCTCGACGTCGTCGCCATGGACGCGGACGGCGCGTTTCAGAGCGCCAGCGCGGTGTTCGAGCTCCTGCTCGGCAACGGCACGTCGAAGGGCCGGCGCATCTGGTGGGCGCGCGGCAGGACGATTCGGGTGGAAGTGTCCGAAGGCGAGCCGCGCCCCGTGCAGCTGGACGGCGAGGTCACCGGCGCGACGCCATTCGAGGCGCGGCTGCTGCCGGGCGCGCTCTCGGTGCTCGTGGGCCCCGGCTTCAAGGCACATCATGGCTGACACGCTGCTCCTGATCGACGACGACGCCGCCGTGCTCCGCGCGATCGGCGACTACTTCGAGCGCATCGGCTACGAGGTGTGGCGCGAGGATACGGGTGACCACGGTATCGAGACGTTCCAGCGCGTGCGTCCCGACGTCGTGCTGCTCGATCTCCATCTGCCCGATTCGAGCGGCCTCGTCGTGCTCGAGCGGCTGCGACGCGAAGGCGGGTCGGTGATTCTGCTGACGGGGCAGGGCGACATTGAAACCGCCGTGAAAGCGATGCAGCTTGGCGCCGAAAACTTCCTGACGAAGCCCGTGGATATGGTGCATCTGTCCGCCGCGGTCGCGCGCGTCGCCGAGAAAGTGCGGTTGTCGCGGCAGAACGCTCGCCTCCGGACGCTCGATCACGAGAGCGAGGGCCTGACGTCGCTGGGCGTCTCTTCGATGATGAAGGCGCTGGCGCGGCAGATCGAGCTGCTGGCGGCGAGCGATCGCGCGACCGTGCTGCTCCAGGGGGAAAGCGGGACCGGCAAAGGCTGGGTGGCGCGTGTGATTCACAACTTGTCGCCGCGCGCCGACGGCCCGTTCGTCGAAGTGAACTGCGCCGGGCTGTCGCCGACGTTTCTCGACTCCGAGCTGTTCGGCCACGAGAAGGGCGCGTACACCGACGCCAAGGAACGGAAGATCGGCCTGTTCGAGCTGGCCGATCACGGGACGCTGTTCCTGGACGAGATCGGCGAGCTCGCGCTGGAGCTGCAGCCCAAGCTGCTGCACGTGCTCGAGACCAAGAAATTCCGCAGGCTCGGCGGCACGCGCGAGCTGACCGTGGACGTCCGGCTCATCACCGCGACGAATCGCGACCTGGTGCGCGAAGTGGAGACCGCGCAGTTCCGCGAGGACTTGTACTACCGGCTCAACGTCATGCCGCTGACGCTCCCGCCGGTGCGCGACCGCACGCGCGAAGACCGGCTCGATCTCATCACGCGGATCATCGCCGATCTCAAGACAGAGCTGCCCGGATGTCCCTCGGAATGCTCGACCGACGTGCTCGACCGTCTACTGTCGGCCCCCTGGCCCGGCAACGTGCGCGAGATGAGGAACGTGATCGAGCGCTCGATGATCCTCGGCCGCGGGCAAGCGGCGATCGGATTCGAGCAGCTGCCGGCCGATCTGCGCCAGCGCGCGAGCGCCGATCGCCGCTACCAGGCGCAATCGCTGTCGGAGGTGGAGCGCCAGCACATCGAGCGGACATTGCGACATCACGGCGGGAATCGCACGCGCGCGGCCGCAGAGCTCGGCATTTCGCGCGCGACGCTGATCAACAAGATCAAAGTCTACGCGTTGAACCTCTAGTTGCGCGGGCGCCGGCGCCGCTCGATCTTCGGCGGCCCGCTCGGCGGATCCTTCTTGGGCGCGCTCGAGCAGTCGACGTGATGCCATTGTTTGGTGGCTGGATGCATGACCGCGTTTGCCGTCATGGGATTCACCGGCCGCTGGCAGTTCGGGCAGACAAAGGAAACTCCCACCTACACACCTCCCTCAGGGGCTTGTAACCTCGTTCATCCGTAAGGTTTCCGAGTGCGACACGGCCCGGACAATTGGCTTTGTCGCGGCGGCGCAACAGATTAGGGGTCATGGAAAAGCCGAAGCTGAAGGAGCATGACGGGATGGTGTGCCGCTCCTGCGGGAACGAGGAGCGGGCTTCGGAAGGCTATCCGTGCTCGGACTGCGGGACGTTCATCTGTTTGATCTGCACGTTCCGCGGCGTGACTCGCTGCAAGGCGTGCGAGGAAAAGGCGAAAGCCGCGAAAGCCTAGGCGCCTTCGCGCCGGCGTCGCAGCTCCATCAGCAGCTCCTCGCGCGGCGCTCCCAACTCCTCGGCCAATTTGCTCAATGCCGCGTCGGCCCCCGGCCAGTCTTGCGCCGCCGCCAGCGCGTCGAGCGCGACGTTTTCGATCGCGAGCGTCCGCTCTTCGAGATCGCGCGTGCGCACCGCGACTTCGCGCGCGAGCCACTGCTCGAGCTCGCGGCGGTCCATCTCGAGCTGACGCTGCCGCAACGCGTGCTGCAACGACAACTCGAGCTCTTCCAGGTCGACCGGCTTGATCAGGTAATCGTAGGCGCCGAGCTTCAGGCATTCGATCGCGGTGCGGGGCTCGTCGATCGCGGTGAGCATGATGATCGCGAGATCGGGATCCTGGGCCAGTACTTTCGGCAAGAGCTCGACCCCGCTCGTGTCCGGCATCCGGATGTCGCAGAGCATCGCCTGCGGGTGGTGCGCGGCAAGTTGTTGCAGCGCTTCGGTCGCGTTCGCCGCCGCTTGCACGCGATAGCCCAGGCGGGTGAGGAAGCGCGTCAGCGCCTGGCGAATGCCGTCTTCATCATCGACCACGAGCACCGTCGTGTGATCGTGCGGGGGTACCTTCGGAGCGGTCATGTCCGTCAACGTTGCCGACGTTATCTTGGCGCGTCAATGAGCACGTCACGCACGAATCTCGCGGCGGTGCCCGGCATTACCGTGGGACATACGACGATCGAGCCGCACGGCACCGGCTGCACCGTGGTGCTCGCGCCGGAAGGCGGGATGCGCGCAGCCGCGCACGCGCGCGGCCGCGCGACCGGAACCCGCGAGCTCGACGTCATGAATCCGCGGCATCTCGTGGAGCGCATCGACGCGATCCTGTTGACCGGCGGCTCGGCGCTCGGGCTCGGCGCCGCCGACGGCGTGATGCGCTGGCTGCGCGAGCGTGGCCGCGGCCTCCCGGTGGGTCCCGCTGGAACGATTCCGATCGTCCCGTCCGCGGTGATCTTCGACCTCGGCAACGCGGGCACGCCGGTGGGGTGGCCGAGTGCGGACGACGCGTATCGCGCTTGCGACCATGCCGGCGCCGACTATGAGGAGGGACGGGTCGGGGTCGGCCGCGGCGCCACCTGCGGGAAGGCGGCCGGACTCGCCAACATGATTCCCGCCGGTCTCGGCTCGTGGGCCGCGCAATTCGGCGACGTAATCGTCGCGGCGCTCGTCGTCGTCAACGCCATCGGCGATGTGAGGAACGCGCGCGGCGAAATCATCGCGGGGAAAGTCGACAGCCTGCAGTACCTCGCGTCCGGCGGTGCGCCCCTGGGCGATCCCGAGCGCCTGAATCGCAACACGACGCTGGCGGTCGTGGCGACCAACGCGGACATCACGCGCGTCGAGCTCGAAGCCCTCGCGCAGTCGAGCAGCGACGCCCTCGCGCGCCGCATCACGCCGTACGGGACGCTGTTCGACGGCGACGTGGTGTTCGCGGCCAGCACGGGAGACGTCACACCCAAGTCACCGCTGCAAGTCGAAGCGATCGCGGCCCTGGTCGTTCCCGAAGCCGTGGAGCGCGCCGTTCGCCATGGATAAAGTCGAGCGCGCAGTCGACGACATTCGCCGCAAATGGGTGCCGGACAACCGGCTCGGCGTGTTCGAAGTGTCGTTATTGCCCAAGGGTCTCGCGGGCGTGACGTCGAGCGCGGATGCGCGCGACGCGTTGCGCCGCCTCGCGAGCGATGAGGGGCTCGTGGAAAAAGTAGAGCTTATTCCGGGCGCCGAGCTCGCGCCCGCCGCCATCGTGACGGCGGCGCTCGCGCCGCTCATGGGAGAGCCGCGCGTTTCGGCGCCGCGCGTCAGCGAAGCGCTGCACGGCGAGACCCTCGACGTGCTCGAGCAGCGCGAGGACTGGCTGCGGGTTCGTGCCGGCGACGGATACATCGCGTGGATCAGCGGCGGCTACGTCGCGACCGGCCCGACCGATTGGGCGGACGATTGGCGAGGGCGTGCCACGGCGCGCGCGCTGAGCGCCGACATCGTGACCGCGGAGGGACGCCGCCGCCTGCCGACGGGGGCGTGTGTGGCGTTGCGACGCGGCGTGGTGGAGCTGGCCGACGGCCAGCGCGGCGCGGTCGCCGCAGGCAGCGTGCGGCGCGAGTCCGAGCTGCGGGTAGAAGCGCGCCACCTCGCGCTGCCGGAGCTCGCGCTGAAGTGGTACGGCGGCGCGCCCTACCTGTGGGGCGGGCGCACGGAATGGGGCATCGACTGCTCCGGTCTCGTTCAGGCCGTCTATGGCGCGCGCGGCATCAAGCTGCCGCGCGACAGCGACCAGCAGTACGGCGCGGGAACAGAGATCGCGATCAGCTCCGAGGGTGCCGGCTACGAGTCGGGCGACCTGTTGTGCTTTGCGGAACGCGGCCGAGTCTCACACGTGGCGCTGTGGGCCGGCGCGGGAAGGATCGTGCACTCGGCGCTCTCGCGCGGCGGTGTGGGGTCCGACAATCTCTTCAGCGACGAGCCCAGGATGACGCGGCTACGTGAAGGCCTCGTTGGGGTGCGGCGCCACACCGCGTATTTTCAGTAATGCGGCTGATCCTCTTCGACATCGACGGCACGCTGCTTTGGACCAACGGCGCGGGACGCCGAGCCATTCATCGCGCCCTGCTCGACGAAATGGGCACGGCGGGACCCATCGATGGCTACCGCTTCGACGGGAAGACCGATCCGCAGATCGTGCGCGAGCTGCTGGCGCTGGCGGGCCACCCGGAGTGTGAGTCGGAGGAACGGATCGCCGCGGTATGCGAGCGCTACGTCACGCTCCTCAGCGCCGAGCTCGCCAAGCCGACGCAGGCCACGAAGCTCTATCCCGGTATCAGCGATCTGCTGGCGGCGCTCGAACCGTACGAGGCTGACGCCCGCGCCATCGTCGGCCTGCTGACGGGCAACGTGCAGCGCGGCGCCGCCCTCAAGATTCGCTCGGCGGGTCTCGATCCCGGCCGGTTCGCCGTCGGCGCGTTCGGCTCGGACTCGCATCGACGCGCCGATCTTCCGGCCGTCGCGGCGCGGCGCGCCGCGGAGCGGACGGGCCGGCGGTTCACCGGCGCGGACATCGTGGTCATCGGCGACACGCCGGACGACGTCGCCTGCGCGCGACCGATCGGCGCCCGCACCGTGGCAGTTGCGACCGGCTTCTACGACGTCGCGGCCTTGCGCGCGGCGGGCGCCGCGCACGTCTTCGCGAACCTCGAGGACACGCAGGCGGTCCTCGAGGCACTCTTCGCGTGAGCAAATCCGAAAGCGCCGACGAGCTGGAGCTGAAAGCTCGTGTGGACGATCCGGCGGCACTCGAGCAGAGGCTGCGCGCCGCGGGCGCCGAGCTGGTATTCCGCGGGGAGATGATCGACCGGCGCTACGATCGCAAAGGGAAGCTCGACAAACGCGATGAGGTCCTGCGGCTGCGCGTGTTCAAGCCTACGAGCGGCTCGCCGTACGGCGTGCTGGGCTGGAAAGGCCCGGTCAGCGTCAAAGGGGGCTACAAGCGTCGCGAGGAGCACGAGACGCGCGTTGCCGATCCGGAAACCGCCCGCACGATCCTCGACCGGCTGGGCTACGAGATCGTACTCCGCATCGACCGCACGATCGCGGAGTACCGCCTGGTGGACGCGGCGGTACGGATCGAGTGGTATCCCGCGATGGACGTCCTCGTGGAAATCGAAGGCGAGCCCGACGCGATCGAACGCGCGGTGGCGGCGACCGGCTTGGCACGCGAACGATTTCTGCCCGAAGCGCTGCCCCACTTCGTCGACGACTACGAGCGCCGCACCGGCCTCACGGCGCGACTCGCGTTATGAAGCTGCTGATGCCGCTGCGCGTGCCCGAGCTGGCGCCGTCGCTGGGCCGCATCATCGTCCCGCGTCGGCTGTTCGATCCGTGGGTGCCGCTCGACGACATTCGCGAAGAGCTCGCGACGCGCGCACTCGAGCTCGGCGGCGAAGGACGGACGGTCGAGCGCGAGCGAGTGTTGGAAGTCACGGGCCGGCGCGCCTGGGCCGCTGCATGGGATCACGCCGTGCGGCGCGCGGGCGCGCGCGTCGCCGAAGCGCTCGACGCCGAGCTGACGCGGACGGCGCGGCGCGTGCGGCTGCCGCGACGCAAGCTGCGTCGCGCCTTGCTCAGCAACGCGGAGAAACGGGCGATCGTCGCGCGCCTCGGCACGGGCGGCGGGCCATTCGTCGCCGCACTGGATGCGTTGGATGAGGCCGCGGCACGCGCGGGCGATGCGTCCGTGCTCGAGAAGGACGCGCACGCCGACTGGCAGGAGGCGCTGCGCACCGTCGCGCGGCGACTCGAAGCCGCCTGGCTGGCATTGGAATCCGAGGTGGAGATGGAACGGCAACGCTGGGAGCCCGAGCTCCAGGCGATGGCGGCGTGGCGGCCGAAGCTCTGGCCCGTGATCGCGCTCTGGATCCCGTTCGCCGCCCTGCTCATCTGGCTCGGCCTGGTGCTGGGCGGATACGTGGAAGCTCCCGCATGGCTCGCGGCGCAGCTCGGCTTCTAGTCCTCGCGCTCGGCGTTGCCGCGTCGTCACGCGCGGCGGCCCAGATGCGCGTGGTCGAGGTCCCGATCTCCGGCCGAGCCGGCGTCGATTCGCTCGAACGGCTGGGATTCGAGGTCGCAGACGTGCGTCGCGTCGCGGGCGAGCTGCATGCCGTCATCGTCGTCTCGCCGGAAACCGAGCGCCAGGTCGCGCTCCGCGGCTACAAGGTCACGACGCCGGCATTCGCGCGGACGCCGACCGTCGCGGCGGCCGATACGTTCAGGATGTTCAAGTCGTTCGATCGACCGGGCGACGGCATTCGCGCCACGCTCGCGGCGTGGGCCGCGGGCGATACGCTGGTGCACGTGGATTCGATCGGCGCGAGCCTGGAAGGCCGGCCCGTGCTCGCGGTGAAGCTCGGTCCCCCGGACGATTCTCCCGGCCGGCCGAACGTACTGTTTCTCGGCACGCATCACGCGCGGGAATGGATTTCAACCGCGGTCGCGATGAAGCTGATCCGCTGGCTCGCCGACTCGAGCGGCCCGCTGCTCGCGACGCACGACGTCTGGGTGATTCCCGTCGAAAACCCCGACGGCTATCAGTACACGTTCACCAACGAGCGCTACTGGCGGAAGAATCGCCGGCCCAACTCCAACGGCAGTTTCGGCGTGGATCCCAACCGCAACTATCCGACGTTCTGGGGCGTCGACGACGTCGGCTCGAGCGGCTTCCAGTATGCCGAGACCTATCGCGGGCCGGTCGCCGCGTCGGAGCCGGAAACGCAGGCCATCATGGCCTTCCACGCGGCGCATCCGCCGGTCGTCGCGCTCTCGTATCACAGCTACACGGGACTCGTGCTGTACCCCTGGGGATTTCGGGCGGGAGAAATCGCGCCCGACGTGGGGCGCTTTCAGGCGCTCGCCGGTACCGACCTGGCGCCCGCGGTGCGCGACCATCTGCCCGGCTCGACGCTCGACCACTACCATCCCGGGCCCGGCTGGAATCTCTACACGACGAACGGCGAGTACACTGACTGGGCGTACCATACCTACGGCACGATCGCGTTCACGACGGAGCTCACGAGCGGCTGCTGCGACGCGCAGGGCTTGTACTACGGCTTCGAGTTTCCGGACGACAGCGCGATGGTGGAGCAGGTCTTCCACGACAACCTGCCGTTCGCGCTGTCGCTGATCGGCGCGTCGGGCGATCTGGCGCGCTCGCCCGGGACGTCGGGCCTCGTGCCCGCCGGCCGGCGATTCGTGTCGCTGTGGCCCGATTCGTGGCTGAGCCTCGACGCCGCGGAGCCGCGACCGCTGTCGCTCACGCTGCGGACGGCGGCGGGCGGCCTGGTGACGCGCAGCGCGCAGACCGATTCGCTCGAGCGCGGGACCCTGCGCACGTGGTGGCGCACCGACCTGCGCCTCGACGGCGTTCGGGCGCTGCGCGCGGACGGCGTGGGCGTGATGGGAGAGCTCATCACACTCGCCGGCGCTGAGCCGCTCGACGCCGCATGGCGCGGCTGGTGGCGCGACACCGTCGGCTTCGCCGGCAAGTCGTCGTGGTGGACGAGCGGGGGCGACGATACGCTCACGTCGCCGGTCGTGGCCTTGCGCGGCCACTCCGCGGTGTGGCTGCAGTTCTGGACGCGGCATTACGGCTCGGTCTACACGCCGGAGCAGCGCGGCATCGTGCAATTCTCGAGCGATTCCGGCCGGACATGGAGCGACGTCTACGAAATCATCGGCGACGGGCCGGCCTGGTATCCGGTCCGCGTCGATCTGCCGGACGCGACGGGAAGCCAGGGTGCCCGGGTGCGGTTCGTGTCCAAACGCTTCACATGGTGGGTGGACGCGGTGGGATTTGCCTCCGATCAGAGCGTGGCGTTCGAGAATCTCGCGACGGCCGGCGGCGCTCAAGTCTCCGAGAATCCGGTGCGCGGCAATCAGGTGGTGCTTTCGTGGCCGGCGGGGACGGGCAGCGCGCGCGTGCGGCTCTTCAGCTTCACAGGCGAGCAGCTGCTCGACGCCGCCGTCGGCGCGCCGAGCAACGAATATGTTTGGGACCTGACACTCGGTGGAGCGCGACGCGTGGTGAACGGGGCATACATTTTCATCGTCGATATCGACGGGCATCGCTATCAGCGGCGCATCTTCGTTGCGCGGGCCGCGCCGTGAGTGCGGTCGGCGTCGGCGTCGACTTGGTCGAGGTTTCGCGCGCGCGCGCGATGCTCGCGGACAAAGGCGCGCACGTGTTCGACCGGCTGCTCACGCCCGCCGAAGCCGACTACTGCCGGTCTCGGCCCGACCCCACCGAGCACGTCGCGGTGCGGCTCGCGGCGAAGGAGGCGGTCTACAAGGCGCTGCAGGGAAGCGATGAGGCGCGAGGCATCGGATGGCGCGACATCGAGGTGACGCGCTCGCCTGACGGCCGGCCCGACGTCGCTCTCACGGGGCTAGCGGCGGCACGCGCGCAGGAGCTGAACGTGCGCCGCGTGCTGTTGTCCCTGTCGCACACGCACGAGGCGGCGATTGCAATTGCAGTGCTGTCAACGGATTGAATTCCCGACAAAATCACTCTAGATTCGCCCCCCGTGCGGTTTGCCAACATCTCTCTAGTTCTCGCCGCCTGCTTCGCTCGACCACTCGCGGGGCAGGCGGCTGATTCTGTGGCCGCGGCGCGCCGCGTCGTCGCCGCCGCGGCGCTTGCCGCCAACGAATACGCGCTCGGCGTCGCGCCGGCCGGCGGCCAGATCACCCAGCCAGAAGAAGTCGAAGAAGCGAAGCTGTTCATCCAGCAAGCCCAGTACGACATCGCCGATCTCCCGTCCGCCGCACGGGCCAACGCCGAGCGCGCCCTCGAGGAGATCTCGCGAATGCTCGTCAGCGTGGCGCGGCCCGATTCCGTGCGGCGGATGACGGACAGCCTGGTGGCGCGCATCACGCTGGCGGCCGGGGGGCCGCGCGTCGTCGAGCCGTTGCCTGACACGCCGCCGTCGCTCGAGCGTGGCATGGCGGTCTTTCATGCCCAGTGCGCGCAATGTCACGGCGAGACGGGCCATGGCGACGGGCCGAAAGCCAGGACGCTGAAGGGGCCGCCGCCCGCGAATCTCGCCGATCACAAAGTCATGGGCGACATGTCGCTCATCGAGATCTTCCGCCGCATTTCCGTCGGCACGCCGGGGACGGCGATGCCGGAGTTCGGCGATGAGCTGTCGGCCGAGGATCGCTGGGCGGTGGCCTCCTACGTCAACGCGTTGCAGTACGGCGGCTCCGCCACGGCGGCGATCTTCGCGTCCGTGCGGCGGCAGATCGATTCGTCGTTGTCGAAGCACTCGGACAAAATCGCGGTCGACGCCTACATGACGTTCGAGCAGGTCGAGCTTGCGGTGCGCGCCAAGAATCCCGGGCTCGCGAGCGAGCTCGAGGGCAACTTCGCGTGGCTGCGGACGCGTGCCCCTACGGCCGATCAGGCCGAGCGCCACACGATTCGCGAGCGGCTGCTCGCGGGCCTCGAGCTGGCCGAGCGCGTCGTCGCCGACCGGCCGTCGCCGATGAATCTGTTCGTCACATCGTTCTTCCTGCTCGTGCGCGAAGGGTTCGAGGCGATCCTGATCGTCGCGGCGCTGATGACGTTCCTCGCGAAGGCCGGCGCGTCCAACCGCCGCAAAGAAGTCGCGCGCGGCGCCTGGGCCGCGGTCGCCGCCAGCCTGCTCACCTGGGCGCTGGTCGAGCTGCTGTTCGAGGTGACGCCCGGACAGCGGGAGATGATCGAGGGCGGCACGATGCTGCTGGCCGCCGCCGTCCTGTTCTACGTCAGCTACTGGCTGCTCTCGAAAATCGAGGCGGCCAAATGGACCGCGTTCGTACACGGCAAGCTGCAGAGCGCCTTGTCGTCGGGGTCCGGCATGGCGTTGAGCGCGGTGGCGTTCCTCGCGGTGTATCGCGAAGGCTTCGAGACGATTCTGTTTTACAAGGCGTTGATCTCATCGGCGACGGCGGGCCCGGTGCCGGTCGTCGCGGGAATCGCGGCGGGCGCGATCGGGCTCGTCGTCATCTATGTGCTCGTGAATCAGCTCGGGCTGCGCGTCGCCATGAAGCCGTTCTTCGCGGTGACCGGCGCGATGCTCTACTACATGGCGTTTGTGTTCGCGGGGAAGGGGATTGCCGAGCTGCAGGAGGCGCAGGTGCTGCCGCTGACGGTGATCGAGCGCGCGCCGCGGATTCCCGTCTTCGGGATCTATCCGACGCTGGAGTCGCTGCTGGTGCAGGGGCTGCTGCTCATGCTCGCGCTGGTGGCCGCGGCATGGGCGCTGCGCCCCAAGGGGGGGGGCGGCTCAGGTGGCTCCCCGGAGGGCGACCTGCTTCGGTCGCAGTGATTCGGGAAGCGGCTGCGGGCCCGCGGGCGCGCGCCAGATGTAGAGCAAGGCTGCGCCCACGACCATCAGCAGCACGCTCGTGCCTTGCGCGAGCGTCAACGGGCCGAGCAGTCGATCGTCCTTCGCGCGCAGAAACTCCACCAGGAACCGTTCCGCTCCCCCCAGCAAGAGATACCACGCGAACAGCCAGCCGATGGCGTGGCCGTGATCGCGCCGTCGCCAGATCCACCAGAAGACGATCAGCATGAGAATCGTCTCGTAGATCTGGGTCGGATGTACGGCGACGAGCTGCGCGGGGTTCGTGTTCGGCGGAAACGTGACGTGCATCGCTTCGAGATTCGCGACGGTGGTAGACGGCAAGCCGTTTGGGAATTTCATCGCCCACGGCAAATTGGACGGGATGCCGTAGTCGTCGTTGACGAGAAAGCACCCCACGCGCCCGAGCGCATAGCCCAGCGCCAGCGGCGCGGCGCACAACTCGGCGGTGAAGCGCGCCGGGACGCGCCGGCGCCAGCCGTTCAGGAGAATGCCCGCGGTCGCGCCCAGGAAGCCGCCGTACCAGACGAAGCCGCCGCGCCGCAGCAGCGCGGCCGAGTCGCCCGTCAGCAGGACGTACCAGATCTTGGCGCCGAGCAGACCGCCGATGACGCCGGCGATGATGATGTCGGCGGCGTAGTCCTCATCGAGTCCGCGTTGCCGCAGGTCGAGCTGAATCGCCCATCCCGCCATCAGGAAGGCCACCATCATCATCAAGCCGTAGCCGGTGAGATCCAGCGGGCCGAGGTGCAGGACGAAGGGATAGACGGTCATGAAACCGTGGGGTGTGCGGGGTGGGATGTCGTATCGGTCATCTCGAGTCCCGGAAGAGGAAGATCGGCGCGGGCGTCCAGGGTCCAATCACTGCGCTCGCCGCGCTGTAAATGATACCAGCCCGCGCGCGCGATCATGGCGGCGTTGTCGGCATTGAGGCGCGGGCTGGCGACGGCGATGCGCGCCTTCCCGCTGAGCCGCTGAGCCGCCAGACTGCTCAGGGCTTTACTACACGCGACTCCACCCCCCAGCACGGCGGTCTTGTACCCGGTGAAATCGACCGCGCGCTCGAGCTTCGTGACGAGCACCTCGAGCACCGCGTCCTGAAAGCCGCGCGCGATATGCGCCCGGTCGCGCTCGACATTGTCCGAGGCGCGCACGGCGTGGAGCACGGCGGTCTTGAGCCCGGAAAACGAGAACTCGAATCCCTCGGCGATCATCGGTCGCGGGAATGTGAAGCGGGACGGATCGCCCTCGCGCGCGATTCTCTCGATCTGCGGGCCGCCCGGATATCCGAGGCCGAGGAGCGTCGCGACCTTGTCGAACGCTTCGCCCGCCGCATCGTCGCGCGTTTCCCCGAGGAGTCGATAACGGCCCCAGGCCGGCACGTCGAGCAGCAGCGTATGACCGCCCGAGACGAGCAAGGCCACGAACGGCGGCGCGAGATCGCGATCCTCGAGCGCCGGCGCGAACAGATGACCTTCCATGTGATGCACGCCGATGAGCGCGCGGTCGGCGGCATAGGCGAACGACTTGGCATAAACGACGCCGACCAGCAGCGCGCCCGCGAGCCCCGGGCCCGCGGTGACGGCGACGGCGTCGATCGCGGACGGCGCGAGCCCCGCCTCCGCGAGCGCGCGATCCACGACGGCCGGCAATGCGGCGAGGTGCGCGCGGCTCGCGAGCTCCGGCACGACGCCGCCGAACACCTTGTGGATGTCCTGGGACAGGATGACGAGGCTCGCCAGCTCGCCGTTCACGAGTACGGCGGCCGACGTTTCATCACACGAAGTCTCGATGCCGAGAACGGCGTCAGCCACGACGAGTCGCTGGAGCACCGCGCCGCCGCACGGTGACGGAGTCGGGAATCGCGCGGGCGGTGATGCCGCGCGGCGCCACGACGGTGATGCGCGCGACCCCGCCGTTGCCGCCGGTGATGTGTGCGACGACACGCAGCGAGTCTCGCGTGAGCGCCTGGACCCGTTCCTCGGGCCCGGTCACCGAGACGGACACGCGCGGCGGCGTCACGATGAACGAGGTGATGGCGCCCGCGCCCGTCTCGACCGGAATGCCGGCGAACGAGCGCTCGGCCAGCGCGCCCATCTCGCCCGTGACGACCACCTGCTTCGGCCCGATGCGCACGTTGCCGAGCGGCATGGTGTCGATCGCGACGTAGCGCGTGAACGTGCCGGTCACGCTCGTGATCTCCGTCGGCACCGTCGTCACGGACTCGATCGCCGCGAGACTCTTTTCCGAGCCCACGAGCCGCGCCATCGCCGGCGTGATCGACAGGCCGCCGTGCAACACCTGGCCGGATTCCGGCGTCACGGTGATGAGCGAGACGATGCGCACTTGCTTGGATGACACGCTGTCGAGCGCGATCGTGATATCGCTCGGCCGTACTTCCATCACCCGCACGTCGGCGCCCTTGGGCAACGCGAGCTCGACCTCCGTGGGATCGAGCCGGATCGACCAGGTGGACGCCGTCAGCGTGTCGGGCACACGCCGCGTGATGTCGCCCGCGAGCGAGCGCAGCTTCAGGATCTGGCTGCCCTTGCCGGAAATCTCCACGCGTACCTTCGGCGGCTTGTGAACCAACGCGCGGCCCGGCGGCAGCTGGATGTTGAGGGCGACGTCGAAGCTCGTGGTGACGGGCTGCTGCAGCTGCACGGCGACGTACAGCATCAGCGCGAGGAACAGCGCCGCGCCTTTGATCGGCCAGTTGCGCGTGATCCACTGCCCCAGGCTACCGGCCACTGAGCAACCGCCGGATCAGTTGTTCGTTCTCGGGCGCCTCCCAGTCGGCGGCGCCGATCACCTTTTTCACGATCACCCCGTCGCGATCGAGCACGAAGCTCTCCGGCACGCCGGTCGTCTGATAAATCTGGCGGATCGCGCCGCTCCGATCGTGCACGATCTCGAACGTGAGTCCCATGTCCTTGACGAACTTGTCGACCACGGTCGAGTCCTCTTCGTCGACGCTGACCGCGACCAGGCGAAAGTTGGTGTCCGCCGCGAGCTTGTTGTGCAGCCGCTCCATCGACGGCATTTCGACTTTGCAGGGCGGGCACCACGTCGCCCAGATGTTGAGCAGCACGACCTTGCCGCGGTAGTCGTCGATCGTGACGGGATGGCCGCCGGGCAAGCGCACCGCATGAAACGTCGGGGCCGTCGATCCGACCTCGATGAGATTCAGCTGCGGCCGCAACTTCACGGCGAGCGCGACGCCGAACGCGGCCGTCGTCACGACGCTGGCGATGAGGGTCCACTGCTGGCGATTCGTCATGCGGTCACCATGCAGCGCCGCCGCAGCTCCTGGACCTCTCGGCCCGGATCGTTGCTCGCGAAGATCGCGTTGCCGGCCACGAACGTGTCCGCGCCGGCCTGATGTGCCGCGGCGATCGTGTGCTTGCTGACGCCACCGTCGATCTCCAGGAAACAGCGAGCGCCGTGCGCCGTGAGGAGCGTGCGGGAACGCTGGATCTTTTCGTTGGAGCCGGGAAGATAGCTCTGCCCTCCGAAGCCCGGATTCACCGTCATAATCAGCAACAAATCCAGGTCGCGCACCACCTCCTCGGCATGGGCGAGCGGCGTCCCGGGATTCAGCGCCAGCCCGGCCATCATCCCTTTCTTCTTTACCGTGTCGAGTTGGCGCTGCACGTGGACCGTCGCTTCCGGGTGGAACGTGAACACCGAGGCGCCGGCCGCGGCGAACGAGTCGACGTAGCGCTCGGGCTCGACCACCATGAGGTGCACGTCCAGCGGCTTGTCGGTCAACTTGCGCAGCGTCTCGATCATGTTGGTGCCGAACGTGATGTTGGGAACGAAGCGCCCGTCCATCACGTCCACGTGCAGCCAGTCGGCGCCGGCCTCGAGGACCTGCTCCACCTGCTCGCGCAGCCGGCCCAAATCGGCCGACAGGACGCTCGGCGCAATACGGATGTCGTTCGTCACTGCGGGCTCCGCGCGACCACGATGTCCACGACGGTGCCGGGAGCCGCGAGCGTTCCCGCGCCCGGACTCTGGCCGACGACCGTGCCGGGCGAGGCCTCGTTGGTGCGACGGCGGGTCACCGTTCCCAGCTGCAGTCCTTCCGTTTCGAGTCGCGTGCGCGCATCGCCGGACGACATGCCGAGCAGGTCCGGAATCGGAATCGTGGGGGCGCCCCGGCTGACGACGATGGTGAGTCCGGCGCCCGGAGCCAGCGCGGTGCCCGCGGGCGGCCGCGTCATCATCGCGAGGCCCGCGAGCGAGTCCGCCTGCACCGATTCCACCTGGCTCACGACCAATCCTGCCGCGCTGATGAGTGACTGCGCGAGCGCGCCATCGAGCTTGGAGATGTCCGGCACCGGAATTTTGGGCGGTCCCGCGCTCGACACCAGCGTGACCTTCGTGCCCTCCGGTGCGATGACGTCGGGCGGAGGATCCTGCCAGATCACGACGCCCTGCGGCGCGGTCGCATGCGGCTCAGCGCCGCCGTCGGTGACTTGCAGCTTCGACTTCTGGAGCTCGGCCTGCGCCTCGGCAATGGTGAGGCCGAGGACGCGCGGCACGGTCTGGTGGCCGGGGAGAATCGGCGCGGGAAAGAGAATGAGGTAGGCGGTCAGGTAGCCCGCCAGCACGGCACCCGCGCCGATGCCGACCCACTTCCAGAATCCCGGGCTGATGTGAATGTCCTCGAGCGGCGCGAAGCGGCGGCGAACGCGCATCACGACTCCCGCACGAGGCGCGCGGCGTACGCGCCGTCGATGCCGTCGCGGTGCGGGAGCGACTGGAAGTCCCCCGCGGGCGTCAGTAGCGCGTCGGGTACGGCGCCGCGCGCGGCATGGGGCGCGCGCCGGAAGCTCGGATGCGATTTCAAGAAATTCTCCACGACCGCTTCATTTTCCTCCGGCTCGAGCGAGCACGTCGAGTAGATCAGCAAACCTTCCGGCCGTACGAGCAGAGCGGCGTCCGCGAGCAATCGAGTCTGCCGCGCGGCCGCGCGCGCGAAGACGCCGGGATCGAGCCGCCAGCGCGCATCGGGATGACGGCGCAATGTGCCGGTCGCGCTGCACGGCGCGTCCACCAACACCGCGGCGAGACTTCCCGGCCGCAGCGGCGCCGCCTCAAGATTGGCGGCGAAGCACCGAATCGCCACTCCCGCGCGTCGAGCGGTGTCGGTGAGCCGGCCGAGGCGCTCGTGGCGCGCGTCACCGGCGAGCACTCGGGCGCCCAGCGCCTCCAAGGCGACGGCTTTTCCTCCGGGGGCGGCGCAGGCGTCGAACACTACCGATCCGGCCGGGATTGCGGCAAAGCGCGCGACCAGGGCGTGCGCCGGGTCCTGGACGATGAATCCGCCCTCCGCGTAACCCGGGAGACTCGAAGGACGGGCCAAATGAACCTCTAGACCGGTCCCGAACGGCGCTTCCCGCTCTTCGACTCCCGCGGCACGGAGCTCCTGCTGCAAATGCTCCAAGGACCATCGCGCGGGCTGAAGGAAGAGCGGTGGGCGCGCATCGTTCCACTCCATGAGTCGCGCCGTCGCTGGCTGGCCGTAGCGATCCGTCCACCGTGTGATGAGCCAGTCGGGATGAGTCGCCCCGTCCGTCGTCTCGCGTTCTCCGTCTCGCTCCATCTGTCTGAGCGCTCGGTTGACATAGCCGGTGCTGGCTTCGCCCACGGTCTCCCGAGCCAGCTCAACGGAGGTCGAGACCGCGGCATGCTTGGGAACGCGCGTCAGCCAGCGGAGCTGGTATGCTCCGAGACGCAGCACGTCGTGCAAGCGAGGATCGGTGCGATCCAAGTGGAGGGCGGAATCGAGCTCGCGTTGGCGCCGCAGCACGCCGGCCGACAGCTCGTATGCCAGCCGCCGGTCGCGCTCGGCGAGTCCCTCGAGATGACGGTCACGGGCATCGGCCAACGGTTTGCCGGCGCGCACGTCGCGGAGAATGGCGAGGGCCGCGCGCCGCGCGGAAGTCGCTGCCTTAATCCAGCATCCCCTTCGTCGGCGACGACGGCATCGCCACCTCGCGCTTCGGCATCCGGCCGGCGAGGAACGCTTGCCGTCCCGCGATCGTGGCCAGGCGCATGGCCGTCGCCATCGCGACGGGATCCTGCGCCGCCGCGATCGCGGTGTTCATCAGAATGCCATCGACGCCTTGCTCCATCGTGACGCACGCGTCGGACGCGGTGCCCACGCCGGCATCGACGATCACCGGCACGCGCAGCCGCCGCTTGATCGTGCGCACGCTGAAGGGATTCAGGAGGCCGAGTCCCGAGCCGATCGGCGAGGCGAGCGGCATGACGGCGGCGCAGCCCGCGTCCTCGAGCCGCAGCGCCGTGATGAGGTCCTCGTTGGTGTAGGCCAACACTTTGAACCCTTCCTGCACCAGGACCTTCGCGGCCTCCAGCAGGCCGGCGACGTCCGGCAGCAACGTCTCTTCGTCGCCGATGACCTCGAGCTTCACGAAGTCGTTGAAGCCGGCCTCGCGCGCGAGCCGCGCGTAGCGAATCGCATCGGCGGCATTGTAGCAGCCGGCGGTGTTGGCGAGCAGGAAGATCTTCTTGGGATCGAGAAAGTGCAGAACGCTCGATTCCTTCGAGCGATCGAGGTTCACGCGACGCACCGCGACGGTGACGACATCGGCGCCCGACGCCTCGATCGCCCGCACCATCGTGTCCATGTCGGGATATTTGCCGGTGCCGACCATCAGGCGGGACTGGAACGTCTGCCCGCCGATCGTCAGCGGCTCGTCGCGAATCGTTTCGACTGCGGTCGTCATCCGCCCCCCACGAAATGCACCAGCTCGATCGCGTCGCCCTCGCTCACCGTCGCATCGCCCAGCCCTACGCGCCGGACGATCTTGCGATTGTGCTCGACCACCACGGCGCGTGGATCGAGCTCGAGCTCGGCGAGCAGCGCGAGCAGCGTGCCGCTCTTGACCTGCCGGTGCTCCCCGTTGATCACAACATCCATTCCCGCATCCTCCGCGCGGCCTCGGCCGGCTCGGCGTCGTCCCACAGGGCCCGAATGGCCGCGACGCCGTGCGCACCGGCGGCCTTTATGTCGCGCACGCGCTCGAGCGTGATGCCGCCGATCGCGATGACCGGAATCTCCTGCGCTGCCGCCACGAGTCGTTGCAGTCCCGCGATGCCGAGTGGCGCCCGGCCGGGGTGCGTCGCCGTGGTGAACACCGGCCCCACAACAAGATAGTCGGCCCCCTCGGTCCTCGCGGCCTCGACCTCCTGCAAGTCGTGAACGGACCTGCCGATCCACCACAGGGGATTGAGCGCGCGCGCCGCGCTGACGGGAAGGCTGCCGTGACCGAGCTGGACGCCGAAGCTTGGAACACTGAGGCCGACATCCAGGCGATCGTTGACGATGAGCCGGACGCTCTGATTGGCGGACAGTCGGACGGCCAATTCGTAATGCTCGCGGCCACTGAGCGCTCGGCCCCGGGCGTGGAACGCGAGGTCAGAGCCGCCGCCCGCCGCCAGCTCGCGGGCGACGTCCTGCAGATCCGCGCGACGCGCCGTGCGCTCGTCGGTGATGGCGTGCAGGCGCGGCAGCGCCGGTCTCATTCGAACTTCGTGCCGACCTTGAGACGCGCGCCGCGCAGCCAGTCCGTGGTCGCCATGCGCTCCCTGCCGGCCGGCTGGACCTCGAAAATCTCGACGCTGCCGCCGGCCGTGTCCTTGAACGGCCCGGTCGCGATGACGAGCGAGCTGTCGACTGTCACGACTTCACCGGGCGCGCCGGTGCCGGGAAACGGCGTCTCCATCACTTTCGGATTGAACAGCTTGATCTCGGCGCCCTTGAGTGTGGCCCAGGCCCCGGGCCGTGGATCGAGGCCGCGGATCAGACAGGCCACGGCCCGCGCATCCTTGGTCCAGTCGATGCGCGCGTTCTCGTGCGTGAGCTTCGGCGCGAACGTGGCGCGATCGTTGTTCTGGGCCACCGGCTGCGGCGGTGGATCGCTCTGCTCGAGCATGGCCAGCGTCTCGATCAGCGCCTGCGCGCCCATCTCGGCGAGATGCGCCGACAGCTCGCCTCCCGTCACGTCGGGACCGATGCGATGCGGGATCTGATGCAGGATCGGACCGGAATCCATGCCGGCGTCGAGCTGCATGATCGTGACGCCCGTGGTTTCGTGTCCGCGGATGATCGCCCACTCGACGGGCGCCGCGCCGCGCAACCCGGGGAGGAGCGACGGGTGCACGTTGATCATGCCGCGCTTCGGGATCGCGAGCAGCGGGGCCTTGAGAATGTGGCCGTACGCGACCACGACGCCGACGTCAGGCGCGAGCTGCTCGAGCTGCGCGAGAAACGCCGCCTCGGTCGGCTTCGCCGGCTGCAGCACCTGCAGGTCTTCGGCGAGCGCGGCGACTTTGACGGGCGGCGGAACGAGCGCGGAGCGCGAGCGGCCGTGCGGGGCATCGGGCTGCGTCACAACCGCGACGACGTCGAATCCCTCACCGACGAGCGCGCGGAGCGAGGGCACCGCGAACTCCGGGGTGCCGAAAAACACGACGCGCATTACAGCTCGCCCGCCGGCTCCGGCGTAACCTCCTTCAAGAAGCCCTTCTGGCCTTTGCGTGACTTCTTCCACTTGGCGAGCAGAAGATTGCGCTTGACCGCGCTCAGATGGTCGAGGAACAGCACGCCGTCGAGGTGGTCGATCTCGTGCTGAATCGCGCGCGCCTTGTAGCCCTGCGCCTCCGTGCGAATCGGATGCCCGTCACGGTCGAGCGCATCCACGACGACGCGTGCCGAGCGACTGACGTCGCCGAAGATCTCGGGAATGGAGAGGCAGCCTTCCTCGGCCGTTTCCTCGTCCTCGCTGAACTCGAGAATGACGGGATTGATGAGCACGAGCGGCGGCGGGTCCTCCTCGCCGACGTCCACCACGGCGACGCGCGTGGCGAGGCCGATCTGGTTGGCGGCGAGGCCGACGCCCTTGGCGGCGCGCATCGTCTCGAACAGGTCGTCCACGAGCTGGCGGACGGCGTCGTCGACCTTGGCGACGGGGGCCGCCTGCTGTCGCAGAACGGGCGAGCCGAGCAGATGGAGGGTCCGAACCGTCACGCCGGCTTGGCCTCGACCGCGGCGGTCCGATTGGTGATGCTGGCGATGCCGCTGCGCAGCATGACGAATTTCGATTCGCCGCTGCGGACGGTCACCTGGTCGTCCTTGATGTACACGACCTCGCCGACGATCCCGCTCGACGTGACGACCTGATCGCCGCGCTGCAGCGAGGACAGCAGCTGCTTGTGCTGCTGCTGCTGCTTCTGCTGCGGGCGAATCAGGATGAAATAGAAGATCGCGATCATGGCGCCGACCTGGATCACGACGGCCATGATGCCCGGACCGCCGGAGCCTTGCGGCGCCATGGCGAGCAGCAGCGAGAGCGGTGTCATGCGACTTCCTCTCCTTCTTTCGTTGGTTGGTAGCGGCGCCGCCAGTCGTCGGCCCACACCGCGAATGCATCACCGCCGCGCTGAATCGCGGCACGCATCTCCGCCGCCAGGCGGATCAGATACCGCACGTTGTGCAGCGACAACAGGCGCAGACCGAGCAGCTCGCCGGCCACGAACAGATGCCGCAGATACCCGCGCGAGTACGTCGTGCACGTTTCACAATCGCAGCTTTCATCGAGCGGCCGGTCGTCCGTCCGGTACGCCGCGTTCCGAATGTTGCGCGTGCCGTCCGGCGTG
This sequence comes from Gemmatimonadales bacterium, assembly GCA_036522875.1. Taxonomy (GTDB): domain Bacteria; phylum Gemmatimonadota; class Gemmatimonadetes; order Gemmatimonadales; family GWC2-71-9; genus 20CM-2-65-7. Next base: position 236 of record DATDEZ010000134.1, on the reverse strand, counting down.
TACGCCGAGCCGTTGCGGCCGCCGCGGGTCGGTGCGACGCAGTCGAACAAGTCCACGCCGCGTTCCACCGCCGCGACCAGATCGGCTGGAAATCCGACGCCCATAAGATAACGGGGCAGTGTAGCGGGCAGCCGCTCCTCGAGCACCTCGATGGTCGCGTACATCTTGTCTTTCGGCTCGCCCACCGACAGCCCGCCGATCGCGATGCCGGTCCACGGGCCTAATTCCAGGATGCG
>DATDEZ010000133.1:0-4729 GCA_036522875.1 Gemmatimonadales bacterium | reverse complement strand
TGCAACACGAGCGGCTCTTCCGGCGAGCGGACGACGAGCTTCGACGTGCGTACGAGCGCCACCTCACGCATCGTGCCGTGCGTCCCCCGCATCACGCGGGGAATCGCGAGCAAGAAGCGCGGCAGCGAGACACGCCGGATCAGACAGACATCCATCTTTCCGTCGGTGGGGTCGGCGTCGGGCGCGAAGCGGTAGCTCCCGCCCGCCGTCGTGCCGTTGCACACCTCGATCATCATCATATACCCCCGCTCGCGAAATCCCGGAGCCGCGACGTCGAATACCGGCGGCTCGAACTGGAAGAACGTTTTCACGATCGGGACGAGATACGACAGAAAGCCGCGCAGCTGCGGCATCCGATTGCGCGCGCGCACGACCGCGGGCCCGAACCCGAATCCCACGCTGTTCACGAACCATTCGTCCAACACTCGGCCCGCGTCGAAGTGCTTTGACCGGGCGGTCACGATTCGCGCAACGGCCCGGATCGGGTCATGCGCATACATGCCCACGATCTTCGCGAAGTCATTGCCCGATCCCACCGGGACGACGCCGAGTGCCGCGTCGCTGCCCGCGCGCAGCAATCCGTTCGCTACTTCGTGCACGGTGCCGTCGCCGCCGACGGCGATGACGTGACGGGCGCCCTGGCCGGCGGCTTCCGCGGCGAGGCTCTGGCCGTGCCCAGGCCCTTCGGTGCGGGCGACGTCCACCGCCCACCCCTGGGCGCGAAACGCGCGGGCGACGAGGGACTCAACGCGGCGCGCGGCGCCGCGCCCCGCTGCCGGATTGAGAATGACATGGGCATGGAGCACGCGGCAGACAAGATACAATCCTGTCTGCCGCGCATGGGATCTTCGATGTCGTTACTGCAAGTCGTTACGCGAGATAGCGCTCGTCCCAGTCCACGGCGAATTCGACGCCGCACCGCCCGCACGGCATGCGGCCGGGGCGGCCGCGCAGCGAGACGCGGTCACGACAGGACGGGCACACGGCGTAGTGCTCACCGATTTCGACGGAGCGCGGCACGTTGGCCGGCCGGGACACCACCGTCCATTTGCGCGGCGGCGTGTTGGAGACTTCGAGGAAGGCACGGACCACGGGAACCGGCGTGCCTTTGACGTCCACGACGGCAGCGAGACCTTGCGCCTTGATCAGGCGGTACCACGCGCCACGGCGCAGATTACAGTTTACATCGGCTTGCAGACGAGCCCACACCATCAGTCACGCTCGGACGTCGAAGGGACGATCAGAGTAATCAAGCGCGACCGGCCGCGAAGTGACGGGAGTCACCCTAGGCTTTCACCTTCCCGTTCGCGTCCTCCCAGTGGATCTCGAATTCCTGACCACACTTCTTGCACTGATGGGCTTTGGCGCGCTTGGGCAATGGCGCGCGCGCGCGGCAATTCGGACAGACGCCGTACGTTCCCCGAAGCGGCGGCGGCGCCTTGTGATTGTCCTTCGATCCTTCGACAACTGTCCAGCGCTGCGGCGGCCGGTCGCGGATCTCGAGCCACGCCCGTAGGACGCCGACGGGGCGGCGGTTCACCTCGATGACGGCCTGTAAGTCGTTGAGCTCGATCACCCGATACCACGCGCCCTTACGCAACTTGAGGGGGACGTCGGCCTGCACGCGGGCAAAGAGAATGGCCATCGCGGCTCCTGCGGAAAGCGTGAATGTGGGAGGGCGCGGGCACAATATAGTGCTGCGCGCAAGCCGGGAGATTACAGTGCGCGCGCTGGCGGGAGCGTGTAGGAATCGAACCTACCGAGCCTCTTGCGAGGCCCAAACAGTTTTGAAGACTGGTCAGGCCACCAGACCCAATCCGCTCCCCCAAGCCCCGCGTTACCGCGTGACTGCAATCACATCGATCTCGACCCGCGCGGCTTTTGGCAGACCGGCTGCCTGCACCGTCGAGCGGGCCGGCTTGTGCGCGCCGAAGTGTTTCGCGTACACCTCGTTCATCTGCGCGAAGTCGGCCATGTCGGCGAGATAGACCGTCGTCTTCACCACGTGCTGCAGCGACGCGCCCGCGGCGGCGAGGACGGCCTTCAAGTTCGCGAACACTTGCTCGGTCTGCTCCGCCGTCGTGCGGCCCACCAGCTCGCCGCTTCGGGGATCGAGCGCGACCTGTCCCGCCGTGAACACCAGCGTCTCGGTGGCGATCGCCTGGCTGTAGGGGCCGATCGCTTTCGGTGCCGCATCCGTCGCGATGACGCGCATTAGAACAAGCCCTCGATCGTGCCGTCGGGGTGGAGGCGGATCCGCTCCGCCGCCGGACTCTTGCCGAGGCCCGGCATCGTCATGATGTCGCCCGCCAGCGCGACGACGAAGCCGGCGCCCGCGGACGGAAGGATGTCTCGCACATGCAGGGTGAACCCGCTCGGCGCGCCGAGCTGGGCGGCGTCGTCGGAGAAGGAATACTGCGTCTTCGCCATGCAGACCGGCGTTTCGCCGAGACCGAGCTTCGGCAGCAGCTCGAGGGCGCGGTCGGCCGCGGGCGCAAACGAAACGTTCCCCGCGCCGTAGATCTCGCGCGCGATCGTCTCGATCTTCTCGCGGATCGGGCGGCGCTCGTCGTACAGCGGCTTGAACGCGGGCTTACCGGTCTTGAGCAGCCCGAGCAGCGACTCGGCGACGGCGACGCCGCCCTCGCCCCCCTTCTCCCACACGTCGCACCGCACGACCTCGACCCCTTCGGCGGTCCCCACGGCTCGGACGGCTTCCACCTCTTCGTCCGTGTCGGTGATGAAGCGATTGAGCGCCACGAGCGCCGGCACGCCGAACTTCTTCACGTTGCGAATATGCCGCCGCAGATTCTCGGCGCCGCGCTGTACCGCGGCGGGATCAGGCGTCGCCAACTGATCCTTTTTCTTGCCGCCGTGCATCTTGAGCGCGCGCACCGTTGCCACGATGATCGCCGCCTCGGGCTTGAGGCCGGCGAAGCGGCACTTGATGTCGAAGAACTTCTCGGCACCGAGGTCCGCGCCGAAGCCCGCTTCGGTGAGCACGATGTCGCTCAGCGCGAGGCCCAGCCTGGTCGCGGCGACGGAATTGCAGCCGTGCGCGATGTTGCCGAACGGCCCGCAATGAACCAGCGCGGGACCGCCTTCGAGCGTCTGCACGAGGTTGGGATTGATCGCGTCCTTGAGGAGCAAAGTCATCGCGCCCTGCGCCTTGATGTCGCTCGCGCGCGCCGCCGTCTTGTCGGGCCGCAGGCCGAGGATGATCCGCGCGATCCGTTGCTCGAGGTCGTCGATGCCGGTCGCGAGCGCGAGAATCGCCATGATCTCCGAGCCCGGAATGATCACGAAGCGCTCTTCGCGCATCGGGCCGCCGTTCAGGCCTCCCAGCCCGACGATGACGTTGCGGAGCGCGCGGTCGTTCATGTCGATGGTGCGCGGCCAGGTGATGCGGCGGACGTCGAGGCCCAGCGCGTTGCCGTGGTGCAGATGGGCGTCGAGCATGGCCGACAGCAGGTTGTGCGCGCTCGCGATCGCGTGGAAGTCGCCGGTGAAATGGAGGTTGATGTCCTCCATCGGCACGACCTGCGCGTAGCCGCCGCCCGCCGCCCCGCCCTTCACGCCGAACACGGGACCGAGCGACGGCTCGCGGATCGCGAGGATCGCGTTCTTGCCGAGCTTCCTCAGCGCCTGCGTGACGCCGACGGTGACCGTGGACTTGCCTTCGCCGGCCGCCGTCGGATTGATGCCGGTGACGAGCACGAGGCGGCCCTTCGGCGGGCGCTGCGCCAGCGCCCGCAAGGAGATTTTCGCCTTGTACTTGCCGTACAGCTCGAGCTCGTCGTCGGAGAGGCCCAGCTCGGCCGCGACGTCGCGGATCGGCCGGAGCTTGGCTGCTTGAGCGATGGCGATGTCGGACGGGACTTTTGGCGGCGTGATGGTCGCGGTCATAGAGTGGAGTCGAGACGAAGTCCGAGGCACAGTCGAGCGTTTGCCGCACTGCGCTGCGCCAGCGTGTCGAGCGACTCGCCGCGGAGCTCGGCGGCGCGCGCCGCGACGTCACGCACGAACGCGGGCTCATTGCGCTCGCCGCGATGCGGGACCGGCGCGAGATACGGCGCGTCCGTCTCGACCAACAGTCGGTCGGCCGGACACTCGGCCACGCGGGCCGTCTGGCGCCAATTCTTGAAGGTGATCATGCCGCTGAACGAGAAATATGCACTGATCGCCATGCCGGCTTCCCAGACTGCGTCGCCGGACGAGAAGCTGTGGAGCACGACCACCGGTGCGCGCGGCCCGAGATTCCGCAGGATCGCCGCCAGGTCGTCGTCCGCGTCACGCGCATGTACGATGACGGGTTTGCCCAGCTCGGCCGCCAGCTCGAGGTGCGCCTCGAACGCCGCACGCTGCTCCGCGCGCGGCGAATGCATGTAGTGGTAATCGAGTCCGGTCTCACCCACCGCCACGACCTCCGGCCGCGCGAGCAGCTCGGACAGCCGCCCGCGCGCGGCGGCGGTCCAGTCCTTCGCTTCATGCGGGTGCACGCCCGCCGTCGCCGACAATCCGCCGGTCGCGCGGGCCAGGGCGAGCGCCCGTTCACTGCCGGCGAGCGACTCGCCGATCACCACGACGTGCGACACCCCAGCCGCGCGCGCCCGCGCGAGGACCGCGTCTCGATCCGCATCGAACGCGGCATCGCCGAGGTGGCAATGCGAGTCGACTAGCGTGCGGGCTGCGGGGCGCGGGGCGGCGGCGCGGGCGCGGGCGGTGGCGG
>DATDEZ010000132.1:0-13132 GCA_036522875.1 Gemmatimonadales bacterium | reverse complement strand
CGGCGGAACCGCTAGCGCGACGGCGTCGCGGGCCGCGCCGTCGCGGCCGTCGACTCGGCACCCGTGGGGGCGCCGCGGTGGCGATCGACGACTTGCGCCATCACGTTCGCGCCCGGGAACAGGCGCTCGAGCCCGCCGACGACCACCTGCTCGCCGGCCGCGACGCCGCTCTTGATCTCCGCCCATCCGGCCGTGCGCACGCCGACGGTGACCTGACGCCGATCGGCTTTGGCGTCCTTCACGACCCAGACGAACGTCGCGCCCTGCACCGGCAGCAGCGCGTCTTCCGGCACGACGACGGCGTTCGGCCGAATGTCGGTCGCGAGACGCGCCTCGAGGAACATGCCCGCCTGCAGCTGGTGCTCGGGGTTCGGAACGCGGGCCTTGATCAGGATCGTCCGGCCCGGGAGCTCGACGACGGGATCGACGAACACGACTTCACCCGAGAAGTTCTTGCCCGGTAGCGCGGCCACCTGGAAGCTCACGAGCTGCCCGCGGCGCAAGCGGTCGGCATAACGCTCCGGCACCTGGAACGTGGCCTGCTGCGGATTCACCGACTGCAGCGTGATGAGCGAGCTCTGCGGCGTCACGTACGTGCCGATGCTCACGAGCCGCCGGCCCGCGACGCCTGAGAACGGCGCGCGCACCAGCGTGCGATCGAGACGCGTCTTGAGCAGCTCGTAGCTGGCGTTCGCGGCCTGCGAGCGCGCCTGCGCCTGCTCGAGGTCGGCCGCGGACGACGCGTTCTGCGCAATCAGCGACTTCGTCCGCTCGAGTGCCTGGCGCGCGAGCTCGCGCTCGGCATCCGCCTGATCGACCTGCGCCTTCAGCTCGGCGTCATCGACCTTGAAGAGCGGCGTGCCCTTGGCGACCTCCTGGCCTTCGTTCACCAGAATGTCGGTGATGCGGCCGGTGGCCTCGGGATGGACCTCGATCGACTGCAGCGGCTCGATCTGGCCGGTGGCCGCGACGGCATCCACGACCGTGTCCTTGATCGCGGGCGACACCTCGACCGGCATCGGCGGCATGCCGGCAGGGCCTCTGGCGTTGGCACCGCCGGACTGGGCTTTCTTGCACCCGGCGGCCGTGGCCGCGAGGACGATGAGCGCTACGCTCAAGCGGTGCGACATCACTGTGGTTCCTTATCGGTGAAGAGTCTCTTGCCCAAGATGCTTTCGAGCCCGGCGAGCGCGAGCCGCGTCCCGTACCGGGCCTGCACCAGATCCGCTTCGGCCTGCGACAGGTTCACTTCGGCGTCGAGCAGATCGAGGATCGTCGTCGCGCCGCTCTGATAGCGCGTCTGTTGCACGCGGAAGCTTTCGCGCGCGACGACGAGTCCTTCTTGCGCGAGCTCGGCACTCGCCCGCGACGTCACGTACGCATCGTACGCCGCCGAGACGTCGTGCTGGACCGCGCGGTCCAGGTCGTTGCGCCGCGCGCTCGCAATGTCCTTGGCCACGCGGGCGCGTGAGAGCGCCAGCTCCCGTTGTCCGCCGTTCCAGATCGGGAACGAGACGCCGAGCGAGAAGCTCGTTTGGTGGCGCAGGCTCGGAAAAAACGCCGTGTCGAACGAGAACGCGTTGAACGTCAGCGACGCGTGCGGCAGAAAATTGCCCAGCTCGGCGCGATACGCCGCGCTGGCGGCCCGCTCGTTGGCGGCCGCCGTCCGATACTCCGGCCCCTGCCGCGCCGCTTGCGAGATCGCTTCGGCGAGCGATAGCGGAAGCTCCGGCGCTGCGACGGTATCCAGCGGCGCGGCGTCCACCGGCCCGGCGGCGCCGACGCGGCGACCCAGCTCGAGCCGCGCGACGCGCAGCGCCGACTCCTGCTTCAGCACGCCAACCTGGGCGCGCGTGAACTCGAGCCGCAGGTTGAGCGAGTCCGTCTGCACCGCGGCGCCGGAGGACACGCGGGCACGAGCCACCGTGAGCTGCTCCTGTGCACGGCGCAGGCGCTCGCGGGCCACGCGATCCAGCTCCGCGTTCTGCAGCACGGCGTAATAGTCCGACTCCGTGAGCAGCGCGGTCGCAAACCGCTGCCGCAGCTCGCCGGCGTGCGCCCCTTCCAGCTCCGCCGCCGACCTGGAAAGCTCCGCGAACTTCTGGCCGCCGAGGAACAGATCGTAGCGCGCGGTGAGCTGTCCCTGCCAGGTCGTTTTCACCACAAAGAACGTGTCGCCGGCGAACAGGAATCCGAGCGGATTGGAGCGCTGCGCGTTCACGCTCACCGTGACCGCCGGCAGGATGAACGCCGCGAACGCGTTGCGGCGGGCCCAGGCCGCGTTGTCCACCTGCCCGAGCGCCGAGACGTAATTCGGATCGAGCTGCGCCGCGCGCTGCAGCGCCTCGGTCAATGTGATCTGCGGCAGCGAATCGGGAGCCGCGGCCGCGACGGGTCCCTGCAATAGGAGCAACAGCGCCAGCATCAGTCGCCCTCCCCTTCGACCGGGACCAACCGGCCCTGTTCGCGCCGTTGCCGCGCGTGTACCAGCGAATCGAAGACGACGTACGCCACCGGCACCACGAACAGCGTGAGCGCGGTCGAGAAGAACACGCCGCCGACGATCGCGTAGCCGAGCGGCTTGCGCGACGCCGAGCCGGCGCCGACGCCCCAGGCGACCGGCACCGCGCCCATGATCGTCGCCACCGACGTCATGAGAATCGGGCGCAACCGGATCCGGCCTGCCTCGAGCACCGCGTCGACGATATCCATGCCCTTCTCGCGCAGCTGGTTCGTGTATTCGACGAGCAGAATCGAGTTCTTCGCCACCAGTCCGATCAGCAGAATCATTCCGATCTGGCTGTACAGGTTCATCGTCGCGCCCGAGCGATGGATGATCGCCGCGAACTTCAGCGTCGCCAGCGCGCCGGTGATGGCGAGCGGGACGGCGAGCAGCACGGTAAAGGGATGCAACAGCGACTCGAACTGCGACGCGAGCACCATGAAGACGACGATGAGCGCGATGAAGAACGCGAAGTAGATGGCGCTGCCGCTTTCCTTGTATTCACGGGACTCACCCGCGAGCGCCGTCGTCGTACCGGGCGGCAGCATCTGCTTCGCGACCGCGTCGATCGAATCGAGCGCCGCGCCCTGCGCGAGCCCGGGCATCAGCGAGGCGCCCAAGGTGAACGACGGGATCCGGTTGAAGTGGTTGATCTGGCGCGCGCCCACGCCTTCCTGGACGTTCGCGAGCGCGTCGACCTGCACGAGCTGCCCGCCCTTGCCCCGCAGATAGATCCCCCGCATGTCGCTCGGCGTCGCCCGGTCCTTCGGATCGAGCTGCACCATGACGTAGTACAGCTTGTCGTTGCGCGTGAACGTGCTCACGCGGCGGCCGCCGAGGAATGTCTGCAGCGCGCTCGCCACGTCCCGTACCGGAATGCCGAGATCCTCGGCGCGGTCGCGGTCGAACGTGACCCGCAGCTCCGGCTTGTTCACGAACAGGTCGGTCTGCACGTTCGCGAGGCCCTTGATCTGCGACACGCGGCCGACGAAGGGCCCCATGACGTCGGTGAGCTTCGTGAAGTCCGGATTCTGCACGACGTACTGAATCGGCTGCGAGAATCCGATCGCGCCCGGCGCGTACGGGAACGCCAGCACGCCGGAGATCCCCATGAGCTGCGGGAAGAGCCCGCCGATCATCTGGTCCACGCTGGTCTTGCGTTGGCTCCAGTCCTTCATGATTACGCCGATGAACGCGCTGTTCACGCCGCCGGCGAAGCCGCCGATGATCGTGAAGTAGCCGTTGACGTCGGGGCTGCGGCCGACGATCTGCTCGACCTGGCGCACGTAGCCGTCGGTGTACTGCATCGACGCGCCCTCCGGCCCGCGCACGACGACGAGGAAGAAGCCGCGGTCGTCGTTCGGGATCAGCTCCTTTTGCAGCGCGGTCGGCGGGAACAGCAGGAACAGGAACACCGACACCGCCACGACCGCCAGCGTGCCGAGCAGCACGGCGGCGCGATGCTGGACGGCGCCGCGCAGCAGGCGCCCGTACCGATCCGACAGCGCGTTGAAGCCGCGCTCGAACATCTGGAACACCTCGCCGTGCTGGTGCTGCATGCGCAGGATCTTGGCGCACAGCATCGGCGTCAGCGTCAGCGCCACGAACCCCGAAATCACCACCGCACCGGCGACCGCGATGCCGAACTCGCTCAGCAGGCGACCCGCGGTGCCGGTCAGGAACGCGAGCGGGCTGAACACCGCGACGAGCGCGATCGTGGTGGCGATGACGGCGAACCCGATTTCGTTCGTGCCGTTGACCGCCGCCTGCTCGGGTCCCTCCTTCAATTCCTCCTGGTGCCGGAACGCGTTCTCGAGCACGATGATCGCGTCGTCCACCACGATCCCGATCGCGATGGTGAGCGCGAGCAGCGTGAAGTTGTTGATCGAGAAGCCCAGGAAGTACATGATCGCGAACGTCGCGACGATCGACGCCGGAATCGCGAGCCCGGGGATGATCGTCGCGCGCACGTTGCGCAGGAACACGAAGATGATCAGCACGACGAGGATCGCCGCGATGAGCAATGTCAGCTTCGCGTCGTCGATCGAGTGCGTGACGAAGACCGAGCCGTCGAACGCGCTCTCGAGCTTCACGCCGCTGGGCAGCGTCTGCTGGATCGCGGGCAGCTCGGCCCGAATGCGCCTGGCGACGTCGATCAAGTTGGCCTTCGACTGCCGCACCACGCCGATGGCGACCGACGGGCTGCCCCGCCAGCGGAAGATCGAGCGATCATCTTCGGGCCCGAGCTCCACGCGCGCGACGTCTTTCAGCTTGATGAGCTGAGTGCTCGGCGCGCGCCCCGGCGGCGCCGGGATCACCAGCTCGCCGAACTCTTGCGGCGTCTTCAGCTCGCCCAGCGAGCGGACCGAGAACTCGCGCCGCGTCGATTCGATGCGCCCGGCGGGAATCTCCACGTTGCGCGAGCTGATGGCGCTCTCGATGTCCTGCACCGTGAGACCACGCGCCGCGAGCGCCTCGGGTTCGACCCAGACACGCATCGAATAGCGCCGCTCGCCGAAGATCGCCGCGCTGCCCACACCGGGCAGCGTCTGCAGCCGCGCCTTCACCAGGCGGTCGGCGACGTCGGAGAGCTGCATCAGGTCGTAGTTGTCGGACGAGAGCGCGAGCCAGAAAAACGGCTGCGCGTCCGCCGACTGCTTCGCGATCACCGGCTCGAGCACGTCCACCGGCAACAGCCCGCGCACGCGCGACACCTTGTCGCGCACGTCCTGCGCCGCGACGTCCACCGGCCGGTCGAGCGTGAACTCGATCGTGATGTTGCTGGTCTGCTCCGACGACGTGCTGCTCAGCGTGCGGATCCCCTGAATCGTCGACAGCTCCTCTTCGAGCACGTCGGTGACGGCCGTCTCGACGACCTGCGCGTTCGCGCCCGGCAACACCGTCGTCACAGAGATGATCGGCGGATCGATGTCGGGCAGCTCGCGCACCGAGAGGCGGCTGTAGCCAATGAACCCGAACAACACGAGCGCCGCCGAGAGCATGCTCGCCAGCACCGGACGCTTGATTGCGGTCTCAGACAGTTTCATCGACAGTTTTCCCAGGAGGGTGAATCGGTCGGACGACAGCCCACACCGTAACGGGACCTGTCCGGCACGAGTTCCAGTTTCGTTCTGCTAGTACGTCGAAAAAGAACGCGGGAAATCGACATGCGCCGGTCCCGTTTGTGTGCGGAATGGGACCCGAAGGTATACCGAAGCCGCAGAACCCCGCAAGACCCGCTGCTCACCGCCCAAAACGTCATAAATCTCGCTTCAGCGTGCCGATACCCGACAGTAGGTTATCATGTCGGCTGGGAGGGCTGGCCGAATGGCTAAGGCACCGGTCTTGAAAACCGGCGGGCGCAAGCCCTTACAGGTTCGAATCCTGTGCCCTCCGTTCGTTTGTGCGTTTCCCAGGAGGTGTCGATGCACCCCGTCATCGCCGTCCTGCTTGCCCTCTCCGCGTTTCAGACACCGTACGACACCGTCTTCGATCAGGTCAAGAGCCTCGCGCCGCGGGCCGACGCGGCGGCACCGGTGCGCGGCCTCGTTCTGCATCGCGACGTGCTCGAGCTGCGGTTCGATTCCGGCGCGGCGTATCTGCTGACGCCGGTGTCCGGACGAACCGTCGGCGTCGCCATCGTGGGCAGCGGCTCGGTCGGCTTCGTCCCGCCGCTGCTCGTCGAGCAGTTCAACATGCGACGCGTCCTCGGCGACTCGACGATCAACGGACCGATCACCGCCGCCGTCCTCATCTTCGCCGACTCGACCGCCGCCGAGCTTGCCCGCTCCCTGAAGTTCGGACCGCCGACTCCCGCGCTGGGACGCTACACCACGGAGGACGCGCGCGGCCCGACCGGCGATGCGCTCGACTATCTGGTGGACGGCCGCAGCCACACGGCCGACGAAGGACTGCTCAGCGCGCTGCTCAACAACGCGACGACCGGATACTTCGCCGCGTACATCAAGCGCGCGCACGGCGAAAGCGTGATGATGACGTTCGATCCGAGCCAGGCGGAAGAGGTCTCGCTCTATCGGCGCGGCAAGATGATGGGCCAGCGGACCGAAACCGTCTGTCAGTTCGAGCGCGCCGAGGATCTGGTGAGCGGCGTGTCCGTGGCGGACGAGAATCCCGACCCGCTCACCGTCGGCAATTACGCCATCGACGCGACGATCGACGGGAACTACAAGTTCGCCGCCACAGTCGGCGAGCGACTGGTCGGCCGGCAAGGCAGCCAGCAATGGGCCGACTTCTATCTCTACAGCGAGCTCGACGTGGACTCCGTGATGAGCGGGGCGACGCCGCTCGCATTCTACCGGCGCGATCACGAGCCGCAGCTCTGGGTGCATTTCCCGAAGCCCGTCGGCCCCGGCGACACGCTGGACGTGCGCGTCGTCTATCACGGCAATCTCATCGGCTTCGGCTCGGCGATGGAAGAGTTCCTGCCGCCCTGGTGGGACGAGTCACGCCGCGATTTGGGGTTTCTCGACAGCTGGGCGTTCGTCAAGTCGACGAGCACGTGGATCCCGCGCTACAGCTTCACGCAGAGCGCGCCCGTGGACCTGACATTCCATACGCCCAGACAGTACAAGTTCGCCACCATCGGGCGCATGGTGGATTCCAGTACGACCGGCAACGTGACGACGTCGCATTGGGTGAGCGAGCAGCCGGCCCGGAACATCGCCTTCAACATCGGCAAGTTCGAGGAGCTCGACATCCGCGACCCGCGGATTCCGCCGGTCACGGTGCACGTCAACAGCGACGCGCATGCCGCGATCGCCCGGATCATTCCTTCCGCGCGCAACCCGGCGGACTTCGTCGGCGCCGACATCGCCAACAGCCTGTCGTTCTTCAGCCGGATGTTCGGTCCGCCGCTGTTTCATCAATACACGGCGACCGAGACGCCGTACTTCCACGGCGAGGCGTTCCCCGGCATGATCGACCTCTCGTGGGTCACGTTCCTGGGACTGTCGGGCACGGGGGAAGACGAGATCTTCCGGGCGCACGAGATGGCGCACCAGTGGTGGGGGATCGGCGTCGAGCCCGCCGGCTATCGCGACCGCTGGATCTCGGAGGGTTTCGCGGAATTCGCCGGGATGTGGTACATGCAGATGATTCTGCGCGACAACGACAAGTACTTCAAAACGCTGCGTGATGCGCGGCAGAACATCCGGCGCGAGCGCGGCAAGGCCGCGCCGATCGGCCTCGGCACGCGCGCGGGGGAGAGCTGGCACGGGAACTACCAGCTGCAGACCTACCAGAAAGGCGCGTGGGTCCTGCACATGCTGCGCAACATGATGCTCGACACGCACACGATGAGCGAGGATCGGTTCATCGCGATGATGCACGATTTCTACACGAGCTACCGCGGCAAGCGCGCCACCACCCTCGACTTCCAGCACGTCGTGGAGAAGCATTTCGGCCAGCCGATGGACTGGTTCTTCGACGAGTGGGTCTATGGCACGGACGTTCCGACCTACACGTTTGCGTGGACCACGACGCGCGACAGCACCGGCAACGGCTACGACCTGCAGATGCGCGTGCGCCAGAGCGACGTCCCGGATAACTTCGGCATGTACGTTCCGGTGCTCATCAAGTTCGATCAGGGGGAAGCCATGATCCGCATGCTGGTCCGCGGCCCCACGACGGAAGCCAAGATGCACGTCCCCGCCCTCCCGACGACGCTGCAGCTGAATCCGCTCGAGTCGGTCCTAGCGGAGGTCAAGATGGAGAACTGGCGTTGACGACGAGCACCACGAGGACGGGCACCGGCGGCGGCACGCGAGAGATGACGTTTCTGCTCGCGGGCGTCGAGCGGCCGGCGCTGACCTGGCTGGCGGCGCGCGTGCCGCGGTCCATCCGCTCCAACCATCTCACGGTACTGGGCGTGTTGGGCGCGACCGGCACCGGCGTCGCGTATGCGCTCACGAATTACGGTCACAACTGGCTGTGGGTCGCCAGCCTGATGCTGGTCGTCAACTGGCTCGGCGACAGTCTCGACGGCACACTCGCGCGCGTGCGCGGGACCCAGCGGCCCAAGTACGGCTACTACCTGGACCACGTCGTGGACGCGTACTCGACGGCGATCATCGGCCTCGGATTGGGACTTTCGCCCTACGTCTATCTCGGCCTCGCGCTGGGCGTCGTCATCGTGTATCTCGCCATGTCGATCAACGTATATCTCGAGTCGACCGTGTTCGGCGTCTTCAAGATCTCCTACGGCCGGATCGGCCCGACGGAGGTGCGGCTGCTGCTGATATTGCTGAACACGTTGCTCGCCTTCATTCCCTTCCCGGTCGAGCTCGCGGCCAACTGGACGCTCGGCATTCTGCTCGCGGGGATGGTCGTGTTGTTCGTCGGACGGTTTGGCCGGAACCTGTACCGGCTCGCCAAGCTGGAGCCGCAGCGGTTCCGCTGGTGGGAACAGGAGCCATGATGCCGCGCTTCGCCACGATGCTGGTGCTCGTCGCCGCGCTCGCGGCGCAGTCCGCGGTCGCGCAGACCGTCCGCGGCTCGCTCGTGGACAGCGTGAGCCGGGTCCCCCTGCCCGCGACGCTCGTGACACTGATCGACGAGCGCGGCACCGAGCGCGCGCACGCCGTGAGCGACCAAACGGGCCAGTACGTCCTGACGGCACCCGCCGCCGGAAGCTACCGGATCCGCGCCAAGCGCATCGGCTTCCGTCCGCTGGTGTCGCCCGCATTGACGCTGAGCGCCACGGATTCCAAGACGTACAACATCGCGATCGAAGCGATTCCCATCGCCTTGGAGGAAGTCGTCGTCGCCGGCGACCGCCAATGCGACGTAGAGGCGGGCGCATCGACGGCGGAGCTCTGGGAAGAAGTCCGCGCGGCGTTGTCGGCCGTGGCATCGTCGTCTCGCTCCCCGACCTACCACTACGACTTCATCCACTTCGAGCGCGATCTCACGCCCGGCGGAAAACCGCTCGGGCCTGACTCCTCATGGCACCAGCAAGTCGAGTACCGCGCAAAGCCGGAGTCGCTGGCCATGGGCTGGGTCATCCCGGGAGACAACTGGGTCTATCAGGCCCCGGACGCCGACGCCCTGCTGTCCGACGAGTTCCTCCACACGCACTGCTTCGAGACGAAGATCGGCAGGGGCACCACCGAAGGGTTGGTGGGACTCGGCTTCTCTCCGGCGCGCGGAGGCAAGCGTCCCGATGTCACCGGAACGCTGTGGATCGACCGGTTCAACGCCGAGCTCCGGTTTCTGGAGTTCAAGTACACGCGGCTGCCACAAGGTATCGACGCGCCGCAGGCGGGCGGTCGCATTCAGTTCTTGCGATTGCCGACCGGCGCCTGGGTCGTCCGCGACTGGGCGCTGCGCACGCCGTTCGTCAAGGAAAGCGTGACGCCGACCGGCCAGCGCGGGCCGCCCGTCGTCTATGCGTATCGGGAATTGGGCGCCCACGCTTTCGAGATCAAAGCCAGCAATGGGGCGGTCGTCTTTCGCGCCGATGCGCCCGCCGATGCCGTCACGCCCGCCGCACCCGCGATCGTCGCGGCGGCGCCGCCCCCGGCGCCACCGGCGGTCCCGGTGGTTGACTCGGCGCAGCCCGCCGTGGTTGTCGCGCCGCCGCCCGCTCCCGCACCGGCCGCCGAGTCGACGAGCGTGCAACCCAAGCCCAAGCGGTCGCGGTCGCGCGGCCGCAACAACGACGTGCTCGAGCGCGAGGAGTTCAGCGGCTCGGCGGAGACCGACGCCTATCAGCTCGTGCAGCATTTCCGCCCCGCCTGGTTCAATTCGCGCGGCCCGATCACGTTCGATCAGAGCTCGGACGCCGGGACGCTCTGGGTGTACGTCAACAACATCAAGTGGGGCGACGTCTCGCGACTGCACGACATTCCGGCCGCCGACGTCGTGGCGATGCGCCACTTGAGCGGTCCCGACGCAACGATCCGCTATGGGCTCGACCACGGCGGCGGCGTCATCGAAGTCCAAACGCACTGAGTTAAGCCTGCAGCCTGAAACGCGAGGACCCTCCCGCGCGCCGCGGGGGTACGTCGGCATGTCGATTGCCAATGGAGAACGACATGTCCGACAAACTGAAGCACTGCAGAGTCGCAATTCTCGCCACCGAGGGTGTCGAGCGGATCGAGCTGACCGAGCCGCGGCGCGCGCTCGATGACGCCGGCGCGCACACCACGCTGATCGCGCCGAAGGGCGACACGATCAAGGCATGGGAGCACGATCACTGGGGCGAACCGCTCGAGGTCGACGCCCTGCTCTCCGAAGTTCAGCCCGACGACTTCGACGCCCTGCTGTTACCGGGCGGCGTGATCAACGCCGACAAGATTCGCGTCGAGCCGAAGGCCGTGGAGTTCGTGCGGCACTTCGTCGATCAGGGCAAGCCGATGGCGGTGATCTGTCACGCGCCGTGGCTCTTGATCGAAGCGAAGGCGGTGCGCGCGCGCACGGTGACATCGTGGCCGACGCTGAAGACCGACCTGATCAACGCCGGCGCGAACTGGGTCGATGAAGCCGTCGTCGTGCATCATGGGCTCGTGACGAGCCGCAAACCGGACGACATCCCGGCGTTCAACCGCAAGATGATCGAGGAGTTCGCCGAGGGAGCGCACGTGGGCGCTTCCTCTTATGCTCGAGCCTGAGGTCGTAAAGGCCGTGCTGCCGCCGGCCGCCTTCGCGGTCGGCGGCGGCATCATCGGCCTCGTTCTGCAGTACCTGATGTTCCCCGGGGGCCGCAAACACCGCCCCTGGTTCGGCGATCTGCTGTATGCCGTGCTGCGCGGACCCACCGTGCTGTGGTGCGCCGCCGCCGGCCTCTTCCTCGCGCTCGAAGTCCTCGACATCGAAGGCCGGCTCGCGCTCGGCGTTCGCCACACGCTGTTCGTGCTCATCGTGCTGTCGATCAGCTGGTCGGTCGCGCGATTGACCGGCGCGATCGTCGCGCATCTCTCTCGCCCGCTCCGCGGCACGCTCGGCTCCGCGACGCTGCTCGTCAACGTCGCGCGCGTCGTCGTCCTGATGCTCGGCGTGTTGATCATCCTGCAGACGTTCGGCGTCTCCGTCACGCCGGCGCTCACGGCGCTGGGGATCGGCGGCCTCGCGATCGGCCTCGCGCTCCAGGATACGCTCGCCAATTTCTTCGCCGGAATTCACATCCTCTCCTCGCGCCAAGTGCGGCCGGGCGACTACGTGCAGCTCGCGAGCGGCGAGGAGGGCTACATTCAGGACGTCACGTGGCGCTACACGACGATCCGGCAGCTGTCCGACAATCTCACGATCGTGCCGAACGCGAAGCTCGCTACCACGACGCTGACCAACTATTACCTGCCGGCGATGGAGACCGCGGTGCTCGTGCCGCTCACGGTCGCGAACGACAGCGACCTCGCGCAGGTCGAGAAGGTCTCGCTCGACGTAGCCCGTGCCGTAATGCAACAAGTGGCGGGCGGCATCGATGGCTTCGAGCCGTTCGTGCGGTTCAACGGCTTTGCGAAGCCCGGCGTCGCGCTTACGGTCGTGCTGCGGGGACGCGAGATTGTGGACCAGCATCTCATTCAGCACGAGTTCATCAAGCGGCTGCACCAGCGCTATCGCACGGAAGGCATCCACCTGATCTGACATCGGAGGCATCGAGTGCTGCTTCGTCTGCTGCTCACATCCGCCGTCGCCATCTTCCAGCATCCTGCCGCCCGCCCCACCCGCCCCTATCACATTGCCTACACGATCGCCATGCCCGACGTGAAGTCGCATCTCTACGCGATTACGCTGACGGTCGGCGGGCTGCGCGGCACGCCGGTTGACTTGCAACTGCCCGTCTGGTCGCCCGGACGGTACGGGCGGATGGACTTCGCGAAGAATGTGCAGCAGCTGGCCATCACCGATTCCGCCGGCACCGCGTTGCCGTACACCCGTGTGAACGGCTCGCTGTGGCGCGTCACGCCGCGGACCAGCCGGACGATGCGCGTGTCCTACCGCGTCTTCGCGAACTCGCCCATGTCGGGCACGTTCTCGGTGCTCGATTCGTCGCACGCGAACTGGAACGGCGCGTCACTCTTCATGTATGTGGACGGCCACAAGCAAGACCCGGTGACGCTCGATGTGGCGCCACCGGACGGTTGGAGCATCATGAACGGTGCCGTCACGGCCCCGAACCAGACGCATTTCGAGTTTCCGAACTACGACCTGCTGATCGACACGCCCACAGAGGTCGCGCCCGCCGGCGCCTTTTCGATGGATTCGTTCGTCGTCGACACTCGCAACTACCGCGTGATGATTCATTACAACGGGCAGCCGCCCGCGGGAGCGCACGAGCGGTTCGTGCGTGACGTCGAGCGCATCGTGCGCTATGAGAACACGGTGTTCGGCGCGCCCCCGCTCGAGCGCTACACGTTTCTGTTCAACATCGGCTTCCCCGGCGGCGACGGGATGGAGCATCTGTATTCGACGCAGATTCAGAATCGCCGGCCGTGGGTGGACACCGCGCAGGTGTTGTCCGGGATTTCCTCCGCCGCGCACGAATACTTCCACGTCTGGAACGTGAAGCGCGTGCGTCCCGCCGCGCTCGGCCCCTTCGATTACACGCGCGAGCAGTATCAGCCGTCGCTGTGGGTGGCCGAGGGGTGGACGCAGTATTACGGGCAGGTG
>DATDEZ010000131.1:0-15898 GCA_036522875.1 Gemmatimonadales bacterium | reverse complement strand
GACGATGCTGCCGGAGCTGTTCCAATTCAGCGTGACGTCCCACGAGACATCGGGCCGCCGGATCGGCGTGCCGGCCACCGCGAGCTCGAGGCCGCGGCTCCGCGTCGCCGCGCCGTTCAGGTTGAAGAGGATGAATCCCGTCCCGTAGCTGCCGCGAATGTCGTTGACGATCTGGTCTGTCGTCGTCGCGCGATAGGCGGTCGCATCGAGCGCGAGCCGGCCGTCCAGGAACGACAGCTCGACGCCGCCTTCCACGGAGCGCTTGTACTCCGGCTTGAGCGCGAGATTCGGACCCCAGAAATCGTAGCCGTAGCCGCCGTACGACGTCGTCTTGTACTGCAGGGCGGGGCGGTACGCGTAGGGCCGCGCGTCCTTGCCGACGGCCGCGTACGCGATGCGCATCTTGCCGGTGACAAAGCGCTTCACGCTCGGAAACGCGTCGGAGAAGATGAAGCTCGACGAAATCGAGGGATAAAAGAACGAGTTGCGCGGCCGCGGAATGGTCGACGTCCGGTCGTTCCGGCCCGTCACCGTCACGTACCAGAAGTCCTTGTAGTTCAACACGGCCTGACCGAAGAACCCGACGAGCCGGCGCTGCTCGGTCGTCGTCAGCGGATTCCGGGTCGTCGTGTTGTTCATCGACACGAAGTTCGGATCGAGAAACCCGATGCCCTCGGCGGCGTCGGTCGTCGTCTTGAAGTCGCTGATCTGGTTGCCCACGAGTCCGCTGATCGAGAGACTCGGCGTGATCGTGCGCGGGTAGACATTCAAAATCGTCAGCGCGGTGAGGTTCCGCGTGATGGCGTCCGCCTGGTCGAGCAGGCCGCCCGTCGCCGCGCCGATCGAGCTCTGCGGGTCACGCACGAGCTGGTTCTGGTTCGTGTAGTTGTCGGAGCCGAGCGTGGTCTTGATGTTGCCCCACGAGAACGGCGAGATGGTCACGCCGACATTCGTGATCAGCCGGTTCGTCTTCGCCGTGATGGGGTTACGCGCCACGTTGTAATAGGGGTTGTCCGGCTCGTCGGCCGCGGACAAACCCGTCAGCCGGCGGCGCAGGCCCGAGCGCGTGAGGTAGTCTTTGGCGTTGTCGGTTTGCGGCCAGACCATCAGGTCGATCAGCGTTCCGAGCGACGAGCACGTGCCGATGGTGCCGCACGCGCCCTTGTAGACCTGGTCGTTCGTCACGTAGGTGTACGTCATCGACAGGTCGGTGGACACCACGTTGTTGATCCGCGCCTGCGTCGCGCCCGTGACGTTCAGCCGGTCGTACTGCGAGCTGGGCACGACGCCGTTTTCCTTCTCGAGCGTCGTCGCGAGCCGGTAATTGATCGCGTTGTCCGGCGTGGCGCCGCTGAAGGCGAGGCTGTGCTTCTGGGAGAAGCCGGTGCGCAGGAAGCCGTTGACGTTGTCGTAGAACTGCGTCCCGGCGGCGTACGGCGCCCCAAAGTACTGGAACGAGCCGAGCACCCCGCCGCTGAGACTGGTTGGCCCGTAGACGCGCTGGAGCTGATAGTTCGCCCCCGTGCGCTCGGCCCGCATGGTGCTCGAATACTGAATCCCGCCGCCCGAGCGGCCGCGTTTGGTGCGGATCACGATGGCCCCGTTCGCGGCGTCGATGCCGTAGAGCGCGGCGGCTTCCGGGCCCTTCAGCACGGTCAACGTTTCGATGTCTTCGGGATTGAGATCGGACGCGCGATTGCTGAAGTCGACGGTGCGATTGCTGAATGCGGTGTTCGAGCTCCGGTCCGAGGCGAGCACGCCGGTGTTGAGCGTGCGATTGTCCATCGGCAAGCCGTCGACGATGATGAGCGGCTGGTTACTGCTCGAGATCGAGCCGACGCCGCGGATCACGATGGACGACGATGCGCCCGGCACGCCCGACGTGGACGTGACGTCCAGCCCGGCGATGCGGCCCGCCAAGGCGTTGGCGAAATTGGGGCGCTGCGTCTGCGCGATCGGGTCACCATCCAGGGACTGCTGCGACGCGCCGAACGGACGCCGCGACGCGGTCTCGCCCATTGCGGTCACGATGACGGCGTCGAGGTCCATGGCGACGCGTTTCAGCTGGACGTCGATGACATCTTCGCTGCCGACGGTCCGCTCCACGAGGCCCGAGCCGATCAACCGGAACTGCAGGACTTGCCCGGTTTCGGCGGCGACACTGTAGCGGCCCTCGTTGTTGGTGGACACCTTGGTCCCGGTGCCTTTCACGACGACCGAAACGGCGGACAGCGGCGTGCCCTGTTCGCTGGTGACGCGGCCGGTGATGGTTCGTTGCTGGGCGGTTAGCGGTGAGGCGAGGAAAAGCAGCGCGACGACGACAAACAACGCGAGTGGCTGGCGTTTACACATATGCACGGATCTGGGTTAGTGGATGGCGAGACAGTACCGTCGCTTCCCCAGGTCCGCAAGACCAGGTGTTCTCCTCAACGACGTCGGCGCCGCGCGGCAGCGACGGCCGCGCGGCGCCGGAATTTCGTCTACCGGTTGATCCAGTACGAGAGCTTGACGAGGAACGTGTTGTCCGGCGAGAGATTGAACAGGTCATTCAGATCGCCGCCCACGCTGCGCGTTCCTTCGAGACCGGCGGAGTTCTGCCGTCCCTGGCTCCAGACCACGAACAGCGCCGACCCCGGACGATATTCCCACCGGAACACGACGTTCGAGCGGAACTGCTTGAAGTTGAAGCCGCCGACGTTGTTCGTGTACGACGTATCGGCGTAGGGCTGATAGCGGCTGGTATAGTCGGCCGCCCGCGGATTCGCCGACAGCTCCCGGACGTTGCTGAACGTGCCCTTCGAAATGAACGGCTGCGCGTAGACCTGCAGCGTCATGTTCGCGCTGAAGGGATAAGTCAGCCGCGCCGTCATCGCGTACTGCTTCTGCTCGAGGTGACCGAACAAATAGTGTGTCACGCCGCTCACGGTATTCGGACCCAGCGGCTGTGCGTCGTTCGTGCGGCGCGTGTAGCTCGGCGACAGCGCCGCCGTCACCCGCTGCGCGATCTTGAAATCGACCTCGGGCCCGAAGTTGAAGTTGCGCGAGCGGCCGCCCTCACCCCGGAACCAGTTGAACCAGATGTAGGGCACGATCGGCTTGCGGTCGTCGCCGTTGATGCCGAGCCAGGGCGCGAAATACGAGTCCTGGCGCACCGCGGGCCCGCCGCGCGAGCAGTCATAGCAGTAGGTCGAGCCAAGCTGGCCCACCGTGCCGCCGAAATGCAGCGACCAGGTGTTGCGGAACGTGGTATGGGTGTTCGTATTGAACGCCCGCTCCTCGGGCAGCCCGTCGGTCGTCCAGTACTGCCACCAGTTGAAATTCCACTGGAAGCGATTGTAGAACTTGCGGGTGTGGCGATCGAAGAATCCCGCCCAGGTGCTCCACGCCAGCTGGTCGGCGCGCTGCAGATATCCGAGATCGTTGATCTCGAAGCCGGGTGAGCGCCGCTCGACGTTCGTCTGGAAGAGCAGGTGATTGCCGCCCACTTTGCCGAACTGGAGCGCCTCGTCGTCGCCGGCGAGCGTCGTACGGGTCGAGTCGAACCGCATCGCGTCGGGTCGCTGGTAGTAATGCGTGGCCTCGGTTTGCGTCGCGGCAATCGATTGCGCGCTGCCCGCCACGCGGCTCAGGTCCACGTTGCCCGACAGCTCGTAGCGGCCGCCGGGGAAGCGATGGCGGAAGTCCGCCGCCGCGACGTAGGCGCTGCTGTGCAGGTACGGCGAGCTCCAGGAATCGTTGTTGCGATTCACACCCGTGACGATGAAGCCGACACTCGATTCACCCTTGCGCAGGTCCTGACGCAGCCGCAACACGCCGTAGTTCGTCATCGGCTCGATCGTGACGTTCCCCGCGGCCGTTTCGTGCGACGTCACGGCGTCGAGCGCGCCGATCGTCAGGCCGCTCGGCAGCCGGCCCGTGAGCTTGGCGGCGCCGAGGATCGTCGTGGCCGACGTGTTGTCGCCGTACAGGCCGGCCAGCTCGGGCGCGCGGCCGATGCGGCGTGAATAGACGAGCCCTTCGCCCGTGCTGCAGTCGTTCACGGCGGTGCAGTTCACGTTGAATTGGAACTGCCCGGCGCCCTGCACGAAGAAGGGCCGCCGCTCCTGAAAGAACGTCTCGAAGGCCGTGAGGTTGAGCACGCCCGGATCCGCTTCGACCTGACCGAAATCGGGATTGATCGTGGCGTCGAGCTTGAGATTGGACGCGACGAGATACTTGAGGTCGCCACCCACCGTTACGTCCTGCGAGCGACCCATCCCACTCGCGCTGAGCTGCGACACGTTCTTGGTGACGAAATACGGCGCGGCCTCGAGCCGGCGCGGCGCCTCGAGATTGTCGAGCCCGGTGATCTCGCCGAACTGGGAGACGAACCCCGCCTGCGACTGCCGGAACAGCGGCCAGCTCACGCGCTGCGAGTACCGATAGATGTCGCGGTCGACCGTGAAGCCGAACGTGTGGCTCTTCTGGCGGCCGTAGGGCAGCTGCGACAGCGGAATCCGAAACTCCGCGGCCCAGCCGAGCGAGTCGATGCGCGTCGCGACGTCCCACACCGC
Source organism: Gemmatimonadales bacterium (assembly GCA_036522875.1). GTDB lineage: Bacteria > Gemmatimonadota > Gemmatimonadetes > Gemmatimonadales > GWC2-71-9 > 20CM-2-65-7. The sequence goes on along the minus strand of DATDEZ010000131.1, from coordinate 11,345 downwards.
GTCCCACGCGAAGTCCTCGTTGCCGTCGTTGAAAATCTGCGCATCCAGCTTCACGCCCGACGGATTCACCCCGAACTCGAAGCCGTTGCGACGATCGTGGTACGAATCGAGGAACAGCCAGACCATGTCGGACGGCGTGAAGTAATCGCGGCGCGCGAGGATCGTGATGATGCTGTCGGGATGGGGATCGAAGGCGCGGACGAAGACGTAGAGATTCGCCGCGTCATAGGCGATCTTCGCCTCGGTCGGCAGCTTCGGCTCGCCCCCCTCGCTCGGCCGCCACTCCTGGAACTCGCGGATCGGCGTCGCGTCGCGCCAGACGGCGTCGTCGTCTTTGCCGTCGATGACGGGCTGCTGCGCCGCCCGGGTCGCGGTCACGCTCTTGGGCTCTGGACGCGGCGGATCGGAGCGACGCCCGGGAGACGGACCATCGGCGGATTGTGCACCCAACGTGACGGCTGCAAGGAGCGGCAATAAGAACATGTCTTTTCCGGGGTGGTTTACAGCTTGGACAGACGAACCCCCGGAAAAGGTTGTTTCAGGCGTTAAGCCCGATCAGAGCTTCTTACCGAATCCGAACGAATAGAGTGGCCGCTGGCTGTCGTGTGGCAAATCGGAACGCTGCGCTTCCACCGCCGCCATCGAGGACGGGAGCTCGAACGGCAGTTTGCCCTCGGGTTTCGCCCGGCCCGTCAGCACGTCGATCAGCGCCTGATCGCTCACGCCGAAGTTCGCGATGAGCGCGCGCGCCCGGTCGCGGATGGGTGTGAGAATCGCGGGACGGTCGAGATACACGGTCGCGATCGTCGGCACGACCGCACTGGCCTGCTTGAACGCCTCGTAATCGGGATCCCCGTCCTTGAACGCCAGGCTGCCTTCGTGGAAGAACGTCGCGAAGATGTAGCCGGGGTGCGGATGCTCGAACGGCGCGACCAGCCGCACGATGGCGACGTCGGCCTGCTTCGGATCGGTCACGACGGTCCAGCCTTCGCGCGTCGCGACCTCGGCCGCAACGTTGTGCAGGTAGACACGGAGCGGGCGGCCGGCGCGCCCCTTGAGCGGCAGGATGCCGCCCTTGTTCTCGAGCAGCACGAGCGCTCGGCGCTGCGCGTCCAGCGCGGCCGCCTGGAACACCTGGTTGCCGACGACGCGGCCGGCGGCGTCGACATCTACATAGGGATGCTCGAACAAGCCTTGCGCGAACTTCTGCGTGAGAATCCGCACGACGGAGCTGTCGAGTCGCGACTCGGTCAATTCCCCCGCGTGTACGGCCTCGATGAGCAGGTCCGCGCGTTCAGTGCCGCCGAACTCATCGACGCCGGCCTGGACCGCTTTCACGAAGCGCGCGCGCATCGGCAGGTCCTCGACCCCCCACGGCATGCCGACGTCGGCAAAGCTGGGACGCTCACCGGCAGGCGCGCCGTTCTTGCAGCGCTCGGTGCAGTCATTGGTGATCGCCCAGTCCGTGAGGATCACGCCCTGAAAGCCGTAATGCCCACGCAGCATGTCGGTGAGCAGCTGGTGATTGTATCCCGCCCCCACCTGCTCGATCGGTTTGCCGTCCCAGGTCGCGCCTTCGAGGATCGAGTAGGTCGGCATCACGCCGCCGGTGTGCGCGGTGAAGGCGGGAATGAACGCGCGGACGTGATAAAAGAAATTGTTGCCCGGGAACGTCGCGAAGCGGCCGTAGTAGAGATGGCTGTCCCAACCATCCTTCGCCGCGCCGTACCCGACCCAATGCTTCACGACGGTGACGACGCCGTTCGAGTCCACCCCGTTCGCGCCGTGCTGAAATCCGGCGACGTAGGCGCCCACCATCCGGCCGGCGAGCTCGGCGTCTTCGCCGAACGTGCCGGAGACCCGCGGCCAGCGCGGCTCGGTGGCGAGGTCGGCCTGCGGCGAGAGCGCCATGTGTATCCCGACCGCGCGATACTCCTGTCGCGCGATGTCGGCGAACTTGCGGGTGAGGGCGGTGTCCCCGATTGCCGCGAAACCGAGCGCCTCAGGCCACTGCGAGAAGCGCGTGCCCTGGGTACTGGTCCCGGGCGTGTACTGAAAGTGATTGCGCGGATCGGTGCTGATGGTCAGCGGAATGCCGAGGCGCGTGCGCTCGGCGAGAGCCTGGAGCACGTTGTTCTGCGTGGCGATCGTGGCGGGATCGCCGTTCAAGCGGGTGATCAGGTTCACGATCTTCACGCTGTCGATGAGCGCGCGATTTCTGACGGTGTCGTACTGGCCGCCGAACCCCACGCCGCCCGTCGGCCCGCCGGAGCGCGCGGTGCCGTGCATCATCGCGCCGGCCTTCTCTTCGAGCGTCATGCGCGCAACCAGATCGCGCGCCCGCTGTTCGGGCGAGAGGCGCCAGTCCTCGTACGGATCGAGCACGCCGTTCTTGTTGAGATCGCGGAAGCGCAGGCCGTCCTGCTGAATCACGGGGGCCTGCAGCGCCAGGAGCACGAGGAGTGCGTGCATCATGATTTTGGTGCCGCCGGCTTCGCGGCGTAAATGAAGTCGTAGTAGTCGCGCATCGTGAGGCCTGACGCGGCGTCGTCGTCCACGACCACGATCGCGTCACGATGCATCTGGATGGCGCTGGCGGTCACCATGCTCGTGACCGGACCCTCGACTGCCTGCGCGATCGCTTTCGCCTTCGATTTCCCGCTCGCGATCAGGATGAGCTTGCGCGCCTCGAGAATCGTGCCGACGCCCATCGTGATCGCGTAGACGGGCACGTCCTCGCGCCGCTCGAAGAAGCGCGCGTTGTCGTTGATCGTCTGCTCCGACAGCGTTTTGAGGCGCGTGCGCGACGACAGCGAGCTGGTGGGCTCGTTGAATCCGATGTGCCCGTCGGTGCCGATGCCGAGGATCTGGACGTCGATCCCGCCGCACTCGGCGATGCGGCGCTCGTACCACTGGCAAAACGCGGGATAGTTGCTGGTCGTGCCGGACGGGATGTTGATGTTCTGCGGCTGGATGTTGACGTGCCGGAAAAAGTGCTCGTGCATGAAGTAGTGATAGCTCTGCGGATGATTCACGTTCAATCCAACGTACTCGTCGAGATTGAACGTCGTCGCGCGCGAGAAATCGAGCTGCCGCTCCTTGTGCAGCCGCACGAGCTCCTGGTAGAGGCCGAGCGGCGTCGAGCCGGTCGCCATGCCGAGCACGGCGTTGGGCTTCGCGTTCAGCACCTCCACGATGACTTCGGCCGCTACTCGGCTCAGGCTCTTGTAGTCTCGTTGAATGATGACTTCCATTACACGTCCTCCCACGCTTTGGCGCGCGCGAGCGCCTTCTGCCAGCCGCGCTCGAGCTTCTGCCGGTCGGCCGACTTCATGGCGGGCGTGAAGCGCCGGTCCACCTGCCATTGCGCGGCGATCTGCTTCTGGTCTTTCCAGAATCCGACGGCGAGGCCGGCGAGATAGGCGGCGCCGAGCGCCGTCGTCTCGGTGACCTTGGGCCGCACGACGGGGACCCCGAGCAGGTTGGACTGGAACTGCATCAGGAGATTGTTCGCGGACGCGCCGCCGTCGACGCGGAGCTCTTTGAGCTTGATCTTCGCGTCCGCCTGCATGGCGCGCAGGACGTCGGCGACCTGGAACGCGATGCCCTCGAGCGCGGCGCGGGCGATGTGCGCGGCCGTCGTGCCGCGGGTGACGCCGGCGACCAGGCCGCGCGCATACTGGTCCCAATGCGGCGCGCCGAGTCCGGCGAACGCCGGCACGAGGTACACGCCTTCGGGGTCGGTCACCTGTGCCGCGAGCGCCTCGACTTCCGATGAAGACTTGATGATGCCCAGCCCGTCGCGCAGCCACTGCACGACGGCGCCCGCGATGAAGATCGAGCCCTCGAGCGCGTACTCGGTGCGGTCACCGACGCGCCAGGCGACGGTCGTGAGCAGATTATTCTTCGACGGCACCGGCTTCGTGCCGGTATTCATCAGCATGAAGCAGCCCGTGCCGTACGTGTTCTTCACCATCCCCGGCTGCGTGCACGCCTGACCGAACAGGGCGGCCTGCTGGTCCCCGGCAATCCCCGCGATGGGCAGCGTGCCGCCGAACAGCGTGGTCTCCCCGTAGATCTCGCTCGACGACCGCACTTCGGGGAGCACCGCCCGCGGCACGCCGAGGATCTTCAGCAGCTCGTCGTCCCAATCACCGGTCTTGAGATTGAACAGCATCGTCCGCGACGCGTTGCTCGGATCGGTCGCGTGCACGCGCCCGCCCGTGAGCTGCCACAGCAGCCAGGTATCGATCGTGCCGAACGCGAGGCGACCGTGTTTGCGGACGTTCTTGAGCAGCCAGGCGAGCTTGGTCCCCGAGAAGTACGCGTCGATCACCAGGCCGGTCTTGCGCTTGATGACTCCGGCGAGGCCGCGCGCCTTCAGTCGATCGCAGTTCGCCGCCGTGCGCCGATCCTGCCAGACGATCGCGTTGTGGATCGGCTCGCCGGTGTCCCTGTCCCACACGACGGTCGTCTCGCGCTGGTTCGTGATGCCGATCGCCGCGATGTCGCCCGCGCCGAGATTCGCCTTCGCGAGCGCTTCTTTCGCCGTGTGCAGCTGTGTGGCCCAGATCTCGTTGGCGTTGTGCTCCACCCAGCCGGGCTGCGGGAAGATCTGGCGGAATTCCTGCTGCGCGACGCTGACCACGCTGCCCGCGTGATCGAACACGATCGCGCGGGAGCTGGTCGTGCCTTGATCGAGTGCGAGGATGTGCTTCACGCCGGCCACCAGGCCTTATAGAGGAAGGCGGCGATGATTCCCCCGATGATGGGGCCGAGCACCGGAATCCAGGCGTAGCGCCAGTCGGACGGTCCCTTTCCCGGAATCGGCAGCAGCGCATGCGCGAGACGAGGGCCGAGGTCGCGCGCGGGATTGATGGCGTAGCCGGTCGGTCCGCCGAGCGAGAGCCCGATCGCCCAGACGATGATGCCGACGAGCGCGGGGCCGAATCCGACGTCCCAGCTGTAGGCGGGGTTGAGATTCTTCGGCGTCAGGATCGCGAGCACCCCGAGCACGAGAACGGCGGTGCCGATGATCTCGGTGATGAGATTGGGAATCGTGCTGCGGATCGCCGGACCGGTGCAGAACACGCCGAGCTTGTTGGCCTGACTCTCGGTGACGCGCCAGTGGGGCAGGTACGCGAGCCACACGATCGTGGCGCCGAGCATCGCGCCGATCATCTGCGCCGCGATGTAGAGCGGCACCTTGGACCACGCGAACTTGCCGATCGCGGCGAGACCGATCGTGACCGCGGGATTGATGTGCGCGCCGCTGAACGTGCCGACGGCGTACACCGCGACCGTGACCGCGAAGGCCCAGCCCGTGGTGATGACGATCCAGCCGGAATTCTGACCTTTGGTGCCGCTCAGGACCACGTTGGCGACGACGCCGTCGCCGAGGATGATGAGCAGCATGGTGCCGAGCAGCTCGGCGAGGAAAGGGGACATGAGGCGGCGAAGCTACTCGCCGTCACCGCCAGACGGAAGCCTTCTTTGCCCAGGACGTGGTCTGATACCGTTTGGTGAACGCCTCGCCGGTCGCCTTCAATGATTGAGGATTGCCGGTCGCTTTGTACGGTGCGACGCCCGCCCAATACAGCGCCTCGGCCGCCGCATCGGTGTTGGGGAATTGCTCGACGATCTGGCGATAGCGGCGCTCCGCGTCCGCCCACTGCTGCTCGTGAAACGCGATCCGCGCGCGGCCGAGCATCAGCTGCGGCAGAAAATCTTCCGTCGGAAGAAATCCCTCGATCCGGTGCTGTTCGGCGCCGCTCGGGTCGAGCAAGAGAATCGTCGGCGTCCACGGCGCCTGGAACCGCTCGCTGATGCGCTTGAACGCGTTGTCGGGATCTTTGACATGGACGCGCGCAGGGAGGAAGCTCTCGTTCACGAATCGCACCACCCGCTCATCCGGCCACACCTCGGCGTCCAGCCGAGCGCAGCCGCTTCACATCGGCGCGGCGGAAAAATCCAGGAGAACCGGTTTGCTCTGCGACTTGGCCTGCGCGAGCACCTGCTCGACGTCATGACTGAAGTTGATCGGCATGCGTGTACTACACCTCGGAGGCGGTGGCGGCTGGCGCGGGTGTTAAGCCCGCGGCGAAACGGCGGCGCTCCGCCGAGTGCGCCTTGACGTCTACGAGCGTCTTGATGACGACCAGAATGACCAGGGCGCCGAGCGGCGATCCCAACAACATCACCACCCACCCGCCGAACAGCACGGTCAGGTGCAGGACGATCACCCGGGAGTACGGCGCGGCCATGAGCTGCTGGAGCGCGACGCGCTGATACTCGCCGTTCCGCACGTAATTCCAGAAGAACGAAAAGCCGTGGCTCGCCACCAGGCCCAGCACGCCCCACTGGAGCTGGTTGTCCCGGATCGCGGCCGGTACGATGCTGAGCAGGTCGAACGCGTGGCTATTGATGCCTTTCGGGCCGAAGAAGGCAATCAACAGTGAGCCGTGTACGTACGTGAAACCGCCAAAGTGCACGATGAAAAACGGAATCATGAACAGCTTGCCCGCCCAATAGATCGGATCGGCAGGGTGTGCCGAGGCCATCTTGAGCACCGTGAAGCCGCCCACGACGACGTTCTCGAGCCAATACAGCAGGAGCAGCGGGAAAACTGTCCAGCCGAGGAACAGCACGCCGATGATCGGAAAGGCGTTGGCGAGGACGAGCGCGATGACCGACGGTGTCACGGGCACAGTATAACGTTTCCGGCGCGGGAATAAACCAAACGGGATTCGCCGGAATCTGATTGTCATGAATCCACTCATCGCGATCCTGATTGCCGTTGCACCGGCCACGGCACACCCAGTCGTCAAACCCTCGATCCAATACGTCCTGCGCGTCGACAGCACCGATCTCTCGGGCTGGAGCGTCACGATGTACCTGCGCAGTCGCGGCGAACCGATTCGCCTTGCGATGGCGGCGCACCCCGAGTACGACGACCGCTATTGGCGTTACGTCCGTGACGTCACGGTCGAGCCGCCGAACGCCACGGTGGAACGGGTGGACAGCGCGGTCTGGCAGGTCGATGCGCCACGCGGCACGGTGACGCTGCATTATCGCCTCGCGCTGCCGGCGCCAGAACGACCCTCGCGCGCCGCCTGGAAGCCGTTCCTCACGCCGAGCGGCGGGCTGATTGGCGGTCCGCATTCCTTCATGTACGTCTTGGGCGCCGAGGACAGCACGGTGCTGGTTTCGTTGGTGCTCCCCGTGAGCTGGCAGATCGCCACCGAGCTCGAGCCGGCCGGCGGCGCAGGACACGGCTTTCGCGCGGCGAACGCGGCTGTGCTGATGGAGTCGCCCATCCTGGTCGGTCATTTGCGGGAATGGCACTTCATCGAGAGCGGCATTCGCCACCGGGTGGTCTATTGGCCGCTGCCCGACGCGGCGCCATTCGATACCACGGCGCTCGTCGCAGGCGTGCAGGCCGTCGTGCATCAAGCGATCGCGCTCTTCGGCGGCGCGCCGTATCGCGAATACACGTTCCTCCTGCAGGACGGCGCCTACGGCGCGCTCGAGCACCAAAACTCCGTCACGCTCGGCGCGCCCAGCCGCGATCTGGCCACGGATCCGCAGGCCGCGCTGCCCGAAATTGCCCACGAGTTCGTGCACGCCTGGAACTTGATGACGCTGCGGCCGGCCGAGTATCGCGACATCGATTACCACACGCAGTCGCCGGTATCATGCCTCTGGTTCAGCGAAGGCTTCACGATGTATTACGCCGATCTGTTGCAGCGGCGTGCCGGCATGGTACTGCGTGACACGACGCGGCTCATGCACCTCCAGCGGCTCATCGCGAGCTATCTCTTCAATCCTGCTTACGCGCGCTTCTCCGCCGAGCAGGTCAGCGACGTGTCGTACAACAGCGAGCCCGGGGAGCTCGGAGACTATGCGGCGAGCACGCACCTGCAGGGTGAGCTCATCGGCACGATGCTCGATCTCGTGATTCGCGACGCGACCCGCGGGCAGCGGTCACTGGACGACGTCATGCGGCTGCTCTACCGGAACGCCGCCACGGAGCGAATCGATAGCCCGACGATCGAGCGCGCGGTCGAGCGCGAGTGTGGGTGCGACGTCACGCCGTTCTTCGACGCGCACATCCGCGGGGCCGGGGCGATCGACTTCGACCGCTACCTGGGTTTGATCGGGCTCAAAACGAGCGTGACGTGGGGGCCAGCGATGTTGAACGGCGCGCCCGACAGGGACCTCCGGATCTTTGGGTATCGCCCCGACGGGGAGCGCGGCATTCGACTGATCATCACCAATCCGGGTAGCTCCTGGGGCAGGGCGGGACTGCATAGTCGCGATCGCCTCGTCTCGATCGATGGCATGGCAATCGACAGCACTCAGGCGTTGCGCGCGAAGTTGCAGAGTGTGCGAATGGGCGATACGGTGCGGGTGAGCGTCCAGCGACCGGACGGCCCTTACACCGCCACCGTCGTGGTGACGGGGTTCGACCGGCCGACGGTCCGGGTCGAGGGCACGCCGACCGCAGTCGGCACGGCGTGGCTCAACGCGAAACCTTGAAGGAACGTTCGCGCGGGCGCATGGTAATTGCACCATGCGCCCACTCACCCTTGCCGCACTCGCCCTGCTCGCCGGCTCATCACTCGCCGCGCAAACCGCTCCCACCACTCCCAAGAAAACGCTGACGCTGGACGCCGGCTTCGTGAACGCGTCGGGCAACTCCGACTTCACGAGCGCCAACCTCGGCGAAAAGGCGACCTGGAGCTTGAACGGCTGGGGCTTCACGCAGGCGGGGAAGGCGCTGTTCGGAAAAACCAACGGCACCCGTACCGCCGAGTCGTACGACGTCACGGCGCGGGCCGAGCGCGCGCTCAGCGCGCGCATCGGCGTCTTTCTCGGCGGGGAATTCCAGCGCGACCCGTTCGCGGGCCTCGCGTCGCGCTGGAGCGGCGGCCCCGGCATCGGTATCGCCGTCGTGCGCACCAAGCAGGACTCGCTCGGCGTCGAAAGCGCGCTGACCGAGCAGAAGGAACGCGGCACGGACGGCCTGAGCGCCTCGTTTGCGGCGACGCGCAGCGCGGCATTCTTCCGCCACACGTTGAGCGGGACCGCGGCGATCAGCGAAGGGCTCGTGTGGGATCAGAATCTCAAGACGGGCGATGATTACCGGCTGAACTCGGAGACCGCGCTCATCGCGCCGCTGTCGAAGAAGATCGGCCTGCGCGTGTCCTACCTCGTCCGGTTCGACAACCAGCCGGAGCCGGGCTTCAAGAAGTCCGACCGGATCCTCACGACGGGGATTCAGGTCGCGATGTAGCGCGCAACGCGCGAATCCTTTCCACCGCGCCCGGATTTTCGAGCGACGACAAGTCTCCCAGGTCAGTCTTGCCGAGATACGCGCCGCGGATGACGCGGCGCAGGATCTTGGCGTTACGGGTCTTCGGCAGATCAGTCACGAACCGCACAGCCGCCGGTCGCAGCGGCCGCCCGAGCCGCTCCGCAATCGCATCCGCGATTTCGCGCGCGAGCGCGTCGGACGCGCGCGAGCCGCTGCGCAGGACCACGAATACCACAATCGCTTCGCCCTTGAGCTCGTGCGGCACCCCGATCGCGGCCGCCTCGAGCACGGCCGCGTGCGCCGTCGCGGCAGACTCGACCTCGGCGGGCCCGATGCGCTTGCCCGCCACCTTGAGCGTATCATCGGAGCGGCCTTCGATGAACCAGAAGCCGGCGTCGTCGATGCGCGCCCAATCGCCGTGGACCCAGACGCCCGGGAAGCGGCTCCAGTATGTGGCGACGTACTTGTCGGGATCGCGCCAGAAACCGCGCGTCATCCCGGGCCAGGGTTTGCGGATGACGAGCTCGCCCACGGCACCGCGCAGCGATGCGCCGCGCTCATCGACGACGTCGGCGGCGATGCCCGGAACCGGACCGGCGAACGCCGTGGGCTCGAGCGGCGTCCACGTGGTGCAACCGAGAATACCGCCCGCGCATTCCGTCCCGCCGGAATAGTTGATCAGCGGAATCCGTTTCTCGCCGACGACGCCGAAGTACCACCACCACGGCTCCGGATTCCAGGGCTCGCCCGTCGAGCCGAGGACGAAGAGCGACGAGCGGTCGTGCCGCTGGACCGGCTCATCGCCCGAGCGCATGAGCCCGCGGATCGCGGTCGGTGAGATGCCGAGGTGCGTGACGCGATGGCGCTCGACGATCGACCACACGCGTCCGGCATCCGGAAAGTCGGGAGCGCCGTCGTACAGCAGAATCGTGGCGCCATTGATCAGGCCGCCGGCGATGAGCCAGGGTCCCATCATCCAGCCGATGTCCGTGAACCACCAGAGCACGTCGCCCCGTTGCAGGTCGAATACGTGCGCCAGGTCCTGCGCCGCTTTGACCGGGAAGCCGCCATGCACGTGCACTGCGCCTTTCGGCTTTCCGGTGGTGCCGGACGTGTAGATCAGCATGTACGGATCTTCCGGCGATGTGTCGGCGAACGACTCGTCCGTGCCGGCCGTCATCACGTAGTCCCAGGTGACTTCTCGCTCGCGCAGGCGGATCTCGCGTCCAAGCCGCGGCACGACGATGACGGCGCGGACACTCGGCGCCGCGTCCACCGCCGCGTCAGCCGTCTCTTTCATTGGAATTAGCTGACCGCGGCGACGAAATCCGTCCGCGGTGATGAGGACCGTCACCTCCGCGTCGCGGAGCCGTCCCGCGATCGCGTCGCTCGCATAGCCGGAAAAGATCGGCGTGTAGATAGCGCCGATCGCCGACACGGCGAGCGTGGCGATCGCGCATTCGGGGGTGAGCGGCAGAAAGATGCCGACGCGATCGCCGGGCTTCACGCCGAGCGCGCGCAAACCGGCGGCGCAGCGACGGACGCGCGCGGCGAGCTCGCCGTAGCTGAGGCGCTCTGTCGTTCCGTCCTCGCCCTCGAAGATGATTGCGGTGCGCGCGGAATCGTGGCGGAGCGCGGACTCGACATAGTTCATCCGTCCGCCGAGCCACCACGTCGTCCAGGGAAGACCGCGCGAAACGTCGAGCACGTGCCGATACGGCGTGCGCCACACGAGTCCGAGGTCTCGGTCGACGGCTCGCCAGAATCCGTCTTGATCTTCCACGGACCAGCGATGGAGCGATCCGAAGTCTTCATGCCCGTGCGCCGCGGCGAAGCGGCGCAGCCGGCTGCGCGTCAGATACCGGTCCGGCGGCGACCACGCGATGGGCATGACCGAAGTTTACAGGGTTGGGTATAATGCCGGGCGATGCGACGGGCACGGTTTCTCTTCTGGCTGGACGTAGCCTTGCTCCTACTCTTGGCCCCGCTGGAAGAGCCCGTCACGACGGGACTCGCGGGGCACGAGTGG
>DATDEZ010000130.1:0-5412 GCA_036522875.1 Gemmatimonadales bacterium | reverse complement strand
CTCGGCGAAGCCCGACACGGTGCGCACGCTCGATCAGCTCGAGCACGTCACGGAGATCGGTCCGTTCGTGCAAAGTGCGTTCGAGCTGTCGCCGCGGGCGACGCTGACGGCGGGTCTGCGCTACGACTGGGTGAAGTTCGGTGTGAAAGATCATTTGATCACAGCGAGCAACCCGGATGATTCCGGCGACCGCCTGATGCGCGCGCTGTCGGGCACGGTCGGAATCGCGCTGAACCCGTGGAGTGCCACGACCGTGTATGCGAACGCCGGCTCCTCGTTCGAGACGCCCACGACTACCGAGCTTGCGAACTCGCCGTCCGGCGCCGGCGGCTTCAACACCGGCCTCGGGCCGCAGAGGGCCGTGAATTTCGAAGTCGGCGCGCGTGGTACGCTCGGCGAGCGTCTGTCCTACAGCGTCGCCCTCTTTCAGGCGAACGTCCGCGGCGAGCTCATTCCGTATGAGATCGCCGCCCCGCGGTTCTACTATCGCAACGCCGGAACCGCGCGCCATCGCGGCGTCGAGCTCAGCGGCGCGGCGCGGCTCGCGCCCGGCGTCAGCGTGGACGTCGCCTGGACGTATTCCGATTACCGCTATCGCGACTACCGCTTCACGAGCGACACCGGCGCCAGCGCCGTGACGCATGTGCTGGACGGCCGGTCCATTCCAGGGATCCCGAAACATTGGCTCCAGCTCATCACCCACATCTCGCCGGCCGGACTGGGCGGCGCGTGGGCCGAGGTGCAGCAGACGTATTCGTCGGGGTTTTTCGTGAGCGACACGCTGAGCGTGCGCGCGTCACCCTGGTGGGCGACGGGCGTCCGGCTGGGATGGGATGGAAAGCTGGGCGGCGGTCGCTTCTCGCCGTTCATCGGCGTGAACAACGCCTTCAATCATTTGTACGTGAGCTCGGTCGTGATCAACGCCGCGCGCGACCGCTACTACGAGCCCGCGCCGCGGCGCAACTTCTACGTGGGCCTTTCGGTCGGCGCCGGCCGCTAGGTACTTTGGAGCATCATGAATAAACTCTTTGGTTCGATCACGAGCTGCGTCATCGCGCTCGCCGCCGCCGGTTCGGCCCAGGCGGGCGCTTCCGCTCCCGCTTCCGTCTGCCCGCCGGGCTCGCAGGTCGACTGTAACTGGCTGACCGTCGACAGCACCGCGAAGACGGCGACGTTCGCGCTGACGGCGGGACAGACGGCACTCAACAGCGGTCTCAACTTCAACGGGTTCAACGAAGGCAAGCTGACGCTCACCGTGCCGGTGGGCTGGAACGTCGTGCTGCGTTTCACCAACAAGGATCAGAACCTGACGCATTCGGCCGAGGTCGTGGATACGGCGTCGGCGATGCCGGCGGGACCGGTCGATCCGCCCGCCTTTCCGCGCGCCATGACGGTCAAGCTGATGCAGGGCCTTTCCTCCGGCGACTCGGACACCGTGCGCTTCGTCGCCGGCAAGGCGGGGTCGTACATGATCTTCTGCGGCGTTCCCGGCCACGGGCTCGCCGGCATGTGGATTCGCCTGAAGGTCTCGGCCACCGACAAGCGGCCGACGCTCGCCACCTCGTAGCGCGATGCGATTCTTGCGGGTCGTCCTGGCGCTCGTGTTCGGACTCGCGATGGCGAGCCCGGAGCAGCCGAGCTGCACGCACCACCAGGACGGCGCCGCGCATCACAAGGCCGCGCATACGACCGCGGCGCAGGCCTGCTGCCCGGCGAGCGTCAGCCCGTCGGTCCCGCATCTCGCGGCGAGCTGGGTTGCGGCTCCGCCGCCGGTGCTCGTCGTGGATCTCGATCTGTCGTCGCCGGGCGTCATTCCCACACGCAAACGCCTCCTCCCCTTCGCACTGGCACCGCCACTCCTCTCGTAGACCCCTCGTAGCCTCACAACATCGCAGCTCATTGTTCACCCTCGTGCGGGGGCATCATGCGACTTTGGACAGCGGCCATCGCGCTCGGCGCGCTGGCGCTCGCGGGCCGGCAGCTCGCGGCACAGGCGGATCTCGAGGATAAGACTCCGCTCACCGTCTCCGGCTTCGCGGTCGGGTCGGGCGTGTGGGACAAGAACTCCGAGCAGAACGGTCTGCTCGCGTCGAAGATCGGGTTGAGCCTGTTCCGGCCGTGGTCGGATCAGCTCTACTTGTTCGCCCAGCTCACGACGCATCTCGAGCAATCCGACAGCGGGACGACGGAGACGTCGGTCGAGATCGACAACCTGATCATCAACTGGACGCCGGCGAAGCTCTCGCAGCTCGCGCTGTCGTTCGGCCGGTTCGACGCGCCGGTCGGGTTCGAGCGCGACGACGAGCCGCTCAATCTGATTCCCACGACGTCGTTCACATTCGAGAACGCGCGGCCCGTGAAGTTCACGGGCGTGATGGCGCGCTACACCATCAATCCGAAGATCAGCGTGCTCGGCCTCGTCGCGAATGGATGGGACCAGGAAGTCGATAACAACAGCGGCAAGACCGCCGGCTTCAAGGTGCAGGTCTTTCCCTCGGGCGGGCTCGCGGTTGCGGGCGGTGTGTTCTACGGGCCGGAGGAGGATTCGACCAACGGCGCGCAGCGCACGCTCCTCACCGGCGACTTCACGTGGCAGCCGCTCACGCGGCTCATCGTTCAGGGCGAGGCGCATCACGGCTCCGAGCAGGGCGCCGGGTGGACGGGCGTGGTGGGGCAGGGCTGCTGGCGCTTCGGTCGCGCGAGCGCGCTGACGGTCCGCGGCGAGGTGCTGCGCGATCCCGACGGCGCGCGCACCGGCACCGCGCAGACGCTGCGCTCGGTCACGATCTCGCCGTGGTATTTCTACCGCGAGGCGCAGGAAGGCGTGTTCTCCAACGTCGAGTTCACGACCTTCCGGCTGCCCGCGTTCTCGATCCGGCCGGCGCTGCGGTTCGATCATTCCGATCAGCCGGTCTTCGAAAAGAAGGACGGCAGTCTCGTGCGGTCCAACGTGTCCGCGTTGGTCGAGCTCGTCTACCTGTTCTAGGAGCCACACTCGTGCTCTACGATCTGCGACAGAGCGATCTCCGCGTCCGCTGGCTCGTCACGCTGCTGCTCGCCACGCTCGGCACCTCGTACATCTTCGGCGCGTGGATGGTCGGGCTCTACGCCGGCTTCACGCCCCACAAGGTGGGCGAGACCTACGGCACGGCGGGCGAGGCGCCGATGACGATGCAGATGCCGCCCGAATCGACCGTGGTGACCGAGCGGCCGGTGTCGATGGGAGAGATGGACGAGGAAACCCATCACGTCGACACCAATCTGCTGGTGCAGGACACGCACGTGCACATGCCGATGTACGCCGTGATCGCCGCCGCGTTGTCGGTCATCGTGCTCGGCCTCTCGCTCTCGCGCGCCATGGGCCTCGCGCTCATCGCGCTGCTGTTTGCCGCGCCCTGGCTCGATTTCGCCGGCATGTGGCTCACCAAGCTCGTCTCGCCCGGCTTTTCGCTCGTGACGCTCGCGGGCGGCTGGGCTATGGCGTTGGGGTATACCATCGTGGCCGCAATTGCCCTGTGGCAGATGTGGCTGGGAAGGAAAACCAATCCATGAAAGCACTCATTTTCGGCGCGGTGACCGCCGCGCTGCTCCATATCACGCCGACGGTCATCATGGTGAAGCGCCAGGACGCCGTCGCGCATTTGCTCCCCGGCGCCGACCAGTTCGTCGAGCGCGAGCTCCATCTCTCGAGCGCGGACTCGAAGAAGATTCACGACGCGGTGGGCTGGGAGCCGCCCGACGGCGTCGTCACCTTCTTTATCGGCAAGCACGACGACCAGACGACCGGCGCGCTGCTGTTCATGCGGATCGACTCGCAGCACGGCCCGATCGAGCTGGCGATCGGCTACGATGCGAAGGGCGCGGTCCGCGGCGTCGAAGTCACGAAGGCCACGGTCGAGATGAAGCCGTGGATTCTGGAGGCGCTCAAGGCCGGCCTAACGGACGAGTATCGCGGCATGGCTGTGACGGCTGCGCCGAGCGGCGCCGAGAAGGTGAAGCCGAAGATCGGCGCGATGCCCGGGTATATGGCCGAGCTGATTGACAAGGGCGTGATGCATGCGAACGCTGCGTATCGGCTCTTCTATCGGTGAGATACAACAAGGGCGGCAACGGGCGGCAGAGGGCGGCAACGGAAAAACCATTGCCGCCTGGTGCCGCCTTATGCCGCCTTTGTTGGATTCACGGTCTCAAATACCCCCACGTATGCAGCCGGTCGAAATCCTCAAACCATCGATCCCCAATGTCCTTTCGGTAATACATGTTCGGGATCATGATGTTGTCGATGCGGTTGTAGGCCTGCTTCTGCGCGGCGCGCATCGTCGTGCCGGTGCCGCAGACGATCAGCACGACGCCCGACGTGCCGGTCACGATCCACTCGTTGTTGAACTGCTTCACGTCCTCGATGTGGACGCCGTCGCGCGTCGGCTTCTTGAAGATGATGACGGCGTCCTTCGACGTCTTGGCGAACGTTTCGGGGTCGGTGTAGGGGAACGGCGGCACCATGATCCGCACGCCGACCTGGAAGCCGCTGCGCGCTTTGAACGTCGAGATCGAGCCTTCGGCGAGCCGGTAGAAGAATTCGCCGATCGGCGTGAGCATCCCTTCCTGCTGGATGCTGATCGTCGGGTAGCCGAAGCGTGACGTGAACTCGAGCGGATAGATGCCGTTCGAGTTCACCATGCAGTTCACGTCGATGTAGCCGACGTAGTGCTCGTCGCGCAGCCGCGGCTCCATCTTCTTGAGCGTCGCGTTGAAGAGCCGCGTGGGCTCGCTCCAGAACATGGTGGTGCCCATCTCGCCGGTGGAGGGCCCGATGTCGCCGGGGAAGAGCTTCTTGTGCTCGAAGTTGATGTTGACCGGCTGCACGAACTCTTTGCCGTTGAAGAACGCGCCGGCCGCGACTTCGACGCCGACGATGCGGCGCTGCAGCTGGAACGCTTTCACGCGGTCGGCCCAGGCGCGCTGGTAGTCCTCGAGCACCTGGATGACGTCCTTGCCGTCTTCGTCCTCGCCCACGAACAAGAGCTGCTTGATGTTCTGCGCCTCGCCGCTCGGCTTGATGACGTAGCGGTTGGGGTTGGCGCGCACGAACGCGAGCGCGTCGTCGAACGAGTGGAAGTTTTCCTGCGGGATGATCGAGACGCCGGCCTTCTTGAGCTCCTGCTGGCCGAAGGCGCGGTCGTCCTCGAGCTGGTCGGTGTACGGTGAGCCGCCGACGACGAGCTTGCCGGTCTGCCTGAGCTGGTGCGCCTTGGCGCCCTGGCCCAAGACGTCGTCGAACACGACGACGTCCGCCCACGGCACTTCGCGGATCCAGTCGTCCGTTTTGGGGACGAAGCCGTCCGCGATCTCGCGCTCGCTCGCCGCTTCGATGAACAGCTTGACCTCGTGGCCTTCTTTGACGACTTGCCA
>DATDEZ010000129.1:0-22521 GCA_036522875.1 Gemmatimonadales bacterium | reverse complement strand
GGCCAGGGCGCGTCGCCCTGCCCTTCCCGCTCCTGCCGCGCGGAGAGCTCGAGCAGCCCGTCCAACGATCCGGCGCTCTGATCGATGGCGGCGTGACGGTCACCCACTGACGCAAAGCGCTTCGGCATGGTGCCGAGTGTGAAGTCCGCCGGATCGGCGTCGTCCACTTCGGTCCAGTCGAGCGGCGCCGACACGCGTGCGTCGGGCACCGGCCGGACCGAATACGCGGACGCCACGGTGCGGTCTTTCGCGTTCTGGTTGTAGTCCACGAACACGCCCTGACGCTCTTCCTTCCACCATTTGCTCGTCGCGAGGCCGTTGCCGCGACGCTCCACGTCGCGCGCCAAAGCGAGCGCCGCGCGCCGTACCTCGTCGAAGGTCCAGCGCCGCTCGATGCGCACGAACAGGTGCATGCCGCGTGATCCTGAGGTCTTCGGCCAGCCGACCAGGCCGACGTCGGCCAGCGCCGCGCGCGCGATGTTCGCGACCTCGCGCACCTGCGGCCACTTGATGCCCGGCACGGGATCGAGATCGACGCGCAGCTCATCGGGGTGATCGAGATCGTCGGCGCGCACCGGATGAGGATGCAGCTCGAGGCAGGCGAGATTGGCGAGCCAGGCGAGCGAGCCGGCATCGCGCGGGACGACTTCGTCGGCCGTGCGGCCTGAGGGGAAACGGAGCGTCACGACCTCGATCCACGGCGGCCGGGACTCGGGGGCACGTTTTTGATAGAACGATTCGGCGCCGACCCCGTTGGGAAACCGCACCAGCATGTTGGGTCGCCCGCCGGCACCGCGCAGCGCCCCGTCCGCGACCGCGACGTAGTACTCGACGAGATCGAGCTTCGTGTACTGCGGTTTGGGAAACAGCACCTTGCCGGGGTTCGAGATCGTGACCTCGTGGCCCGCGATGGTGCGCGTGATCGATTCGCCGGACGGGGATCGCGCCATGCCTCAAAGCTACAGGGATCAATCGAGGCGGCGGAGATCCTTGTTTGCCGGACCGTTGATCACCTCGCCGCGCTTATCGAACCGCGAGCCGTGACACGGGCAATCCCAGGTGCGTTCGGTCGGATTCCATTGCACGATGCAGCCGAGATGCGGGCAGACGGCGGAGAACTCGTGGAGCGTCCCGCGCGCGTCGCGGTAGACCGCGACCTTCTTGAGGCCGTCGCGAATGATCGCGCCGTCACCGGGCTCGACGTCGTCGCGCGTGATGGACTCTCCCGGGACCACCCAGTCGAGATACTGCCGCGCGACATTGGCGTTTTCCTTGAGGTACTTGCCGGCAGCGCGCAGCGGCTTGCGCGAAGGATCGTAGAGTGATTGCCACGGATTCTCGCGGCCGGCGATCAGATCGCTGATCAACATCCCGGCGATCGTCCCATGCGTCATTCCCATGCCGCTGTCGCCGGTCGCGATGTACACGTTGTCCTCGAGTCCCGGATTGCGGCCGATAAAGGCGAGTCCATCCACCGACTCGAGCACCTGCCCCGCCCAGCGGAATTCCACGCCTTCGATCATCGGGAAGCGCTTGCGAGCCCAGCGCTCGAGCCGCCCGTGGCGCCGCTCGGTATCGTCGGCCTGGCCGCTCTTATGGTCTTCACCGCCGACGATGAGGATGTCGTGCGGTCCTTCTTCCCCCGTCTCGATCGTGTGCACGCGGACATAGTGGTACGGATCGTCCATGTCCCAGTACAGCCCTGGGGGGACGGAGCTCGACGGGATCCGCGCTCCGATCACATAGGTCGTGTACGGCGCGTATTTCGTCACCATGAGGAATCGGTCGTTCACCGGCGCGTTCGTCGCAACCACGACGGCATGCGCGCGGACGGTGTGCACGCCCGCGTGGACACACGGATGCTTCCCGCCTTCGATCCGGTCCACGTGGGTTCCGTTGAACAGGCGGCCGCGATCGCGAACAATCGCCCCGGCGAGACCGGCGAGGTACTTGAGCGGATGGAACTGGGCCTGATCCGGATAATGGATGCAGGGCCCCGTGTCGAAGAAGTCGAACGGCACGCGCGGTAACCGCTCGACCGCCACGCCGGCGCGTTGCACCGCGGCCAGCTCACTCTCCAGCGTCGCGATCTTCTCTCCCGGGGGGAGGAACAGATACCCATCCCGCCGCTCGAAATCGCAATCGATGTGCTCGGTTTCGGCGATCGTCGCGATGCGCTCGATTGCCGCGCGATGACTCTCGGCTGCGAGCCGCGCGTTCTCCGTGCCGCGGCGGCTCTCGACGGTCCCGTAGGTATTGTCCATCGCGCAGGTGAGGTGCGCCGTCGTCCGGCTCGTGATGCCGCCGCCGAACGGCCCGTCGTCCAGCACCACGACGCTGCGCCCGGCGCGCGCCAGGTGATAGCCGACCGACATGCCCGCGATCCCGCCGCCGACGACCACGACATCGGTCACCAGATCGCGGTCGAGTCGCGGATAGGTCGGGAGCTCGGTGCTCGCCGACCAGATCGAGTCGTAGCGGGCGAACTGGGTGCTGACGGCGGTCGCCATGCACTCTGTACCCCGACGCCGACAATTTTGGGGGGATTAATGCGTGTCGAGGAATTCCACCGCGCCGGTCTCGACGTGATACTCGGCCCCGACGATCAGGAGTCCTTCGCGCGCGAATCGTCCTTCCAGCAGCTCGGAGCCGTGTCGCAATTGTTCGACTGACGCGCGAATGTTCGCGCGGACGGCGGCGGCCGCGAGTTCCGTGGGGTCACGCGCCACGGGCGTCTGGAGTAGCGGCTCGATAGCCGGCCGAATGCGATCGACGATGGCACGCAGGTTCGGGGAGCCCTGGCCGCCGGGACTCCGCAGCTCTTCGAGCGTCGCGCCCACCGCGCCGCATTGCGTGTGCCCCAGCACGACCGCCAGCCGGGTTTGGAAACGCTCGGCCGCAAACTCTACGCTGCCGACCTGCGAAGGCGCGATGATGTTGCCGGCCACGCGAATGACGAAGAGATCGCCAAAGCCCTGCCCGAAAACGATCTCGGCGGGCACGCGCGAGTCGGAACAGCCCAGGATGATGGCGAATGGCTGCTGCTCGGCGCTCGGCTTCCCGGGGGACGCCGCGCCGCGCTCGACGAACTGCCGATTGCCCGCGCGGAGCCGAGCGAGTGCTTCTTGCGCTGGAATCAACGGAGGCTAGAGGACGCTTTTGGCGTCGGCGAGCGGCAGGCCGAATGCTTCGGCCACACCGGGATAGACAACCTTCCCTTCCACGACATTCAGCCCAAGGAACAGGCTGGGGTCTTGCTTGCACGCCGTCTTCCAGCCAAGCCGCGCGAGCCGCTTGGCGTAGGGAAATGTCGCGTTCGTGAGCGCCAGCGTGGACGTGCGCGGCACGCCGCCCGGCATGTTGGCGACGGCATAATGGATCACGCCATCCACGACATACGTCGGCTGGTCGTGCGTCGTGGCCTTCGTCGTCTCGATGCACCCGCCCTGGTCGACGGCGACGTCCACGATCACCGAGCCCTGCTTCATGACCTTGAGATCGCCACGCTTGACGAGCTTCGGCGCCTTCGCGCCGGTGAGCAGCACCGCGCCGATCACGACGTCGGCTTTCGCAAGTTGATCGAGAATGTTGTGGCGGTTGGAGTAGAGCAGATCGACGTTGGCCGGGAGCACATCGGAGAGATAGCGCAGTCGGTCGAGCGAGATGTCGACCAGCGTCACGTGCGCGCCGAGACCGGCGGCCATCTTCGCCGCGTTAGTGCCGACCACGCCGCCGCCCAGGATGAGCACTTCGGCGGGCAGCACGCCGGGCACCCCGCCCAGCAGAATGCCGAAGCCGCCGAACACCTTCTCCAGGTACTTCGCGCCCTCCTGCACGGCCATGCGGCCCGCGACCTCGCTCATCGGCGTCAGCAGCGGGAGCTCGCGATTCGGCAGCTCGACCGTTTCGTACGCGATCGCGATGCAGCCCGATTTGATGACCGCCTTGGTGAGCGGCTCGGACGCGGCGAAATGGAAGTACGTGAAGACGAGCTGCCCATTGCGGAGCTTCGGCCACTCCGCCTCGATCGGCTCTTTCACCTTCATGATCATTTCGGCCTTGGACCACACCGCGTCGGCGTTCGGCGCGATCTGCGCCCCCGCGCTGCGGTAGGCGTCGTCGCTGAACCCCGAGCCGAGGCCCGCGCCCTGCTCGACGAGGACTGTGTGGCCGTCGCTGGCGAGCGACTCGGCGCCCGCGGGTACCAACGCAACGCGGTTCTCCGCGGTCTTGATCTCTTTCGGGACGCCGACGATCACGCCTGGTCTCCCTTTCCGTTCGGGCCGAGCGACACCACGGTTTGACGATCGGGTGCGAAGAACTCCTCCGCCAGCGCCGAGACTTCGTCCGCCGTGAGCGCTTCCACCGTGCGCAGCACCTCGTCGAGACTGCGGTAGGGCTCGCTGTAGACGGCCGTGCTGGCCAAACGATACATCCGGGACGTTGGGCTCTCCAGCGACAGCATCAGCTGCCCCAGCGTCTGTTGCTTGGCGTCCTCGAGCGCGTCGCCGCGCAGTCCTTCCGTCGCCATGCGCGCGAATTCCCCGCGGATCGCCTCGACCGCCTTCGCCGCCCGCGCCGGCTGGGTGCCGACGTACACGCCGGCCATGCCGACCGCGCGATAGAACGACGTGAAGCTGTAGATCGCGTAGGCGAGCCCCAGCTCTTCGCGAATCCGCTGGAACAAGCGGCTCGACATGCCGCCGCCGAAGACGTTCGAGAGCACCAGCAGGCCGTACTTGCGCCTGTCCGAGTACGTGACGGTGTCGGTCGCGAAGACGACGTGGGTTTGCGCGGTGTCTTTCTCGAATGACCGCCGCACGCTGCGCACCGCGGGCGGCACCGGCGGCACCGGTGGCGGGTCCAGCGGTGCGTCCGACGTCGACGGCCCATCGAACCACCCCTGGGCGTCGACTTCCTTGAGCAGCTCGTCGTGCGTCAGATTCCCCGCCGCGGCGATCACGCAGTTGCCGGGGAAATACGCTCGCTCGTGCAAATGCTTGAGATCGTCCGCCGAGAGCGCGCTGACCGTCTCCTTGGTGCCGAGGATTTGGAAGCCGTAGGGATGGCTGGGCCAGAGCGTCTCGTACGTGAGATCGAAGACTTCGTCGTCCGGCGTGTCTGCGACGGTGCTGATTTCCTCGAGCACCACCTGGCGTTCGAGCGACAGGTCGCTGTCGCGCAGGCTCGGCCGGCGGACCATATCGGTGATGACGTCGAGCGCGCGCGCCAGATCCGCATCGAGCACGCGCGCGTGATAGGCGGTGGAATCGCGCGAGGTGTAGGCGTCCAGCGACCCGCCGCGCGATTCGAGCGCCAGCGCGATGTCCTGCGCCGTGCGACGCTCCGTGCCCTTGAACACCATGTGCTCGAGCAGGTGGGAGACGCCCATCTTCGGCCGGAGCTCGTGCGCGCTGGCGGTGCGAACCCAAACGCCGATCGCCACCGAACGCACGTTGGGCTCGCGCTCGCTGAGCACCGTGACGCCGTTCGGCGCCGCGGTGCGATGGATCTCGCGGTCCAGGCGGACCGTGTCTAGCGTTCTAATAGCGCTTTCCGCGACAGCCGCATCCGGCCGCGCTCGTCCACCTCGAGCAGTTTCACCCTGAGGTGGTCACCCTTCTTGACCACGTCTTCGGTCTTTTCCGTCCGCCCGTGCTGCAGCTCGGAAATGTGGAGCAATCCCTCGACGCCCGGGATGATCTCGACGAAGGCGCCGAACGCCGTCGTGCTCTTCACCACGCCCTCGTACACCTTGCCGACCTCGGGCTCCTGCACGATGCCCGACACCATGTCGCGCGCGCGCTCGGCGGCTTCGCCGACTCCGGCGATCGTCACCAGGCCGTTGTCGTCGACATTGATCTCGGCCCCCGTCTGCTCCTGGATGCCGCGAATCGTCTTGCCCTTGGGGCCGATGAGGTCGCCGATCTTGTCGGGGCGGATCTGCACGGTGATGATGCGCGGCGCGTACTTGGAGAGCTGCGTCCGATGCTCGGGCATCGCCTGATGCATGATGTCGAGGATGTGCACCCGCGCCTTGCGCGCCTTCTCGAGCGCTTCCGTGATGACCTTCCAGTCGAGCCGCTCGACCTTGATGTCCATCTGAATGGACGTCACACCGTCGCGCGTGCCGGCGACCTTGAAATCCATGTCGCCGAGGTGATCCTCGGTACCCAGGATGTCGGTCAGGATCGCCGTGCGCTTGCCGTCGGTGATGAGGCCCATCGCCACACCCGCGCAGGCCGATTTCACCGGAACGCCCGCGTCCATCAGCGCGAGCGAGCCGCTGCAGACCGTCGCCATCGACGACGAGCCGTTGGACTCGAGGATCTCGGACACGATGCGGATGGTGTAGGGAAACTGCTCGTAGGGCGGCAACACCGCCTGCAACGCGCGTTCGGCGAGCGCGCCGTGTCCGATCTCGCGGCGCGACGTGCCGCGCACCGGCTTCACTTCCCCGGTGGAAAACGGCGGGAAGTTGTAGTGCAGCATGAACGACTTCGTCGTCTCCTGCGCGACGTCGATCGAATCGATCCGCTGTTCGTCGTCCGTCGTGCCGAGCGTCACCGTCGCGAGCGCCTGCGTCTGGCCGCGCGTGAACAGCGCCGAGCCGTGGGCGCGCGGCAGCCAGCCGACCTCGCACGCGATGGGCCGGACCGTATCCAGGTCGCGGCCGTCGACGCGCTCGCCCGCCGTCAGCACGCGGTCGCGCATCGTGTCGTACTCGATGCCCTCGATCACCTCCACGATCTCGCGGAGCTTCTCGGGGAATTCTTCGGCTAGCTGATCGGTGATCGTGGACTTGATGGCGCTGAGGGCCTGCGTGCGCTCCGATTTTTCGGAGAGCGTCAGGGCTTCGGTCACGCGCGCCTGCGCGAGCTCCTTCACCCGATGGACGAGTGCGGCGTCGGGCTCCGCCTTGACCCATTCCATCTTCGGCTGCTGCACCGCGGCGACGACCTGGTCGGCGACTTCGAGCAGCTCCTTGATCCCCTTATGCGCCACCTCGAGGCCCTTGATGATCTCGGCCTCGGTGAGCTCGAGCGCGCCACCCTCGACCATCACAATGCTGTCTTTGCTGCCGGAGACGGTGAGATCCACATCCGAGAACTCGAGTTGCTGGAACGTCGGATTGAGAATCCACGCGCCTTCGACCCGCCCGACGCGTACCGCCGCGATGGGACCGTTCCATGGCACCCTCGACAGCGAGAGCGCGGTCGAGGCGGCGACGACGCCGAGTACGTCGGCGTCGTTCTCCTGGTCGGCCGAGAGGACGTAGACGAAGACCTGCACTTCGTTCTTGAAGCCTTCGGGAAACAGCGGGCGCACGGAGCGGTCGATCACGCGCGCCGAGGTGATTTCATCGTCGGATGGCCGGCCTTCGCGCTTCAAAAAGCCGCCGGGGATCTTGCCGGCGGCATAGGCTTTCTCGCGGTATTCGACAGTCAGAGGGAAGTACGGCAGGTTGGCTTGTGTCTCGGAAACGGTCACGCTCGCGAGAACGACGGTCTCTCCGAACTGCACCAAACACGATCCTGCCGCCTGCTTGGCCAGCCGCCCTGATTCGATTCGAAGGGTCCGGCCGGCGAAATTCGTTTCGACGCGCTTCACTGCCTTGCCTGTCTAGAGCCGCTGGAAATGTGCCAAGCGTCCCGCCCCGGGGCTCTCGCCGGGGCGGCTTAGCACGACGCCTTGTAACACCTAGTGTCGGAGACCGAGCTCGTCGATGAGCTGCCGGTACTTCGCGAGATCGGTGCGCTTCAAGTATTCCAGCAGGCGGCGGCGGCGGTGCACCATGCGCAGCAGGCCGCGTTGCCCGTGGAAGTCCTTGGCGTGGACCCGGAAGTGCTCGGTGAGGCTGTTGATGCGCTCGGTGAGCAGCGCGACCTGGACCCGGCTCGAGCCGGTGTCCGTCTCGTGCTGCCCGTATTTCGTGACCGGCGTCGTCTTGTCGTACATCGTCCCTGTTCCCTAATCGTTGGAAGCGCCGTAGGTTAACCGGCTTGCGCCCCTTTGTAAAGTGACTAACGCCGCAACCGACCTCGTCGGCCAAACCCTTGGCCCCTACACCCTCGAGCGCCTGCTCGGCCAGGGAGGGTTCGCCTGGGCGTTCGTGGGCCGGGGACCGGACGACACCCCTGTTGCCATCAAGGTCCTGAAGCCGCGCTACGCCGGCGACCCGCAATTCGAGTCCCGCTTTCGCAACGAAAGCGAGACGGCCGCCAAGCTCGAGCATCCCAACATCATTCGCATCCGCTCGGTCGCAAAGAGCGGCGAGCACGTCTACTTCGCCATGGACCTCTGTGCCGACAGTCTCGGCGCCCGCATCGCGCGGGAAGGCCCGCTGTCGGAAGAGGTCATCCTGCGGCTGGCGCGGGACATTGCCGCCGCGCTCCAATTCGCGCACCAGCAGGGCGTCATCCATCGCGACCTGAAGCCCGACAACGTCCTCATTCGGACCGATGGCGGCGCCGTCCTCACCGACTTCGGGATCGCACGCGCGGTGTCGGGCTACGTCGCCTCGACCGGCGTGAACATGACGATCGGCACGCCGCACTATCTGTCGCCCGAGCAGGCGCAGGGCCGGCCGCTCGATCAGCGCGTCGACTTCTATGCGCTGGGCGTCACGCTGTACAAGGCCGCGACCGGAGAAGTGCCGTTCAGCTCGACCGACTGGTTCGAGCTCGCGCGCATGCACGTCGAAGATCCGCCGCCGTCGCTCCGCAAGAAGCGCGGCGAGCTGTCCAAGCGGTTCGAGCGCGTGGTGCTGAAATGTCTCGCCAAGCATCCCGACGATCGCTACGCGAACGCGAGCGAGCTGCTGGCAGACCTCGACGAAGTCGAGCAGAAGCGCCGGCCGACGGTCGCGATGGGGGCCGCCCCGATGGGCACGCGGCAGCGCGAGGCGCTCAAGGATCCGCGCGCGCAACGTCCGCTGTGGCTCATGGTCACGGCGGCCGCCGTCGCGTTGGTCCTGCTCGTCGGCCTCGTCGTGCGGCTTATGCGCTGAAGATCTTCCTGATCGCCCGGATGATGCGACGGAACAAACCGGGAGAGGGGGGAGGAGCGACGTTCGATTCGCGATCGCGGATGCTGGCGGCCGCCGTCCGCAGTGCTGGTTCCCACTGCTTCGGAAACGGTCGCGCTGCCAGCTTCACGGCAAAGCCAGGCTGGTGATCGCTGGACGACAATTCCACGATGCCGGGATGTGCCCGCTCGATCACGTCCATTACTGGGCGCAACGTCTCCCTTCGCCCATCTCCCCTGTAGTACTCCGCCGCGACGACACCCACGAGCTCCTGGGCCGTCAGCGTGCCGGCGGCGTACTTGGCCAGCGCGTCGTTAATGGAAGAGGCGGATGACATCGTTCGAAATCGCGAGCACCATGATCGCGAGGACGAGCAGCATGCCGACCTGGGTCAGCCGCAGGCGGAGCTGCGGCGAGAGCGGCCGGCGGCGAATCCCTTCCGCGATGAGAAACATCGCGTGCCCGCCGTCGAGCACGGGAATCGGCAGGAGGTTGAGGACCGCGAGGCTCACGGAGAAAAACGCGAGGAACCGGAGAAACACGACGAGACCGAGCCGCGCCGCCTGACCCGACACGCGCGCGATGGTAATCGGGCCGCCGACCTCTTTGACGGATGCGCGTCCCGAAACGAGTCGTCTGACGCTGGTCACCATGACACCGACCTTGTCCGCCGTCTCCCGCGCGCCGTTCACAATGGCCTGGCCGATGGACAGGCGTTGGACTACGACATCGCCCGGCTCGGCGCCGATGAAGCCGAAGACCTTGGGGCGCGGCGAGAGGCTATCCGTTTCCGCGGTATCGATTGGCGTGATACCGATCCGCACGAGCGAGTCACCGCGAATCACGTCGAGCGTCGTGGCCCGCCCCGGCAGCTGCCAGAGGCGATGCACGAGATTGCTCCAGGACGTGACGGTATCGCCGTCCAGGCGGACGACGAGATCGCCTTGCCGCAGGCCGGCGCGACTCGCCGGGCTGTCCCCCATGATTCTGCCGAGCCGAGCGGGCGAGAGCGGCTCGATGTCCCACAGCGCGAGCGCCGCGCGGGCGGCCTCCTCGCGCGGCAGCAGGAGGTGAATGGGATGCTTGCGACCTTCGATCTCGATCGACGCCTCGGTTTCGAGAATGAGGTGATTCTGGAGCACGTCCCAGGTCCGGATCGTGTCGCCGTTCACGCGGAGCAGGCGGTCGCCGCGACGGAGCGACGCGAGGGCCTCCGTGCCTGGCGGCAGGCGACTCGCGAGCACGGTGTCGACTTGCGTCACGGGCCTCGACTGCGACGCGACGGCAATCCCCAAGCCGGTATAGATGACGAATGCGAGAATGACGTTCATCGTCACGCCGGCAAGAATCACGGCCATCCGTGCCCACAGCGGCTTGTGATCGAACGAGCGCGCGGGGTCGATCGGCACGTCCGACTTGCCGCCCTCGAGCTCACCGGCCATGCCTTCTTCCTCGAGCCCGGCCATTTTCACGTAGCCGCCCAGCGGGATCCACGCGATCCAGTATTCGGTCTCGCCGCGGCGCCACCGCAGCAGCGGTCGGCCGAATCCGATCGAGAATCGCAGGACCTGAATCCCGACGGCCTTGGCGACGATGAAATGGCCGAACTCGTGGACCGACACCAGGACGCCGAGCACCACGATGAGCGAGACGACGGTCAGGAGCACGCGACCTCCTGGGCGAGCCGGCGCGCTTCCGCGTCCGCGTGCAGCACGTCCTCGAGCGAGCCGGCGTCACCGCCACGCGTGTCTTCGGCGACGACGCGCTCGATGATTTCCGCGATCCGCCCGAACGGAATCCGCTCCTCCAGAAACAGCTGGACGGCGACCTCATTCGCCGCGTTGAATCGCGCCGGTGCCGTGCCGCCAACGCGCGCCGCCGCGCGGCCGATCGCGTATGCCGGGAAGCGATCGACCTGGAGCGCCTCGAACGTCAGACTGCCCGCGGCCACGGGATCGAACCGGCGGACGCCCTGGTCGGGCACGCGGTCGGGATAGGTCAACGCGTAGAGAATCGGGAGCTCCATCGTGGGGAAGCCGAGTTGTGCAAGCACCGAGCCGTCGACGAATTCGGCAAAGCCGTGCACGATCGACTGCGGATGAATCACCACATCCACCCGGTCGTAATCGAGCGCGAAGAGAAAATGCGCCTCGATCACCTCGAGCGCTTTGTTGACGAGCGTGGCGGAATCGACCGTGATCTTCTTGCCCATGGTCCAGGTCGGATGCTTGAGCGCTTCGGCGACCGTCGCGCGTGAAACACGCTCGGGACCCCAAGTGCGGAACGGGCCCCCCGACGCGGTGAGAATCAGGCGCGCCAGCTCGGTCGGCCGCCTGCCGGCGACGCACTGGAGCACCGCGCTGTGCTCGGAATCGACCGGCACGATCTCGCCGCCACCCTCTCGTGCCGCCGCCGTGACCAGCTCACCTGCCATCACGAGCGTCTCTTTGTTCGCGAGGGCGACGCGCTTGCCGGCGCGCAACGCGGCGAGCGTCGCTTCGAGCCCTGCCGCACCGACGATCCCGTTGACGACGATGCGTACATCAGGATGCGTGGCGGCCTCGACCAGGCATGCCGTTCCTCTCCGCGCACCGTCACGTACATCTCCCTTCTCCCCTCTCCCCCCATTCACCAGGCCGACGAATGCCGGCTTCCACTCCTGGGCCTGCTGGGCGAGCAAATCTCCGTTCGAGTGACCGGTGATCGCGACCACGCGGAATCTTTCCCGCTGTCTCGCCAGCACTTGCAGGGTCGAACGCCCGATCGATCCGGTGGAGCCCAAGACCGCGACGCCGACGCTCATATCACGCCGAACATGCGATACAAGCCCGCGGCCGCCGGAATCACGAAGTACAGTGAATCCAGCCGGTCGAGCACGCCGCCGTGTCCAGGAATCAGCGTCGACGAATCCTTCAGTCCCGCCTCCCGCTTGAACAGTGATTCGGCGACATCGCCGACCTGACCGACTATGGAGACGGCGAGGCCAAACAGCAACAGCTGCCCCACGCTGAAGCTCCAGCCCTGCGGGTTGATCACGAATTTGCCGAGCGCCAGCGCGGCGATCACGCCACCGAGCGTGCCGCCGACCGCGCCGGACCGCGTCTTCTTGGGCGACAGCACCGGCGCGAGCTTGGGGCCCCCGAAAGCCGAGCCGGCCGCCATCGCGGCGGTATCGCAGATCCAGGTGATCACGAGCGGGAACAGCGTCAGCAGCACGTACGCGAGCGGCCGCGTCGCCGCACCGGTCGGGTGCCGGATGGCGATCAGAAACGCGAGCAGGCCGGAGGCGTACAGGCAGCCGAAGATCGTCACCGCAACGCTGGTGAGTGGGCGCGCCGTGGGCCCGCGTCGCACCATCGCGATTGTCAGTGTCGCGATCAGCCACAGCGCGCCGACGTAGAGCGCCGGCTCGGCCCAATGCAGCTCCGACCCTTTCGCCCAGTACGCGAGCAGCGGGATGCCCGCCGCCGCGAGCCAGCCCGTGCGCTCGAGCGGCTCGATCCCCTGCCGTCGCGCGAAATCGTAGACCTCGCGCGCGCCCAGCACGCCGAGCAGCGCAAGCGTCGCGGCGAGCACCCAGCCGCCGATCCAGATGATGCCAATGACCGCGGGAATGGCGATCGCGGCCACGATGATGCGCTGCACCAGATTGTTCACAGGGCGGGCATCTACGACGCGGTGACTTTGCCGAACCGGCGCTCGCGCCGCTGATAGTCGTTGATCGCTTCGAAGAGCGTGTGACGGTTGAAGTCGGGCCAGAGCACCGGCGTGATGTACAGCTCGGTGTAGGCGAGCTGCCAGAGCAAAAAGTTGGAGATGCGCTGCTCACCGGACGTGCGGATCAGGAGGTCGGGATCGCCCCACGGCGCCGTGTAGAGCTTGGCGCGAATCGCCTCCTCGTCGATGTCCTCGAGCTTCTTCGTGCCCTTGAGGACCTCCTCGGCCAAGAGCCGCGCCGCGCGCGCGATTTCAGCGCGCGACGAATACGAGATGCACAGGTTCAGGGACAGTTTCTCGCCGCCGGCCGTTTCGCGCTCGACCCGCTCGACCGCCGCACGGCCGCCCGGTGTCAGGCGCGCGCGATCGCCGAGCACGTGAACCCGGACACCCTGGCCGCTGAGCTCCGCGATCTCCTTGGCGATGTATTCCTCGAGCAAGTCCATCAACGCGGAAATCTCTGGCGCCGGCCTGCTCCAGTTTTCTTCGGAGAACGCGAACAGCGTCAGGACCTCGACGCCGGCGTCGATGGCGCCTTCGACCGCCTCGCGCACGGACTTCATCCCGGCCCGATGGCCGAACGGCCGAGGCAGGTGGCGCTCCCGTGCCCACCGGCCGTTGCCGTCCATGATGATCGCCACGTGACGCGGAATCGGACCGGTGAGCATCAGACTTCCATGATCTCCGCTTCTTTGGCCTTCACGGCGGCGTCCACGGCTTTCAGGTGCTCGTCATGAAGTTTTTGTACGTCTTTTTCAGCATGCTTCTGATCGTCAGACGAAACATGCTCGGTCTTTTTGATGCGGCTCATGGTTTCCGTGCGCGCGTGCCGGATCGCGACTCGGCCTTCCTCGGCGAACTTATGGACGACTTTGACGAGCTCTTTGCGGCGCTCTTCGGTCAGCGGCGGGATCGGAATGCGAATGACGTTGCCGTCGTTCGACGGCGTGAGTCCGAGGTCGGACGCGAGGATGCCCTTCTCGACCGCCTTGAGCAACCCTTTGTCCCACGGCTGGACCGTGAGCAGCTTCGGCTCGGGCGCGGCCACGCTCGCGACCTGCGTCAGCGGCATCTCGTTGCCGTACGCCTCCACGCGCACCAGATCGAGCAGCGCGGTCGTCGCCTTGCCGGTGCGCACGGTCGAGAAGTCGCGCTTCACCGCTTCGACCGCCTTGTCCATCAACTGTTTCGCGTGCTTGATGTGATCGGGGAGGGTCATTGGACGATCGTGCCGACGCGCTCTCCGGCCAGAACCCTGGCCGTCGCGCCGGGCTGGTTGATGTTGAACACCACGATGGGGAGCTTGTTCTCTTTGCACAACCCGAAGGCATTTGCGTCCATGACGGCGTAGCCTTTGACGAGTGCTTCCTGGAACGTGAGCGACGGCAGGAATTTCGCGCTGGGGTCCTTCTTCGGATCGGCCGTGTAGATCCCGTCGACGTTGGTCGCCTTGAGGATGATCGTGGCTTCGAGCTCGAGCGCGCGCAGCACGGCCGCGGTGTCGGTGGAGAAATACGGATTACCGGTGCCGCCCGCGAAGATCACCATGCGGCCCTTGTCGAGATGGCGCACCGCGCGCCGCCGGATGTACGGCTCCGCCAACTCTTCCATCCGGATCGCCGTCATGACGCGCGTGTCGACGCCCTTCTTTTCCAGAATGTCCTGCAGGGCGAGCGCGTTGATGACGGTCGCGAGCATGCCCATGTAGTCGGCCGACACGCGGTCCATGCCCTGCTCGCTCGCCGCCGTGCCGCGCAGGATATTGCCGCCGCCGATCACCAGACCGAGCTGCACGCCCGTGGCGGCGACCGCCTTCAGCTCGTCCGAGAGCCGCTCGATGACCGCGAAATCGATGCCGGAGGCTCGTCCGCCCGCAAACGCCTCGCCCGACAGCTTGAGCAGCGCGCGCTTGTAGACGAGCCCCCCTTTCGGCATCAGTTCCCGCCCAGCTCGAATCGGGCGAACCGGCGGACTTCCACCTTCTCGCCCGTCTTGCCCGACATCGCTTTGACCAGATCGCCGATCGTCACCTTGTCGTCCTTCACGAAGGGCTGCTCCAGCAGCACGTTCTCCTGGTAGAACTTCTTCAGCTTGCCCTCGATGATCTTCTCCTTCACCGCGTCGGGCTTCTTCTCCTCGGCGACCTGCGCCCGGTAGACGCGGCGCTCACGCTCCACCACGTCCGCCGGCACGTCCTCGACGCGCACCGCGATCGGCTTTGCCGACGCCACGTGCAGGGCGAGGTCCTTGGCGAGCGCGCGGAACTCCGGCGTGTTCGCCACGAAGTCGGTCTCGGAGTTCAACTCGACCATCGTGCCGACCCTGCCGTTGAAGTGCAGGTAGATCTCGATCACGCCCTGCCCCGCCGCGCGATCCGAGCGCTTCTCGGCGCGTGCCGCGTACTTCACGCGCAGCAGGTCTTCGGCCTTCGCCATGTCCCCGCCCGACTCCTCGAGCGCCTTCTTGCAGTCCATCATGCCGGCGCCAGTCTTCGCGCGCAGCTCCGCTACCTGCTTTGCTGAAATCTCATTCACTGTCGTCATAGTCCTTTCCCGTCCTCATAAAAACGCCGCCCTCGCGCCGTGAAGCCCGGGGGCGGCGTGCGATGATCAGTCCCGGTTCCTACTCCGCTGCCGGAGGCGGCTGCTCCTCACCTTTCAACCGGGCAGCGATGGCTTCCGGCTTCGGCCGCCGCTTGCGGCGCGCCGGACGCTTTTTGCGGTCGCCCTCGCCCTCCGCCTCCGCGGTGGTGTCGGTCGAGTACGTCGCGCCCTCGCCCTCTTCACCCGCGTCGCGCAGCGGCATCTGGCGGCGCGCCTCCGCGATCACATCCGAGATCGCGTTCGTGATCAAGGAGACCGCGCGAATCGCGTCGTCGTTGCCCGGGATCGGCACCGTGATCAGATCGGGATCGGCGTTCGTATCGACGATCGCCACGACCGGAATCCCCAGCTTGTTCGCTTCCGCGACCGCGATGCGCTCCTTCTTCGCGTCCACCACGAACAGCGCACCCGGCAGGCGGCCGAGATTCTTGATACCCGCGAGGTTCTTGTCGAGCTTCGAGCGCTCGCGATCGAAGAGCAACTGCTCCTTCTTCGTGTAGTTCGTGAAGTCGCCGTCCGCCGCGCCCTGCTCGAGCTCCTTCAGCCGCTTGATCTGTTTCTTGATCGTTTGGAAGTTCGTCAGCGTGCCGCCGAGCCAGCGCTCCGTAACGTAGAACGCGCTGCAGCGCTTCGCTTCGGCTTCCAGGATGCCCTTGAGCTGTTTCTTGGTGCAGACGAACAGCACGCCTTCGCCCTTCAGCACGACGCCGCGCAGCAGCTCCTGTGCCGACTCGATCTGCCGCATGGTCTTCTGAAGGTCGATGATGTAGATGCCGGAGCGTTCGGCGAAGATGAAGCGCCGCATCTTCGGATTCCAGCGCCGCGTCTGGTGACCGAAATGGACGCCTGCTTCCAACAATTCCTGTAACTGAGGCTGAGGCACTCCTTATCCCTTTCTTTGGGTTTGTCCGCCGCTGCTCTCACTTTCGGTGCCACCCCGGTCACGGGGACCCAGCATCGAATCAAGCAGCGTGTGTCGTGGTGTCTGGTTTCGGGTGTCTGGTGTCAGTACAGACACCAGGCACACACCTGACACCTATCTCTTGCTGAACTGGAACCGCTTCCGCGCACCAGCACGACCGGGCTTTTTGCGTTCCACTGCGCGTGGATCGCGCGTGAGGAGCCCGTTCTCACGCAGTTTCTTGCGATGCCTGTCGTCCGCGAGCACGAGGGCCCGCGCGATACCGAGCCGCAGCGCGCCTGCCTGGCCGGTGAGTCCGCCGCCCACGACCCGCGCCTTCACGTCGAACGCGCCGAGCGTGTCGGTGGACGTGAACGGCTGCTGAATGTGCGACACGAGCGACGGCCGGGGGAAATAGTCGCCCAGCGTGCGCCCGTTGATACTCCACTTGCCTGATCCCGGCGTCAAATAGACGCGCGCGATGCCGAGCTTGCGGCGGCCGATCGCGTGCCAGCGCAGCTCCGGTGCGATCGCAGAGCTCACTTGACCTCCGCGAGCGGCTGCGGCTGCTGCGCCGCGTGCGGGTGATCTGCGCCGGCGTACACCTTCAGCATCTGCTTCACGTGTTGGCGCGACAGCGTGGTCTTGGGCAACATACCCCAGACGGCCTTCTCGATCACGCGCTCGGGATGCTTGCTGCGAACTTTCGACACCGGCGTGAACCTTTCGTGTCCCATGTAGCCCGTGTGCCGGAAGTAGCGCTTCTGCTCGTCCTTCCGACCCGTCAGCTGCACCTTCTCGGCGTTGATGACGATGACGAAATCTCCGCCGTTCACGTGCGGCGTGAAATTCGGTTTGTGTTTGCCACGCAGCACCTGTGCGATCCGGCTGGCGAGCCGGCCGAGCGGCTTGTCAGCCGCATCGACGAGCCACCAGCGACGCTCGATGTCCTGCGTTCTCAGCGTGTACGTCTTCATGTCCTCTCAGAGCCCGGTTTTTAGCAGACGCGGAGTCTAACCGAGGCGTAAGGCTCTGTCAACCTGAGGGTTGCGAGGATGCGGCCGAGAGCGTCACCAGCGGCGTGCCCTTCTCGACCCGCTCCCCTGCCTTCACGTGAACGCGCTCCACGACGCCACTGGTCGTGGCCCGGAGCTCGTTCTCCATCTTCATCGCCTCCACAACTACGACACCCTCGCCTGCCGCGACAGCCTGTCCTTCGCTGACCTCGACGCGTACGACCAGGCCGGGCATCGGCGCCTTGATCACCCCCCCCGCTACCTCCTTTTTCCCCTTCCCGGTCAGGGCCTCGATCTGCCTGGATCGATCATCCTGGACCTCGACCTCGAATCGTTCGCCGGCAGCGCCGAGCGCCCACCGGCGCCCTTCCAGCTGCTGGCAGGCAACCGTCCAGGAGTCCTTTCCGAGGAGCAAGTGCAGCAGCGGCGTGCCGGGAATGGTGGCGGCATGCGCTTCCAGCCGCTCGCCATCCACCGTCACCGCGCCGCCCTCGACGTCGACGACGTAGGCGCGTCCACGAATGGCAACGTGGTATCTCATGCGGCGACCAGCACGGCTACGGTTTCGACGTGGGCTGTCTGCGGAAACAGGTCGAAGGCGCGGACATGCTTCACGGTATAGTTGACGTTCAGTCTGCCGAGGTCGCGCGCGAGTGTCGCCGGATCGCAGGAGATATAGACGAGCTTCGGCACGGGCTCACCCGTGAGGCGGAGCGCGACATCCCAATGCAGGCCGGCCCGGGGCGGATTGACGACGACGGCGTGCGGCGCCGGCAGGCTCGGCAACACGTCTTCGGCACGCGCCGCGATGAATCGGGCTGCCGGCAGACGCGCGCGGCCCCAGCTCACCGCTTTCTCGTCCGCGTCCACGCTGACGACGTTCGCTCCGCCCTCGACCAGCAGCGCGGCGGTGTCCCCGACGCCGCCGTAGAGATCCCACACGGTCTGACCGCGCACGTCGCCGAGCTGTTCGACGGCCCAGCGGCGCGCGAGAATGCCCATGCCGGGATTGACCTGCTCGAAGGCCGTCGCCGGAAATCCCGTCGCCGGACCCGCCATGACGCGGGCCGCGCCGTCCACGGGCTGCCACCAGCAGACGACTTCACCATCCACGCTGCCGGCGAGCGTCGCGCGCAGCTCCTCGGCGTTCAGCCACGGCTCGCCCGCCGACTCGGCGATGATATGACGCCGGGCGTCGCGATCGAGCCGCAGCGTGAGCCGTGTGAGTGCCTGCGGCAGCATGCTCAAACGACTGCGCAATTCGCGCCACAATGCCATGAGCCGGAAGTCGGTGATGTGACAGTCGGCGAGCGGGAACACGAAGTTCGGCCGGTCGTACGGATGAAGCCCCACGGCAGTTTTTACCGCCATGGAGATCTTCGCTCGGTAGCGCCATTCCTCGAG
Source organism: Gemmatimonadales bacterium (assembly GCA_036522875.1). Lineage (GTDB taxonomy): Bacteria > Gemmatimonadota > Gemmatimonadetes > Gemmatimonadales > GWC2-71-9 > 20CM-2-65-7. Next base: position 3,852 of record DATDEZ010000129.1, on the reverse strand, counting down.
CGCCTCGACAACCTCGGGATCCTCCACCTGCAGCTTTCCGATGCGCCGCAGCGTATCGCCGACGATCGCGCGTTTTGCGCTCAGCTGCCCATCGTACGCCAGGTGCTGCAGCTGACAGCCACCGCAGTGATCGTGCACGTAGTGCGGACACGGTGGCGCGACGCGGCCCGGCCCCGCCTCGACGACCTCGCCGACCTCGGCACGCGCGAAGTTACGCAGCCGTTTGAGCGACCCTTCTCGGAGGTGGATGCGATCGCCCGGAACCGCGCGCGGCACGAACACGACGCGGCCGTCGCTCAACCGTCCCACGCCGTCGCCGCCAACCGCAATGCCGGTGATCGTCACGAGGTCGGTCACTCGGGAAATTCTCGGAGTGCGTCCAGGCGAGCCGCGTGCGTCCAGGCATTCGACTGCGGTCGCGCGCTCAGAGTGCTCGGCGCGGGTCGGTCGTGCGCCTGATCGGCTACGATCGCGGCCGCCACGGCCAGCGCCCGCTCCAATCCTTGCCGCGGCGGCGCGGCCAGGACTCGTCCGCCGGCACGTTCGAGGTACTTGATATCGATCTCGCCCTTCACGAACTCCGCGTCCTCCATCACGCGCAGATGAAACGGCTGGCTGGTCGGCAGTCCGACGATCACGAGCTCGCTGAGCGCGCGCTGCATCCGCTGGATCGCGACCTCGCGCGTCTCACCCCAGACGATGAGTTTCGCGAGCAACGGGTCGTAGAACAGCGTTACCTCGTTCCCCGCTTCGAAGCCGCCGTCCCAGCGAACGCCCGGGCCGCTCGGAACGCGCACGTATTGCAGCACCCCGGTCGCAGGCAGAAAATCGTTGAACGGGTCCTCGGCCGTGATGCGACATTCGATCGCGTGACCGCGCGGATGGAGCTGCCCGCCGGGGCCAGTCGCGCCGTGCACGCGCATCGGATGGCCGGCCGCGATGCGAAGCTGCTCGCGCACCAGATCCACGCCGTAGACCAGCTCCGTGACCGGATGCTCGACCTGAATGCGCGTGTTCATTTCGAGGAAGTAGAACTCCCCCGACGGCGTGAGCAGGAATTCGATCGTACCCGCGCCCACGTAACCGACCGCGCCCGCGGCCGCCGTCGCTGCCTCAGCGAGACGCCGCCGCAATGCGGGGGACACGGCGACCGACGGCGATTCCTCGATGAGCTTCTGATGACGGCGCTGGATGCTGCATTCCCGCTCGCCCAGCGCGACGATGCGGCCGCGATTGTCGCCCAGCACTTGAATCTCGATGTGGCGCGGACGCTCGAGGTACTTCTCGACGTACACGCCGCCGTCGCCGAAGGCCTTCTGCGCCTCGCGGCGCGCGGCCTGGAATGCATTCTCAACTTCGGCGTCGCTGGTGACGAGCCGCATTCCCTTCCCGCCGCCGCCTGCCGCCGCCTTCAGCAACGCCGGATAGCCCAGTCGCTTCGCTTCCTTCTTCGCCTCCCCCGCATCGCGCAGCGGCGCCGTCGTACCGGGAACGACGGGCACACCGGCCGCTTGCATGCGGCGGCGCGCCTCGGTCTTGTCGCCCATCGCTCGGATGGCGCTTGCGGGCGGTCCGACGAAAACGAGTCCCGCATCGACGCACGCCTCGGCGAAGGCCGCGCGTTCGGACAGAAAGCCATACCCCGGATGGACGGCCTGGCAGCCCGTGCTCTGGGCCGCGGCCACGAGCTTCTTGATGTCGAGATACGACTCGGTGGACGGTGGCGGGCCGATCGGCACCGCGGCATCCGCGTCGCGGACGTGCGGGGCGAGTCGGTCGGCGTCGGAGTACACGGCCACGGCCTGCATTCCTTCCTCGTGGCACGCGCGAATCACGCGAACCGCGATCTCGCCGCGGTTCGCAACCAGCACGCGCTTCAACGACATCCGAGTTCGGTGGCGAGCCCGAAGGTGTCGAATGCCTTGCAGAGCGCGGGGACGTTCGTCGCCGCGCGCCGATAGATGGCCGCGACGGGAGCGGTCCACGTTTCGTGCTCGTCGGTTGCCTGGCGGAGCGCCGCGAACACGAAATCCTGCGCCGGCACGCGGTCGGCCTTGGTCTCTTTCCCCGACAGCCAGACGAGCGGTCGCTTGCTCCACTTCACGGTCCGCTCGTCCGGCGGGCGCTCGAAGCCCATGCTCGCGCACACCGCGCGCGTCTGTCCCAGCGCGCTGAGTGATGCCGCCCGCGTCTTCCAGTCGCGCAATACGCGCGAGCGCAGCACGCTGTCCGAGCGCCAGCGATCCATCGGCACCACCACGAGGTCGGGTCGCAGGCCGCGCGCGAACCGCAGATACCACGCCGCCTCGGTATCGGTCTCGTTCGCCGTGAGCAGGATACCCTGATGCGGACACGCGCGCAGCAAGTTCTCGCCGAGCTCCTCGAGCACGGGCGGCAAGCGCGCTCCGTCGGGAAGTGAATGCCACGTCAGCGTGGCCGCCGTCTGTCCTGCCGATTCCCAGTCGACAAAGGCGCGCTCGCCGAACGTGTAGATGCGATAGACGCGCGCCGAGTCCGCGGTGCGGGTGCCGGTGGTGAGGCGCGCCGCGCGCTCGAAGGCTTGCTGCGCCGTATCGAGGATCGCATGCGCGAACGCGGTGTCCACAGGCGTCGGTTTGCGGTGCGCGTGGTAGTCGGCTCCGCGCTGCAAATAGACGCGGCCAAGCTCCAGCCAGGCGCCGCCGTCGGTCGAGTCCGCGCTGACCCGCTCCCACAGCGCCGCGCGCAGCGAGTCCGCGCTCGCCGCGGGCGGCGGGGCTTGGCTCTGGAGCAGCAGCAGCGCGAGCGCCGCGTTAGAGAGGAATATTCCCATGCTTCTTCGGCGGGTTCTTGGCGCGCTTGGTCTCGAGCGTGATGAGCGCCTCGATCAGCCGCGGCCGCGTATCACGCGGATCGATGATGTCGTCGAGGTAGCCGCGTGAGGCGGCCTGGTAGGGATGGGCGAACTTTTCCCGATACTCGTTCGTGCGCTCGTCGCTCGCCTCTCCTTTATAGAGGATCTCCACCGCCCCCTTTGGCCCCATGACGGCGATCTCGGCGCTCGGCCACGCGACGTTGTAGTCGCCCCGAATGTGCTTCGAGCTCATGACGTCGTAGGCCCCGCCGTAGGCTTTGCGGGTGATGACGGTCAGCTTCGGCACGGTCGCCTCGCAGTAGGCGAACAGCAGCTTCGCGCCGTGCTTGATGATGCCGCCGTGCTCCTGCGCCACGCCGGGGAGGAACCCGGGGACGTCCTCGAATGTGAGCAGCGGCACGTTGAACGCATCGCAGAACCGGATGAAGCGCGCGCCCTTGAGCGACGCGTCGATGTCGAGCACGCCGGCGAGCACCGCGGGCTGGTTCGCGATCACGCCCACGGGGCGGCCGCCCAGCCGGGCGAACCCCACCAGCAGGTTGCCGGCGAAGTTGCCGTGCACCTCGAAGAAATCGCGGTCGTCCACCACGTGACGGATCACGTCCCGCATGTCGTACGGCTTGGTCGGGCTGTCGGGCACGATGTCCAGCAGCTCCTCGTCGCGGCGGTCGGGCGGATCGGTCGCGGGCCGGACGGGTGAATCGTCCAGATTGTTCGCGGGCAGATAGGAGAGCAGGGTCCGGATCGCCGCCAGCGCCTCGCGCTCCGAGTCGTGCACGAAGTGCGCTACGCCCGATTTCATCGCGTGCACGTCCGCGCCTCCCAGCGCCTCGAAATCCACTTCCTCGTGTGTCACCGTCTTCACGACGCTCGGCCCCGTCACGAACATGTAGGAGATGCCGCGCACCATGAAGACGAAGTCCGTGATGGCGGGGCTGTACACCGCGCCGCCGGCACAGGGCCCGAGAATGGCGCTGATCTGGGGGATCACGCCCGAC
>DATDEZ010000128.1:0-9679 GCA_036522875.1 Gemmatimonadales bacterium | reverse complement strand
GCGAAAAACAGGACGAAGCCAATCACCAGCCAGATTGTGCGCCGGCGATTGGCTTCCTGTTGTTGGAAAAGGTTACCGTCTGGAGAGGTCAACCTGCGGTACCGCCCGTTCCGCTTGGTCCTCGATTTCCCACAGCTCCATCGGGGTGGCGTGCGCGAGTCCCGCGACGAGTGTCGTGGGGAATTGCTGCTGCTTCGTGTTGTACTGCGTCGCGGTGTCGTTGTAGAGCTGGCGCGCGAACGCGATCCGGTTTTCCGTCGACGTCAGCTCTTCCTGAAGCTGGCTGACGTTGCCGGTTGCCTTCAGGTCGGGGTAGCGCTCCACGGTGACGAGCAGTCGGGACAGCGCACCCGAGAGCGCGTTCTCCGCCTGACTGATCTGCTTGATCGCCTCCGGCCCGGCGGCATTCACTTTCACGGCCTGATTACGGGCCTGGATGACGGCCTCGAGCGTGGACTTCTCGAAGTCCATCGCGCCTTTGACGGCGTTCACCAGATTCGGAATGAGATCGTGCCGCCGCTTCAGCTGCACGTCGATTTGTTTGAATGCGTTGAACGCCTGATTCTTGAGCGAGATCAGGCCGTTATATGCGCCGATCATCCACAGCGCGGCGACCACCACGACAGCCAGCAGCACCCACATCGTTGGACTCCGGTTGAGAGACGGTACTCTCTATTACGAGCTGTGCGGCAGGAGTTTCGCGATCGCCTGGCGCACGCTTTCCGCCACGCCGGCATCGTCGGAGCCGAGGCGCGCCAGCGGATGGTCGGCATCGACGTGCAGCTCGATTCCGCGGGTCACGGGGATACGGCGCCACGTGCTGGGGCCGTCGGTTTCCTTGCTCGCGTCCCGGGTGAGCCACGCGGTGAGCGCCCGCCCCGAGCGGCCGCGCGGCATCGCGTCGGAGCCTTTCAGCGGCAGCCGGTCCGGCGCCAGCAGCGACGTCCCGAGGACTTGCGCGCAGCGGCGCTCGAGAACGTCGCCGGTCTGATCCTGCATGTCTTTCGTGATGGCGGCCAGCGTCGCTCCTTCCATTTGACGGAGCTTGATGGCGAGCAGCTGGAGGAAATGGCGGTACGAATACGTCGCGGCCGTCCCGCGCCCCTCCGGCGGGCTCACGAGCCCGCGCGTCACGTAGAACCGAATCGTCCGCTCACTCGGCGCCGCGCGGGCGGCGGCATTGATCGGCGTGACGGCGGAGGCGTCGAGCACCGCGCCCACGAGCACCGACAGATCGCGCAGGTTCCACGGCGCGAGGTTGCGGTACTCGCGGAGCACGTGCAGCGGGTCGGCGTGGGCGACGGTCGTCACGCGTCCATCGCCCCGCGGGCCCGGTCGATCTGCAGCACCTCCGTGACCCAGTCGATGACTTGCTGGAGGTTGAACGGCTTGCGAATCACGATGCAGCGGTGATGCTCGAGCCAGGTGCGGACTTCCTCGGCCTCCGCGTCGCCCGTCATGATCGCGATGTGCCCGTCGAGGGCGGGCCAGCGGTGCACGATCGCGAGGTACAGCGCGAGGCCCGACATCGTCGGCAGATGAATGTCCAGCAGCAGCGCGTCCGGCGACTCGTTGGACAGCATTTCATAGGCGGTCTCGGCGGTCCCGGCGCTGAGGACGCGGAAGCCGTGGCGCTCGAGGAATCGCTCGAGGACGCGGCGCAGCCCGGCTTCGTCGTCGACGATCAGAACCGTCGGGGGCTTCCGCGGCGGTGCCGTCATCATGAGGCGCTCGCCGCGTTGCGTCGCGCCGGCGTCAGGAAGTCTCGCACGATGTGCGCGGTCGCTTCGTCGGCCGTGAGCGACAGCCGCATCTCGCCGGCGGTGAGGCCGAGATACTTGCGCGCGTGTTGCTGCAGCGTCTTGGCTTGCGCGTACCCGAGTCGTTTCGCGACGTCCTCGATGGTGAATCCGGGATCCTTCAGGAGGCGGTGCGCATACAGCACACGGGTCGCCGCCAGGATTTCTCGCGGACTCGGCAGGCCGGCGCGGTGACACCACCGCGCGCAGGTCCCGCGATCCACGCGCGCGCGCGCCGCCACCTGCTGAATCGTCTGGACCGTTCCCGGTGCCCGCATCGCGTCCTCCAGCACCCAGCGGAGCGCGGGTGGCAGGGGGGCGAGCGCCATGGTCAACTGCGCGAGCAGACGATTGGACGTGGCGTGCAGCGCTTCCGCGCCGAGCAGCTCGCGGAGCCGGTCGGGATGGTCTTCGGTGCGGCTCAGGACGACCTGAGTGATCCCGCATTTGCCCATCGCGAGGAGCACGGGGGCGAGCTCGGGCGTCATCATCGGCGTGTACAGGATGAGCGGCAACGACGGGAACAGCACGCGCAAGCGCTCGACTTCCTGGCCGCGCGCGCCGCCGAGCATCGGATCGACGACCGCGATTTCCACGGGTCGGCCGCGAATGGTTTCGAGTGCGTCATCCCACGTCGCCGCGCGCGCCAAACTGAACGTCGCCCCAACCGCGGTGCGCAGTCTCTGGTATTGCAGGTCCGAAACGGCCGCGAGTACCAGCATTCCCCTACACGTCCTCCGAAGAATTCCCTAATTGCCGCAAAATCGCCCTACGATACCGCAAAAATGCCCTAAACGCAGACGCCTGTCGCATTCAAGTTGTCGGTGCTTGCGGGTCACCCAACTAACTCGACTGCGGAGGCATCATGTCTCGCCGAATTCGCTCGCTCGTTGCCCTGTTCCTCGTTTCGTTCGCCCTGACCGCCGCCGCATGCGCCGATTCCACCGCGCCCCGCGCCGACACCACGTGCGACACGAACAATCCGAACACCTGTCATCACTAGTCGCTAGGCGCTGAGTGCCGCGAGAGAGGCCGACACCTCTCTGAGCGCGTCGCTCTGAAGCCGGGGCTCCGCCGGGGCGTTCTCGATGTCATCGGGCGCCTCGCATTCGCGGAGCCCCTCGCTTATCCGCTCGATTCGGAAGACCATTTCGTTCAGGTCGTGCGCCGTCGCGATCTCGAGCGCATGGCGGAGATTCGTCTGTGCTTTTGCGAAGTTGCCGAAACGCGCCAGCCCGATCCCGACCTTGAGATAGTAGTCCGCGCGGATGTTCGCGGGCATTTGATCGAGATTGTTGAGCGCGTCGTCACGCATACGCTCGAAGCCGACGCGATCGCGCCGGTAGGACGCACACTGCATGAGCTCGATGGCGGAGTTCGTGCGGCACTCGCCCACGCGCTCCCGCCGCATCACCTCGTGTAGCGCTCGTTCGGCGTCCGCGACGCGACCGATCGACAGTAAAGCGATCGCGAGGTCGGTAAGAACGCGCAGCTGATCCGACTCGTCCTCATAGAGCTCGTACGCGCGCCACAGATGTGGCGCGCCGGCATGAGCCAGCCCGCGGCGTTGCAGCAACGTTCCCAGGCCGTGGTGCGCTTGCGCCTCGACGTACCGATCCGCCGCCGCCGACGCGTCAGCCAGGATGCTCCGCCAACCCTGCTCCGCGCCGGCGAGGTTGCCGTGGAAATAGAGCGTGTTGCAGTTACCGACCCGACTGAGCAACACCGACCGAGAGTCGCCCGCGGTGTGCGCGAGCCGGCCGGCTTCGGTGTACGCTTCGGTTGCGCCATCGAAGTCGGTCTGCTTGCGCCGCACGCGGCCCAAACGCATCCACGCCGAAATGTTGTCCGACGCCTGGATCCGTCCCGCCCCCACGTTGATCATCGTCAACAGGGCGTCCTCGGCTTCTTCGAAATGCGATTCCTGCTCGAGATAGAGCGCGTACGCGAACAGCGCGGGAGCGACAAGACCAATGTCGTTGGCCCTATGCGCGTCACCGGCAGCGCGAACGATGCAGGTGAGATGCGACGCTTCGGTGCCTTCGCCCGCCAGCTCGGCGCAATAGCGCTCCGTGGCGGCCCACTGATAGCGGAAGACATCGGGCGTCGGAGCCTCACGATCGGGGGCGAGGAGATCGACAAACCGGAGTGCCAGGAACGCGCCCTGACCCAACCGAACCTCGGGAGAGGTGGCGGGTTCGTCGGTAACGCGCTGCAGGAAGACTGCATGGGGCAGTCCTGCGGCCTTGGACGGCGCGTGTGAGCTCATCGCGACCTTGGATTAGCAGCCCGCGTGCCTGACGGCAAGGCTATCACAGGCCTCAACATAGCGCTCAAGGTGTCGGCGCGTTAGCCCGCAAATGGCGCGTTTTCTGGCTTTTCGCTGGAGTTTTAGGATGACAGGCAAAGCCCTACAAACCTTTATAAAAGCCCCATGTCCAGGGGGTCTAGAGGCTTCACAATCCATGAATTGATCGTCGTAATGGCGATCGCCGCGGTGCTCGTGACGTTTTGGACGCCGCGCGCCGCTCGCGTCATCGACTGGCTCGAAACCGAGGCGGCGGTGCGTGACGTCACGACCGCGCTCGCCGTCGCGCAAAGCGGCGCGATCATGCAGTCGATGCGCGCACGGCTCACGATCCGAGCCGACACGTTGCGCATCGATCGCCTGGATGGATTGACCTGGATCCCGTGGTGGCGCCAGCCGGGTCCCGCGAGCCACGGCGTATCGCTCGTCGTCTCGAATCCCGACGTCGAATTCGGCCCCACGGGCGTAGGCTGGGGTGTCTCGAACACCAGGATTGTGCTGAGCCGTGGGTCTCAGGCCGAAACGATCACCATGTCACGCGTGGGCCGAGTGAAGCATTGGTAGGTGCAACCGTTCAGCGGGTCATCGCATCTAATCGTATGAAACCTGGTTACGCTGCACTGCGTACCATCGAAGGGTCGCGGCCGAAGTGTGACGGCCACTTCGCCCGACCGCCAACCCCGGGGAGATACATCGCCCCGGGGTTTGGTTTTCTAGCCCACGTCGAGTCTCAGATGGCCGGCCCGACGTCCTCGTCCAGAAATATGAGCGTCTGCCGTCGCGCGACGATTCTCGTCAGCGCTTCATAGATCTTCGGATCAAGTACGGTCCCCGACAAATCAGCCATCCGCTCGACCGCCTGCTCGGGGGTCATCTTTTCCTGGTAGGGTCGGGAGGTCGTCAGCGCGTCGTAGACCTCCGCGGTGGCGATTACGCGCCCGCCGAGCGGGATTTCGTCGCTTTTGAGGTTGTCGGGGTACCCCGTCCCGTCGAAGCGCTCGTGATGGCTCTTGACCATGTTCACGATGTCGCCGAGGTGAACGAGCGGCGCGAGGATCTGCGCGCCGATGATGACGTGCTGCTTTACGTGTTCGAACTCGTCGGCCGTGAGCGGTCCTTCCTTATTTACGACGGCATCGCGCGTCCCGATTTTTCCGAGGTCGTGCAGCCGGCCGGCCATCCTGATGCGATCGACTTCTTCTTCGCCGAGCGCCATCTCGGTCGCGATGTTCGCCGAGAGATCCGCGACGCGCGCGGAGTGGCCGCGCAGGTACGGGTCCTTCGCTTCCAGGGCGTTGACGAGCGCTTCGAGAGTGGCGGTGGACACGCGCTCCAGGCGATGCCGCTCGCGTTGCAGCTCCGCGGTCCGCGTCGTCACCTCTTCTTTGAGCCATTGATTGAGGTGGCGGTTTTCGAGCAGCATCTCGCGCCGCTTGAGGGAGCGCTGTACCGCGCGGCCCAGGTCGGCGAGCTCGATCGGCTTGGTGAGATAATCCATGGCGCCGCGCTGCATGCAGAGCGCCGCGCTGGTCGCATCGTTGACGGCGGTGAGCATGAGAATCGCGAGCTCCGGCTCGATCTCGAGCGCCTGGGGCACGAGATCGACGCCGCTGGTGCCGGGCATGCGGATGTCCGACAGCATCAGCGCGATCTTGTGCATGCGCAGCTGCTGGAGTGCATCGTCGGCGGAGCCGGCGGTGTAGACCTCGAACTGCTGCTGCTTCAGGTATTTCCGCAGCGCATTTCGGATCGGCTCTTCGTCATCCACCACGAGGACAGTGACGACGCCGGCATGAGCGGTCACCGAGATCCTCCTTGCGGATCCAAGACTCTCGCCAAACTAGGAATCGGCGGCCACGAACGCCAGATCCACGGCGTGGGGGATGACGCGCGCGGCATGCGCGCGCCGCAGGAGCTCGGCGACGGCGCGACGGCCCTGCTCGCCGTAATCTACCGTGTAGGCATTCACATACATCCCGACGAACCGATCGGTGCGCGCGGCATCGAGCCCACGGCTGAAGCCCTGCGCGTGGCGCAGCGCGTCGGTGCGATGCGCCAGGCCGTATTCGATGCTGGCCTTGAGGTCGCGCGCGATCGCCCGCATCAGCTCATCGCCCAGATCACGCCGCACGACATTGCCGCCGAGGGGCAGGGGGAGGCGAGTTTCGCCGTACCACCACTCGCCCATATCGGCCCATAAGTGCAAGCCACGATCGCCGAACGTGAGCTGTCCCTCATGGATCAACAAACCGGCGTCGGCCTTCCCGGCCACGACGAAGTCTTCGATCTGATCGAACGGCACGACGACGTGCCGCACGTCGGGCTGGTAGAGCCGCAGCGTCAGAAATGCGGTCGTCAACTCGCCGGGGACCGCGACGAGCTTTCCCGCGAGCGCGCTGCGGGCATCACGCGGCGCCGGCACGCGGCTGACGATGCGCGGCCCGTAGCGATCGCCGATGCTGGCGCCATGGGCCAGCAGGGCGTACCGATCGGAGAGATACGCGTAGGCATGCAGCGACACCGCGGTGACCTCGAGCTCGCCGGCGAGCGCGCGACGGTTCAACGATTCGATGTCGCCGAGCTCGTGCACGTAGCGACGGCCGCCGGTGTCGATCAAACCCTGCGCCATCGCCCAGAACATGAACGCGTCGTCGGCATCCGGACTGTGGGCGACGTGAATCGTGCGCGACATCGTGGCGGTCACGACGTTCGCCCGCTCCGACCCTGACGGAGGGCCTCGGCGTGGAAGCTGTTGAGCGCGTCCTGGTGCGCATCCGCGCCGTACTCAGGACGTTTCTTCGCCAGCTCGGCGGGCTCATTGCGCAAGAAATCGGCATACGCTCGCGCTTCCAGTTGCTTGTTACCGAGCTCCTGGTAGGCGTGCGCCCGGAGGACATAAATGAACAGGTGCGTGGAGATCGAGCGTCCGATCGTGTCGGCCTGGGCGAGTGCGGCGTTGGCGTTTCCACCGGCGAGCTCGAGCATACCAACATGATAGCGCGCGTCCGCGTCCAATGCCGGCAGCTGGGCGTACGCCCCGAGCGCCATCGGCAAGAAGAATTGTACGCTGTCCTGTTTGCCCGACTCTGCCAGCAACATCACGCGATTGAAAAGCCGGTTGGCGCGCTCCTCCGGCGACATCTGCGAAATGTCGGGCGGCTGGCCGCCGCCGCCCGCGCCGCCCGCGCCACCGCCGGCGCCGGTGGTCGACGTTGCAGCGGTCTTCACCGGCTCGTCGGTGAATTTCAGCTTGCTCATCTCGACCTTGATGTCGTGCGCGCCCATGCCGAGGAAGCCGCCGACGCCGATGACCACGCCTTCGACCTTGCCGGACTTGTCGAGCAGGATTTCGCTGATCGCGCCGAGCTTCTCGTCCTGATCGTTGTAGACATTGACGCCGACGAGCTTCGACGCGCGCCAGATGTCGGACTTCGAGGTTGAGGAAGTCGTCGAGCTGGCGGCCGGCGGGGTCGCACTCGGGGCGGGCGCCGGCGGACTGCCTTGCGCGAAGGCGGACACGATCACAACGGATGACAGCAATCCGCCGAGCAGGAGACTTGTGCGCATGAGATTCTCTCCGTGTTGGAGTTCAGAACATGTGTCCCTCGAACGCGCCGCGCTTAATTTTGGTTCCTCATGTGACGCGGCTGCATCATTCGATACGAAGGACGGGTTTGCTCCTGACACGCCTGTCCCTGACGATGCCTTGCTCGGCGTCGTCCTTTCGGTTCTTCACGGGTGTCCTTCGCGGCGTCGGGCTCCTTGTGCGATGCGCCATTACGCGCGGGTCTGGTCGCATGCCGTCATTGCGGACGCTCTTTCTGCTCGTCCTCGCGCGGGTCCTGCTTCGGCGGAGTGTAGCTGATGCCGCCGCCAGAACCGGTGGTTTCCGGTCCGCGCGTTTCGGGCGCCTTGGCGTTCGACGGTGCCGCAGCGCCGGTGGTGGCCGACGGCGCAGGCGCGCTCGCGGTCACCGTCGGGTTGGTGTCCTTGGCATAAATGAAGGCCGCGGCGATGCCAGCGATGAAAAGCGCTGCAATGCCGGCAAAGATCACGGCCACGGTGGTCTGCGACTCCTCGTATTGTCGCCATTGCTCGCGGAGCCACGTGCCTTTGGAATCGCGGTTTTCCATGGGCATCGTCCCTTTTTGACGTTTCGCTGTGCTCACGGGGAAACGTTTTGCGACGCAACGCTGTTCCGGCCGGCCGACACATCACATAGGCGCCGAACGGCACCTTGGCGCGCGCATGGTGCACTGCCGAACGGTGGCTACAAATCGCCGAGTCGAGTGGAACAGGTGGGCGACTTGTTCCGTTGATTTGGCCGGGTGCGACAACGCCTCACGACCAGCCCATCACCAGCCCAAGGAGCCCTCCCATGCGTCTTCTTCCGATTGTTGCTGCGGCCACGATAGGCCTGTTCACCATGGCGGCCGCCAATGCCGAAGGAACTGGCGGCCAAGTCGGCGCCGGCAACCCCAGCGGCGCCCAGAACATGGACACAGTGAACAAGGGCAATCCGAATACGCCAAAGGCCGGCCAGACCACCGGCATGAGCTCAAAGGCGCTGCACAAGAAGAAGAGAGCCCGGAAGCACCACGCGATGTAACGACTGAATGTGAGTTCTGCGTCCCAATTTCCATTCGGCCGGTGATCAGCCGGCATGGCCGCCGCGCGTCTGTCGCGCGGCGGGCCGAGGGATTTTAGCAACTGTTTTGGCGTCTCCGGCAGCCGGAACATCGCTGCAAACGGTAAGTTGGCCTTCCGATCCCTCATGGGAAGGAGGCGTTTCATGAGCATGACAGGCAGCACCGGCCGCTTCGGTGATAGCTCGCCAGCGGTTCACGGCCGCCACGATCTGATCGGGAGCGATCGGGTCGAAGGCACCAATGTCTATCGTTCCGACGGCAAGAAGATCGGCGAGATCGAGCGCGTGATGCTCGACAAGCTCTCGGGTCAGGTCGCCTATGCGGTGATGGGCTTCGGCGGCTTCCTCGGGCTCGGCGAGGATCACTACCCGATCCCGTGGCAGCGGCTGACCTACAACGAGAAGCTCGGCGGTTATGAGGTCAACATCACCGACGAGCAACTGAAGAACGCGCCGCACTATGCGACCGGCGAGGAGTGGAAGTGGGATCGCACGCAGGGCCAGCGCATCTACGACTATTACGGCGTGCCGCCGTATTGGCCGCTGATGTAACGCGGGCCGCACGCTGTGCGCGGAAGCCCCGTGCCGCAAGGCACGGGGCTTCGTGTTGTGGAGCGAAAGAGTTCGAGTTTAGCTATGGCTGGACGCACATGAACGAGCCGGCCCGCTTGGTCCAGTCCGGCCCGAGGGTCGGATATTCGCCCGGTCCGAGCCGCATGGTTTCACCGGTGAATTCCGCGTCGCTGAAGAAGTCCCAGGTGCCGGACGCGACCCGGACGGACGCGACCTGATTCTGCCAGCCGTTGTCGCCGAGACGCGGCTGTGCGCCGCTCGCTTCGGCGTTGGTGCCGCCGAAGTTCGGCTCCGAATAGATCGAGATCTGGCAGGAGCCGCCCTGCGGGGGCGGCGGCGGGGCAACCAGCG
>DATDEZ010000127.1:0-15491 GCA_036522875.1 Gemmatimonadales bacterium | reverse complement strand
CCGAGCTGCTGGACATATACCGTTTGATGCTCTTGTCGCGCCGGCTCGACGACAAGGAAATCCAGCTCAAACGGCAGAACAAAATCTTCTTCCAGATCTCCGGTGCCGGGCATGAAGCGGTGCTGGTCGCCGCCGGCAAGGCACTCCGCCCCAGCTACGACTGGTTCTATCCCTACTATCGCGACCGCGCGCTCTGCCTCACGCTCGGCATGACGCCCACCGAGATGCTGCTCTCGGCCGTGGGCGCCGCCGACGATCCCAACTCGGGCGGACGCCAAATGCCCTCCCATTGGGGCCACAAGCAGCTGAACATCGTCAGCCAGTCGAGCCCCACGGGGACGCAGTTTCTCCAGGCCGTCGGCTGCGCCGAAGCGTGGCTCCGCTATAAGCGCATCGACGACATCAAGGACAAACCGATCCACAGTGATGAAGTTGTCTACTGCTCGGCGGGTGACGGCACGACCAGCGAAGGTGAATGGTGGGAAGCGCTGAACAGCGCGAGCAACCTCAAGCTGCCCGTGCTGTTCCTCATCGAGGACAACAAGTACGCCATCTCCGTGCCGATCGAGGTGCAGACGGCGGGCGGCTCGGTCTCGAAGCTCGTCAGCAATTTTCCGAACCTCTTCGTGGTGGAGGTGGACGGCTGCGACCCGATCGCGTCCTACGAAGCACTGACGCGGGCGGTCGAGTGGTGCCGGCAGCGCAAAGGGCCGGCGCTCGTGCACGCGCACGTTACGCGACCGTACTCCCATTCGCTGTCCGACGACGAGATCCTGTACAAGCCGCCGCGTGAGCGCGACGAAGAGGCCAAGCGCGACTGCCTGATCACCTTTCCCCGGCGACTGATCGAGGACGGCGTCGCCACGGATGGGGAGATCGAGGCGATTCGCGCGCAGATCGAGGAAGAGGTGCAGGTCGCGGCCGACATGGCGCTCGCCTCGCCGCAGCCAAAGCCGGAATCCGCGCTGCTGTGGGTCTATTCCCCCGACGTCGATCCGACGTCCGAGCAGTTCGACACCGAAGACGATCCGCATTTCACCGGCGAGCCCACCACCATGGTGGACCTCCTGAACGCGTGCATGAAAGACGAAATGGCGCGCGACCCGCGGATCGTCGTTTTCGGCGAGGACGTCGCGGACGTCAGTCGCGACCAATACTTAAAAGAAGTGAAGGGCAAGGGCGGCGTCTTCAAGGTCACGTGGGGATTACAGCGACAGTTCGGCTCGGATCGCGTGTACAACTCACCGCTCGCCGAAGCGAACATCGTCGGCCGCGCGATTGGCCTCGCGACCCGCGGTCTCAAGCCCGTCGTCGAGATCCAGTTCTTCGACTACATCTGGCCCGCGTACCATCAGCTCCGCAACGAGCTGGCGACGCTTCGCTGGCGCTCGAACAACGCGTTCAGCGCCCCGGCCGTGGTGCGGGTGACGTACGGCGGCTACCTGAAAGGCGGGTCCGTCTACCACTCGCAGACCGGCGCCGTCGTATTCACGTCGGTCCCGGGACTGCGCGTGATTTGCCCGGCGACCGCGCTCGACGCGAACGGGCTGCTGCGGACCGCCATTCGTTGCGATGACCCCGTCCTCTTCCTCGAACACAAACACCTCTACCGCCAGACCTATAACAAAGCCCCGAACCCGGGTCCCAACTTCATGATCCCGTTCGGCAAAGCGAAGGTCGTGCGCGAGGGAACCGGCGTCACCGTGATCGCCTACGGCGCCGTCGTGCAGCGCGCGCTCGTGGCGGCCAAAGAGGTGGAAGAGCAGCAGGGCGTCAGCACCGAAGTCATCGACCTGCGATCGCTGTCCCCGGTCGACTGGGAGACGATCCAGGCGTCGATTCAAAAGACCAACAAGGTGATCGTCGCATACGAGGACGCACGGTCCTGGGGATACGGCGCCGAGTTGGCCGCGCGCATCGCGGACCAGTGTTTCCCATGGCTCGACGCCCCGGTGAAGCGCGTCGCCTCGACAGACACGTTCGTGGGGTACGCCCCCGACCTCGAAGACTTCATCTTGCCCCAAGTGGAGGATCTCGCCCAGGCGATTCGCGAGCTGCATGCGTTTTAGGCCCGCGATCGTTTATAGCGTTCTCTTCTTTCTCTCCGGCGTCACCGGACTGATCTACGAGCTGCTGTGGGTCCGCGCCCTGTACCAGTCGTTCGGGTCCACCATCCAATCCGTCACCACGGTCGTCGCCGCCTACATGGGCGGCCTGGGCCTCGGCGCGTGGGCCCTGGGCAAGATCGCCGATCGATCGCGCCATCCCGCGAGATTGTACGGCTGGCTCGAGATCGCGATCGGCGTCTTCGGAATCGTCTCCCCCCTCGTCCTCGGCCTCGCGCATTGGGTGTACATCGGGACGGCCGGCGCGCTCGCGCTCGGTGGCGCGGCGAGCGTCGCGCTGCGGTTCGGGCTCGCCGCGCTCGTGCTGCTCGTTCCGACCACGCTCATGGGCGGCACCCTGCCGGTGTTGACCCGGGCGCTGATGGGTGAGGATCGCGGCCTGCTCAAGCCGTCGCTCGGCCGCCTGTACGGCTTGAATACGCTCGGCGCGATGGCCGGCACGGCGCTCGCGGGATTCTTCCTGATCGAATTCGTCGGCGTGCGCGCGTCGCTATGGGCGACGGCGCTCGTCAATCTCGCCATCGGCGCGACCGCGATCCGGATCGGCCGCGAGGGGCACGTCGTGGCAGCCGCGCCGTCCGCGTCGACCACCGTCGACCAACCGCCACCAACCCGTGATCACCTCCGCACCGTCGCCCTGATCCTCCTTGGCGCCACCGCGTTTGCTTCGCTGCTCGATGAAATCGCCTGGACGCGCGTGCTGATCATGATTGTCGGTGGCTCGACGTACGCATTCACGCTCGTGCTCCTCGTTTTCCTCCTGGGCATCGGGATTGGCAGTGTGATCGTCGCGCGGCGGAGCATGCCGCGCCCCGACACGGCGGCCAGCGCGGCACTCGCGCAGGGGATCACCGGCATCGGCGCCGCCGCCTTATTCGTGTTCTTCGGATTGCTGCCGACGTACATCATCGCCGTTTTTCAGATCGAGCATCTCGGCGCGCCGGGACGGCTGCTCCTCATGGGCGTCGCGGTCGGCGCGGTCGTGCTCATTCCCGCGATCGGCATGGGGATGACGTTCCCATTGCTCACCGATCTCGTAGCGCACCGGCGGGAAGCGCGCGGTGCTGACGTGGGCGCGGCATACGCGTTGAACACCATCGGCAGCATCCTCGGCGCCGTACTCACCGGCTTCGTGCTCGTCGTCGCGCTGGGAACGCAGACGACGTTGCGGGTGGGGCTCGTCGTCACCGGCCTCGCCGCCCTGGGTCTCGCGAGCCTGGTCTCCCGCGGAATCGTCGAGAAGTCGGAGCTCGACCGGCGGATCCGCGTGCGCGTGCTCGCGGCTGGAGCCCTCGGCACGGCGACGCTGGTCGCCGCGCTGGCCGCGCCGGGTTGGAGCACGCGCCTCATTGACCTCGGGCCGACGATCTATGCGCGCGAGCCGATGGACCACGCCGCGCGCGAGCGCTTTCTCACACATCGAGGCGTTCGCCAGCTTGCGTTCCGCGAGGGCGCCAACGCGACGGTGAGTGTGTGGGAGGGCGAAGCGGGCCGGTCGCTCCGGGTGAACGGCAAAGTCGACGGCTCCGATCGCGGCGACATGGACACTCAGCTGATGCTGGGCGTTGCGCCGGTGCTGGCGCGCGCGGGCGCATCGTCCGCCCTCGTGATCGGCTTCGGGACGGGAGTGACGGCGCGCGCCCTCGCGGACGTGCCGGGCATGACGCGGGTCAAGATTCTCGAAATCGAGCCCGCGGTCATCGCGATGAGCGGCCTGTTTTCCGGCGTCAACGACTCGGTGCTCGAGCGGCCGGCTGTGAAGTACGTGACCGACGACGCGCGCAGCGGCCTGCAGCTCGACCGCAACACGTACGACGTGATCGTCTCAGAGCCGTCGAATCCCTGGATTGCCGGGATCGCCACGCTCTACACGCCGGAGTTCTTCCGGATCGCGCGCAGCCGCCTGAGCGACAGCGGCGTGTTTTGCCAATGGATCCAGCTCTACCAGCTGCCGCTGCCCGTCGTGGCGGGAATCGTCCGGAGCCTGCACGAAGTCTTCCCGCACGTGAACGTGTGGTTCGGCGGAACGTCGGACTTGATCGTGCTTGCGTCACCGCGGCCGCTCACGTACGACCGCGGCTGGAGTGCTCGCCTGTTCGGTTCCGGCGGCGCCCTCGCGACGCTCGGCCGCGAATGGCTCAATGTGGAGACGCCGGAACAGGTATTCGGACGCTATCTCCTCGGTGATTCCGGTACTGCGAAGCTCATCGCGCGGGCGACGTTCGATCACAGTGACAACCGCCCGCGCCTCGAGTTCGTCGCGGCGCGCCGCTTCCTCGATCCTGAAGACGACACGTACGACGTGTTCGACTCGCTGATGCAAATCGGCTCGCGAGTGGACGGGACCTCGCCTCTGGCGATGCTGCACGTGCTCGCGGCTCGACGGAGTGACGGCGATCTCCTTCCCTACCTCGACGCGGCGCGACGGGCGCAGCCGGAGGTCGCCGAGTGGACCGTGCGAACCGCCGGCGTCCAGCTTGCGGAGGGCGATACCACCGCGGCCGATTCGCTGCTCAGGGTGGCGCTGGAGCGGGGACCGCGCGCCGATGCGCTGCTGATGCGCGGGCTGCTCGCGGCCGCACGCAACCGGCCGTTCGCGATCCCGGCCTTGCGGGAAGCGCTCGCCGCCGGCGGCGACACCGCGCAGGCAGAGGCGGCGCTCGCCTGGCTGCTCGTGCGCGGCTCACGCTGGGATGAGGCGGTGAGGCAGGTGCGCGGCGCGTTGCGCGCGGCGCGCGGCACCTTCCGCCACCCCTTCCCCGGCGAATTCCTCACCCAGGCGCTCGGCCAGATCGCGCTGAACGCGCCGGCGGCGTTGGCGGACAGCGTGTTGAGCGAGGCGGTCGCGCGGCGTCCCGGGTCGGCCCGCTACCGTGAGCTTGCGGCCGTCGCCGCACTCCGCGCCGGCCGCTGCGATGCCGCCGCCGATCGCTTCGTCGAGCTACTGGACTTCGCGGTGGAGCGTGAAAACGGCCCAGCGTTGGTCCGCGACTGCTGGGCCGGCAAGAAGCCTACGACGGGGAGTGAAAACGAGATCCGGGGGGCGGCGGCGGAGTCGGGGGCGGTGAAGCATTGAGGACGTCGCGAATTTCGCCGGCCGCCGCGATGGCGTGATCGACGTCGCGTGACAGCGCCCGCGCCTGTTGCGTGGCGTTCGTCAGATCGCTCAGGACCGCCGCCACACCCGCCGACCGCAGGCGCAGCAGGTCGAACCGCACGTTCTGCATCGCCAATACGCACGACTCGATCTGCTCCTCGACCCGCTTCCGCCGAGTCAGCAGGTCGCTGAGCGCCTGCTGCTGCCGCTCGAGCAGACTCAGTTGCCGCTCTCGCTCGGTGCCTTCTTCGTGCTGCCGCACCGCTTCGATCCGGATCTCGATCCGGGCAAGCGCGCCGTCGTCCACGTCCGCGCTCATGCCGTGAAGCATTCGCGCCAGATCTTCCGCGCGCTTCAGCAATGCGTCTATCGTGACCACGACGTCCGGCAGGAGTTTCCGCTCCGACGCGGGCACGCGATCCATGATCTTGAGGATCGCCTCGCGGTCGTTGCGCGCCTGACGAACCGTTTCCGTGTGCTTTCCGAACTCATCGGCCTCGGGTGCGGGAAGCGGCCGGCGTCCACCCGGTCCGAGTGCGCCGAGCTGCGCATCCGGCGCGGCCGGCCGGTTCAGCACATCGCGCCACGAGTAGCCGCCTTGCCACAGCTTCATGTACGAGGGCAGCAATCCGAACGCGGCCCACGGCACCGTAACGATCAGCGACCATCCGAGACCGCCGCCCTGAATCAGATCGATCAACGTCAGGCCGCCGCATACCGACGCCCACGAGACGAACGAGTCGCGAAACCGCGCCACCATGCGCGGCTCACCGCTCGGCGTGAGATCGCTCTTCGGATCCTTCTTGGGCGGACGCGAGGCGCGCCGCCGCTCCGCACGGCCGCCGACCCCTCCGGTCATGCGAGCCGGCAGACCGCCAAGTCGCGTCTCCGGGCGGCCGAGACCGCCAAGTCCGGCACCCGTCCCACCGCTCGTGCGGCGCGACGGACGATACGGCGGCGCGCTGCGGGACTCCAGCGCGCGGCGCAGCGCGTCCGCCGTCGGCCACCGTGCCTCCGGCTCTTTCTCGAGCGAGCGCATGACGCACGACGCAAGGTCGTCCGGACACGTGGGCGTGCGATCCTTGAGATTCGGCGCCTGCTCGGTGATCTGCTTGAGCAGAATGCCGGGCACGGTCGGCGCTGAGAACGGCAACTCGCCCGCCAGCATCTGGTAGCCCACGACGCCCAGGCTGTAGATGTCCGAGCGCCCGTCGATCTCGCGGTCGCCGGCCGCCTGCTCGGGACTCATGTAATGCGGCGTGCCGATGGCGACGCCGGTCGCCGTCAGCGTGCCCGGTCCGGTCGTGGACGTGAGCGCCTTCGCGATGCCGAAATCCGTCAGCACGGTTCGGCCGCGGCTGCCCTCGAGCAGAATGTTGTCCGGTTTGACGTCGCGATGGATGATGCCGAGCGCATGGCCGGCGCCGAGGGCGTCGGCGGTTTCCATCATGATGCGGCGGGCTTCTTCGGCTGGCAGGCGCTCGCGGCGCTTGAGTCGCGCCGCGAGCGATTCACCGTCCACGTAGGCCATGACGAAATAGACGAGCCCGTCGGGTCCCTCACCGACCGAGTGAATCGGCACGATGTGCGGATGCGAGAGACGCGCGGCGGTTTCGGCTTCACGCAAAAAGCGTATACGGATTTCTTCCCGGAACGCCAGCTCGGGCGGCAGCACCTTCACCGCGACGCGCCGCTTCAGCCGCTCGTCGCGCGCATGGTACACGACCCCCATGCCCCCTCGCCCGATTTCACCCTCGAGCGTAAAAGAGGTCCCGAGGGCCTGACTCAGGCGTTGCGCCAGCGGATCGTTCATGCCGATTCGGAATCCATTAGCGGACTAAGATTTAGCCGTTACCCTGCGGCGTTGCAACCGGTTTTGGCGCGTCGACTTGGCAGGCGCGCGCCTGTTTGGCGGCGTTTTGTGGAACGGTGCTGCCGCGAGCGCCGTTTTTTGATGGCATGGTCGGTGCACTCCGGTGCTCGCTAGGCCGTCCCCACATCCTACAATTGGAGATCGTATGTCCGACCGGATGAGTCTGCCCGTACTGCCGCTGCGCGATGCCGTGCTGTTCCCCGGCGTCGCGTCGCCCATCGGTGCGGGCCGTCCCGCGACATTGCGTGCCATAGAAGCCGCCCTCAAGCAGTCTGACCGCAAGGTCTTCGCGGTCGCGCAGAAAGAAAACATCGATCAGGTGAGCCCGGGCGTGCTGTATACGACCGGTACGATCGCCCGCATCAGGCAGGTCCAGCGGAATCTCGGCGGCGTCCAACTGGTCCTGCACGGCGAGTCCCGCGGTATTGCCGTCCATTACACCGAGACGAATGGGTACCTCGAGGCGGTCGTCCGAGAGTCGCCCGACCTCGCCCCACTGAACGAGAAGGATCCGGCGTTCGTTGCGTTGCATCGCGAGGTTCGCGAGCGCGCGGGCGAGCTGGGCCAGAAGTCCGGGTTACCCTCGGACGTCGTCCAGCAGGTCCTGCAGGGCGTCAGCGATCCGGGCGCGCTGGCCGATCTGGTTGCCGGCCATCTCGACATCCAGTCCGCCGAACGTCAGCAGCTCCTCGAGACGATGGCCGTGGAAGACCGGCTGCGCCGCGTGCTCGTGCATGTGCAACGGCAGATCGCCGTGCTCGACGCGCAGGAGGACATCAAGTCGCAGGTGCAGGAGGAGCTGGGTGAGCGGCAACGCGAGATGTTGCTCCGCGAACAGATGAAGGCGATCCGGAAAGAGCTGGGAGAAGAATCGGAGGCAGCGGAGGCGGACGATCTGAAGAAGCGCCTCGACGCGCTCGACCTGCCGGAAGCCGCGCGCAAAGAGGTCGATCGCGAGCTGGCGCGCCTCGAGCGCGCGGGCCGCGAGTCGATGGAAGCGCAGGTCATTCGCACGTATCTCGAGACTGTCGCCGAGCTGCCGTGGAATACGCGGACGGAGGAGTCGCTCGACCTGAAGCGCGCCGCCGAGATCCTCGAGGAGGATCACTACGGGCTCCAGGACGTCAAGGACCAGGTGCTCGAATTCCTCGCCGTCCGGCAGCTGCGTCAGCAGCAGCCGAAGGAGGAGGCGCCGGGCAACGAAGACGATCGCGCCGCGCGCGCGCCGACGCTGCTGTTCGTCGGACCGCCGGGCGTCGGCAAGACGTCGATCGCGAAGTCGATTGCGCGCGCCATGGGTCGGCCGTACGTGCGGATCTCGCTTGGCGGCGCGCGCGACGAGGCCGACATTCGCGGGCATCGCCGCACCTACGTCGGTGCGATGCCGGGCCGGATCATCCAGGGCATGAAGCAGGCGGGCGCGAAGAACCCGATCTTCCTGCTCGATGAAGTCGACAAGCTCGGGATCTCATTCCAGGGTGATCCCGCCGCGGCGTTGCTCGAGGTGTTGGATCCGGCGCAGAACGACTCGTTCACGGATCATTATCTGGGCGTGCCGTTCGACCTGTCGGAGGTTCTGTTCATTGCGACGGCGAACTTCATCCAGAACATTCCGGGGCCGCTGCTCGACCGGCTCGAGACGGTCAACTTCGCCGGGTACACCGAGCGCGAGAAGCTGGAAATCGCGAAGCGCTACCTGGTGCCGCGGCAGCTCCGTGAAAACGGGCTCCGCTCGGACCAGCTGACGTTGACCGACAAGGCGCTGGGCGAAATGATCGCGAGCTATACGCGTGAAGCCGGCGTTCGTCAGCTCGAGCGCGAAATCGGCAAGCTGGGCCGGAAAGTGGCGCGCAAAATCGCCGATGGCGCCGCGCAGCAGGTGACCGTGACGCCGGCGGACGTTCCCGATCTCATCGGCCGGCCGAAGGTGCATCCCGAGCGCATGGCCGGCGAAGACCAGGTCGGCGTATCGACCGGGATGTACTACACGCCGGTCGGCGGCGACATCATGTTCGTGGAAGCGAGCGTGATGCGCGGCAAGGGCGAGCTCGTGCTCACGGGACAGCTGGGCGATGTCATGAAGGAGTCGGCACGCGCGGCGCTGACCTACGCGAAGTCGCACGCGGATCTGCTGGGCATTCCCGAGGGTGCGTTCATCGACACGGACATCCACGTGCACGTGCCGGCGGGAGCGATCCCGAAAGACGGCCCGTCCGCTGGCGTCACCATGGCGACGGCGCTCGTCTCCGCGCTGTCGCGGCGCGCCGCGCGGCACGACATCGCGATGACCGGGGAGGTCACGCTGCGCGGCCGCGTCCTGCCGATCGGCGGCGTGAAGGAGAAGGTGCTGGGGGCCGTCCGAGCCGGAATCACGTCGGTGATTCTGCCGAAGGAGAACGCGCGCGATTTGGAGGAGCTGCCGGAGGACGTTCGCAAGACACTGAACGTCCACCTGGTCGAAGACCTCGGCGAGGTGCTCACGCTGGCGCTTCGGGGTGCCCGGTTCGAAGCGGGACACCTGATTTTCGAAACCGAAGCGCCGATGCTAGCGCGCGCTCACTCCGGCCACCACTAGGTCGACGGCCGCATCACGCCAGCGATGCCGCAGCGCGGGCTCGTCGGCGCCGAGCGGCCGTGCGCTCGCGGCGACGACGGTCTCCATAGTGAGATAGCCGACCATCAGAATCAGGGCCTGGGCAGCGGCCAGGTGCGGATCGAGATCGTCCCGCACCTGGCCAAGCCCCTGGCCTTCAGCGAGCAGCACGACCAACCGTTTGATCGCGGGCCCAAACGCCGCGCTCTTTCCCTGCCCCAGCAGCGCTACGAGCTGCGGATGATTGGCCAGAAACTCGAATTGCGCCCCCAAGGTCGCGCGCAGCCGCTCGATGGGGGGGCCTGCCGGCGAGGTCACACGCGCTAGCGCATCTTCGAGCTCACCAAGGGATTGTTCGAGGACCGCCTGAAAGAGGCCGCGCTTGGAGTGGTAGTAGTAGAACAGCAGCTGCTTGTTGACTGTGGCTCGACGAGCGATCTCTTCCACACGCGCACCCGCGAACCCGCGCTTCGAGAACTCCTCGCGCGCGGCTGCGATGATCCGTAATGCCCTGTCGTTACTGAGCTTCGGCGGCATGCGTAATTTCGTCAACCGTTTGGTTGACGAAATCTACTACTTCCAGCCTCGCATCGCCACGTTTTCCGGTACCCGCGATAGTCCGTCCTTGAAGAAGGCGAGCAAGAGACGATTCACCTCCTCCGGCGACTCCTCAGGAGAATCATGGCCCGCGTGCGAGATCAGAACGAATTCGCTGCGCGGGAGCTCTCGAGCAAACCTGGTACCCACCGCGGGAGGAATGAACCGATCGGCATCACCCCAGAGGATAAGCGTCGGCGTTTGGATCTGGCCCAGGCGACCAGCGAGGGTGTCGAACCGGAACTCTCGTAACACGGTGCGTAAGGCGCGCCCGAAGTCCGACTCCGGTACCGGCGCGTAGTACTGGTCGACGTCTGCCTCAGTGACTTTCGACGGGTCGGCGAACATCGATCGCACGATGCGGCCTGTTACCCAGCGGCCGCGAAAGCCGGTCGCCACCGCCCCGACAAGCGGCCACCGCGCGATCTTGAGCAAGCCAGGCCACCGCACGCCAAAACCCGCGGCATCGATCAGCACCATTCCTCGCACCCGGTCCGGATAGCGCAGCGCGACCTCGGCGGCGATCGCGCCTCCCATCGAATGACCGACCAGCACGGCGCTCGAAATGCCGAGCGAGTCCAGCAGAGCGACAACCAGCCTCGTGTAATCGGCGTTGCCGTAGCCACGCGCCGGCTTGCCGGAGAATCCAAAGCCCCGATTGTCAAAGGCAATGACCCGGTAGCCCGCGGCGACGACCGCCGGTATCTCGTGGCGCCATCCGTAGATCGACGCGCCGATGCCATGGATGAAGACGACCGGCGTTCCCGCACCCGTATCGATCATGCGAATCGGCGTTCCATCGATGACGCGGTACTGCGCCCGGAACGTCGTTCCAGCCGGGTAGCGTTGCCCGGGCGGGATCGGCGCCGCTCTGCATCCGGCGAAGCCCAGCAGGGCTGCGAAAGCGAGGAACCGCCTCACGACGGTGGCAGCGCGCGCCGCGCGATCATCGTGAGGAGTGGATGTGAGGTCCATAGCCCCGCGATGTCGTCGGCGGCTCCGGACGTCAGCACGAGCTGCGACTCGTCGATCAGCAACATCGTGGCGTCCGGCGTCTCAGCGGCGGCAGGCGTGAGCCAGTCCGGCGCGTCGGCCGGCAACGGACCAAACAGCCGCACGGCCAGCTGCGCGCGGCCCGTCGCGCGGCGCCAGGCCGGAAGGGTGGGACGCCACAGATCCGCCGCCATGACGCCTTCTACACTGCGCTCGGCGCGTGCCACAAGCTGCATGATGAGATTGGCCACGGCGCGGCTCCCAGCGATCTCCCGCGTCACCGGATCGCCGGGGCGCGAGTAGCCGCGAAGATCCCGGCCCAGTCGATCCAGCGCCTCGCCCTGAAGCGTCGCGAGATGCGCGAGCAACGCCTGCGGATCGGTCGGACGGTAACGAGCGGGGCGCGTCGGCGGCGGCGTGCGTGCGGCTGCCCCACGCGTTACGAGTCCCTCGAGCGCGCTGTAGGCATTGGCGCGGGCGATTCGCGTGGCACGAGCGACGGCATACCCGGTCGAGGGTCCGAGCCGCAGCAAAGTTGCATAGACTGCCGACTCGGTCGGCGTAAATCCGAAAGGCGTCAGGTCGATCGGCATTGTAGTAGCAAATACTACTACTTGACCTGCCGATGCGCCAATCAGATCACGTTCAGCGGCATCCCCAACAGCTTTGCGATAAGCGCGAGGCGGAACGTGACGTCGGTCTGGCGCTGGGCGGGACTCTTGCCTGGGCCTTCGAGCGGGAAATAGTGCGAAACGACGGGATTCTCCGACTTCGGCATGGTACGCAGACCGGCCGGACTCCAAATCCCCTGGTCATCGCACTCGCTGAACAACCGCGCGAGCACGCGGGACGCGCTCGGCACTTGCCGGACGATCCCGAGCCTGGTCAACAGCTCGAGCCAGTACAGCGCGAAGGGAATGTCCTCGATGTGGCCCTGAGCGTCCGAGTGTAGCGGGTCGCCGAGGATCTCGAACAGCGGCCGGAGCTGCTTCTTGCCCGCGAGCACGTAGAATTCCCGCCGCGGTGTCGGGATGGAGAAATACGCGGCGAGCCGCTCGAGAAATCCGGCGCGCTCGCGCTGCACCGCCGGCATGAAGGCGAGCAGTTCGACGGAAAAGACTGTGGGCGCGTAGTTGAGGGGATCCAGCACCGTCTTGCCTTGAGCCTTCTTGAACGGCTTCTGAGCAACCTCGCTGCGCAGGTACGTCGAAATGTCACTCGCGATGCGATGGGCGGCACCGCGCAGCCGCGGGTCATCCTGGTGCGCGCCGCGCGCGAGCGCGGCGGCGGCGGCTTGGGCCCCCATCCCGCGTGCCCACAGCCCCAGTCCGGCGTCAGCCTTCGCGGGCCGCTGAAACTCCACCAGGAGCGTGGGATCGTCGTCTCGCGACAACAACCGAAACAAGAAGCGATCGGCAAGTCGGAACGGACGCCCGTCGGCCGGCCAGCCAAGCTCGAGCAGGCGTCGGTATTGAAAGACCGTGCCCGTTTCCTTCCAGCCCATCGCCTTCGAAGGACTGGGGGCGAGAAGATTTCCGCCCCACAGCCCGGAGTCCTTCTGCTTCCGGATGATCGCCAGGGATTCCTTGTAACGCACGATCTCTTCGCGCAGCTGCATGACGCGGTCAGGGTCGCGCGCGGGCTCCGGCACGACCTCCACGAGCGTCCGAACTTGGATAGGTAGACTGGCAGCCTCATACAACCACGACAAAGGCACTGTATGTGTGGAGGGAATCTCCAACCGCCGCTCCAGGGGTAGGGAGGTCGGGACGACTGGTGCCGCGGGACAAAAACGGGCGCAAACTTATCCGCCGCCCGTCCAATAGGCAATCGCCGGAGATTAACCCATTGTCACAAACGATGTTCCGAACGGCCTCTTACCGTGCAAAACCCTGCACGTCAAGGCCATCATCGCGATCACCTAGCCTCTGCTCGAGCTAGTTGCAGTGGACGAAGTCGATCGTGCCGCGCCGCCTGGCAGTCGCTTCGCTCGTCAGCACCAACGTCGAGTCGTCGTAGAAATCGATCGCCTCGCCGGCCGCTTCGAGGCCGCCGAGCGCGCAGGGCGTTTCGCGCGCCGGGGCGAGCCGCCCGCCGACGCCGGGATAGTAGAAGAAGATTTCGGAGTACGTACGAATCGCGACGAGCTTACCATCCGGCCTGATCGTCGCACCGGTGACGACGCGACCCGATTCGGGATTCGGGATGATGTCGAGCGTCTGCACGAGGCTGGCAATGGTCAGGGTGCTCGCAGTGTCCGGCAGATTGAAGGCGCGATGATCGATTCGGTACAAGCGGATCGCGCTGCCGCGCCGCCAACCTTTGCTGACGAGGTAGAGCGCGGTATCCCGCGGCGAGACGTAGATCGCCTCGACGTCGTGCGCGCCTTCGGGATAGCGAAGTCGGACCGCCGCGGGCGCCCGCGTCGTGCCGAGCGTATCGCTCGCGCGCTCGGGCGGGTCGGGCTCGGGCACCGCGTAGACCGTCACGAACGGGCGAAACTCCAGATTGTCGCCGGTGTCGCCGAAATACAGGCAATCACGCGCCGCGGCAGGGAAGTGAAGCGGGCACGGTCCGAGCGCCATGTCTTCCCAATCGATCGCCGTCGCGCCCGGCACGAGCAGCGCACCGAGATCCTCGCCACGCGCGTTGGTGGCATAGACGTACGGGCGATCACCGGAATCGTTGTGCGTCCACAGAATGCCGGGGTGCGCGCGGCTTGCGACGACCCCGGAGCTCTCGATGAGCCGCGGGCTCTGGAACGTCGCTTGGAGGAGGAGCAGGGCGCTGGCGAGCATCGGGTCTCGAACAAAATCCGCTTGCTGGCCTCTCGGCAAGTGGTGATACTTCGCCCATGCGCGACGCCACGGTTCGCCTGCACGGCCGGATTCTCTATCTGGCCGAGGATCCCGGCTTCGTGCGCGCGCAGCTCGCCGGCAACGATCCCGAATGGAATCCGTCGATCAAGCTCCGCGACGACATCTCGACCGACGAAATCACCCCTGCATACATCTGCTACTACTACGACGAGACCCTCGGGGACTTTCCCTATCTCGGGCTCAAGTGCGGCACGGAGTTCCCGATCACGCGCGGCTCGGTGAAGCAGGGAGGCTTCGTCGCCGCGGTGAGCGGCAAGCGGCGCGGCAAGGGCTCCTCGCGCGAGCAGTCGCCCTACGCGGAGATGTGCGCCGGCATCAAGCTGGTCGTGGCGGAAAGCATCGAGCGGATCTACCGCGAAAACTGCCAGAATCTCGGCGTGCTCACGACGACCGACTTCTCGATCCTCGACAAAGTGCGCCGCGGTGAGGAAATCCCGCTCTCGGTATTCACCGCCGGCGAAGGCGAGATCACGCGCGGCATCATCGAGCACGGCGGCCTGTTCAACTACAACATGGCCCGGTTGAAAGGCGAGGTCGTCGTCCATCCGCCGGCGACGACGCGTCGTCCGATGACGCTGGGGGAGAAGATCCTCGCGCGGCGCTGGGTCGTGGATCCCGCCACCGGCAAATTAGGCGTTCCCGCGGTGAAGCCCGGTGACGAGGGCTTCGTGCTGACCGACATCCGCTTCAGTCACGAATACGTGACGCCGATGGCTGCGATCTTCTTCGAGCAGCTCGTGGGCAAGGATGCCAAGGTCAACGATCCCGGCTCGATCCTGATGTTCCGCGATCATCTGACCTTCCTGCCGGAAGCGATGACGCCCGAGCGCATCAAGGAAGGATTACTCGACGTCGCCCTGCAGCTCGAGAAGAAGCAGCGCGAGTTCGCGGCCGCGCAGGGGATCAAGCTCTACGGCGAGCTGCGCCTCGGGCATCACGGCTCGGAGGCGATCTGCCACTCAAAGATTCTGGAATCGCACGCGCTGCCTGGGCAGGTGATCATCGGCTCGGATTCACACACGCCGCACGCGGGCGCCGTCGGCTGCATCGCGTTCGGCGTGGGCACGACGGCGATCTTCAATTCCTGGATCACGAAGGACGTGCGGCTGCAGGTGCCGGAGACGGTGAAGGTCGTGATTCGCGGCCAGAAGCCCGATAATGTCACCGCCAAGGACTTCATGCTCGAGGTGCTGCGCCATCCCTACGTGAAGAGCGGCAAGGCGATCGGCAAACTGGTGGAGTACTGCGGTGACGCGGTCGAAGCGCTCTCGGTGGATGAGCGGGCGACCATGACGAACATGACCGCGGAGGTGGGCGGCTTCACGGGCTACGT
>DATDEZ010000126.1:0-3027 GCA_036522875.1 Gemmatimonadales bacterium | reverse complement strand
TCCCACTGCTTCAGCGCGATCGTCGCGGCGAACAGCGCCGTGAGCGCGCCGATGCCCGCCACGACGGCGCCGGAAATCGGCGCCATCGCGAACAGCAGGTTGCAGCGCGCGACCAGGTACACACCCGCCGTCACCATCGTGGCCGCGTGGATCAGCGCCGAGACCGGCGTGGGGCCGGCCATCGCGTCGGGCAACCACGTGTAGAGCGGGATCTGCGCCGACTTGCCGGTGCAGCCGAGGAACAGGAACAGCGTGATCGCCGTGACGGTGCCGCCGCCTGCCACCAGCGCCGTGGGCGCGTGCAGGAATACGGTCGCGAAATCGAGCGAGCCGGTCGCCCGGAAGATCATGAACATCGCGACCATGAAGCCGAAGTCGCCGATGCGGTTCATGATGAATGCCTTGCGGCCGGCGTTCGCGTTCGCCTGCTCGCTGAACCAGAAGCCGATCAACAGGTAGCTGAAGAGTCCGACGCCTTCCCAACCGACGAACATCACGGGGAAGCTCGCGCCGAGCACGAGCACCAGCATGAAAAAGACGAAGAGATTGAGATACGCGAAGTAGCGCGCGTACCCCGGGTCTTCCTTCATGTAGCCGACGCTGAAGAGATGAATCAACGAGCCGACGCCCGTCACGACCATGAGCATGACGGCCGACAACTGATCCATCTGGAAGGCGAAGTCGAGCTGAAGGGTGCCGACCGGGATCCAGGACCAGTAGCGGAAGATCAGGGGCTCGTCGGGATGCAGCCCCGTGAGCGCGCGGAAGACGAGCACCGCGACGACGAACGCCGCGACGAGGACGCCCACGCCAATCACCGACACCAGCGTCTTCGCGGTGGGCCGCGTGAGCGCGAGCGTCCCGTTCAGCACGAAGCCCAGCAGCGCGAGCGCCGGCGCGAGCCAGATCAGGTCGACGGCGGTGCCGGTCATCCGTCCTTCAGGAGGTTCATGTTCTGCAGGCTGATCGACTGCTTGTGCCGATAGACCGCCAGGATGATCGCCAGGCCGACCGCCGCTTCAGCGGCGGCGACCGCCATCACGAAGAACACGAACACCTGACCGCCCAACCCCAACCCCTGCGCCAACGCCACGAACGTGAGGTTGACCGCGTTCAGCATCAGCTCGACGCACATGAAGATCACGATCGCGTTGCGGCGCAGCAGCACGCCCGTCACCCCGAGCGTGAACAGCACGGCGGAGATGGCGAGGGCGGGACCCGTGAGCATCGTTACAGCTTCCGTTTCGCGAGGACGACGGCGCCGACGATCGCGGCGAGGAGCAGCACGCTCGCGATCTCGAACGGCACGAGGTAGGTGTCGAACAGCGGATTCGCGACGGCCCCCACCATGCCCTGCTGCTGTTGAATCGCCGCGACGGTGCCCGGCGGCAGCTGCGCCGCGCTCGCCGGCGCGCTGCCGAGCACGCGGAGCTGGAACAGCAGGACGGCCGCGAGCACCACGGCGACGGCGAGGCCCCACGGTCCCTTGATGTCCGACGGGCCCGGCCGGCCGAGGTTCAGCAGCATGATGACGAAGAGGAACAGCACCATGATCGCGCCGGCGTAGACGAGCACCTGGAGCGCGGCGATGAACTGCGCGTCGAGGAGTACGAACAGGGCCGCCAGCGAAAAGAGCGTCACGACGAGCCACAACGCGCTCGCCACGGGACTGTTGCGCGTGATGCACAACAGTCCCGCCCCCATCGCGATGACACCGAACACCCAGAAGATCGTGAGGGTCAGGCTATTCGCCTTTCGGGTCCGACGGGTCCCACAGCGTCGATACGGGATGCGTCTGCGCCGTCAGGCGCTCGAGATCGTAGACGAAGCGGTCGCGCGAGTACTCGGAGTTCTCGTAATGCACGCCGACGTGAATCGCCTCCTCCGGGCAGACTTCCTGGCAGTAGCCGCAGAAGATGCAGCGGAACTCGTCGATCTCGTAAATGAGCGGATAGCGGTGCCCTTCCTCATCCTCGCCGGGGACGAGCTTGATGCAGTTCGCGGGACAGATCTGCGGGCACAGCCCGCACGCCACACACTTCGCTCGGCCCTGCTCGTCGGTGAGCATCCGGTGCGTGCCGCGCCAGCGCGAGGAGAGCGTCCAGTCTTTCGACGACTTCTCCTCCGGGTACTGCATCGTGACTTTGGGCCGCAGCAGATGGCTGAACGTCAGCGCCATGCCTTTGAGCGTCGCGCGCAGGTACGACGTCTGCTTCGTGGGCCGCTGCATCACCTTCACGCCGATCGCCATCAGGCCGTCTCCTCTGCGATGCCGGACACGATGCGGCCGCGGTCGAGCACCCACAGCAGGCCGACGAGCAGCAGAACGTTCAAGCCGCCGAGCACCCAGGCCATGCGCGCGCCGTAGTCCCAGCCGAGCTGCACGCGCGTGAACCAGATCGCCACCGCGATGATGGTCACGTACAGCAGGGCGAGCGGCAGCAGCACTTTCCAGCCGAGTGCCATGAGCTGATCGTAGCGGAAGCGCGGCAGCGTCCAGCGAATCCAGATGTAGGTGAAGAGAAAGGCGAACGTCTTCAGGCCGAAGAACGCGAGGGTCACGAGCGACTTGAGTACCGTCGGATCACCCGTCGAATCCCATGACGTGAACGGAATGTCCCAGCCGCCAAAGAAGAGTGTCGCCATCAGCGCCGACGCCGTGACCATGTTCGAATACTCGGCGATATAGAACATCGAGAACTTCATGGAGCTGTATTCGGTGTGATAGCCCGCGATCAGCTCGCCTTCGGCTTCGGGCAGGTCGAACGGCAGGCGGTTGGTTTCCGCGAGCGCACTGATGAAGAATGTGATGAAGGCGACCGTCAGCGGGACCACGAACCACGCGTGGGCGACTTGCTGCTGCGCGATCACCTGCGACAGCGTGACGTTCCCCGCGAGCAGGAGCACCGCGACGGTGCTCATGCCCATCGCGATCTCGTAGGAGATCATCTGCGCCGACGCCCGCAGGCCGCCGAGCAGCGCGTACTTGTTGTTCGACGACCAGCCGGCCAGCACGATGCCGTACAC
>DATDEZ010000125.1:0-2046 GCA_036522875.1 Gemmatimonadales bacterium | reverse complement strand
AACCCCTTGAGCCACGCCTCGAGCACCGGGAAGTTCGCGTTGAGAATCCGGCGCGTGCGGTCGATGATCTTCTCGCGCACGAGCGGATCGAGCGCGACCGCCGCGAGATGGTCGCTCGCGCCCGACGGGCCGATCGTCGTGTAGTCGTGACGCGCCCACGCTTCCTGGCTGAACGCGGGCTGCGACACGATCCAGCCGATACGCAGTCCGGGCAGGCCGTACGCCTTCGACAGCCCGTTGACGACGATGAGCTTGTTGTAGCCGCTCCCCCAGAATGACGGCGTCGTCTTGCCGCTGCGCTCGGCACCCTGATAGACCTCGTCCGCGAGGATCCAGGCGCCCACTTCGGCGGCGCGCTCGAGGATCACCTTCCGCGATGCGTCGCTCAGCACGTGACCCGTGGGATTATGCGGGTTCGTCACGACCACGAGCTTCGTCCCGGGCGCGATGGCGGTGCGGATCTCCTCGGCGTACGGCTCCCAGCCTTCTTTCTCGTGCAGCTGGAACGTCTTCACCTGCGCGCCGAAATTCTGCGCCAGGCCGAGGGTCTGCAGATAGTTCGGGATCATCACGGCGACCTTGTCGCCGGGCTCGAGCAGGCGCCAGCAGCTCACGAAGTTCGCCTCGGAGCTGCCGGTCGTGACGAGGATCTGGTCGGGGGACGCGCCGGGGTAGAGCGTCGCGATCCGCTCGCGCAGGAGGTCGGTGCCGTTCGACTGGCTGTAGCCGAGCCGCACCTCCAGCAGCGGCAGCGCCGACGCGCCGGCGAGCCCGAGCAGCTCCTGGATGCTGAGCGGATGCACCCCCGACTCGGAGAGATTGAAGCGCACGCGGTTTTCCCACGTGCTCTGCCAGCGTTCCAGGTCGAATTGCACGAATTTGGTCATGGTTCGTAAAGCTCGCGCAGGTCCTCGGGTTTCTCCAGCCAGTAGTCGGGCGACAGATCGGCGAGGTGCGCGCGGTCGAACGGACCCCACAGCACGGCGGCCGTTTTCACTCCCGCGGCGCGGCCCGATTCCATGTCGTGCCGCGAATCCCCGACGAACACGGTCTCGGCTTTCGTGACGCCGAGCTCGTCGACCGCCTTCAGTACCGGCTCGGGATGCGGCTTGGAATTCTTGACGTCGTCGCAGCCGATGACGATGTCGAACACGTCGTCCAGCAGGGAGATCCGCAGGCCGCGCATCGCGCCGTCGCGCAGCTTGCTCGTGACCACGCCGAGGCGCATGCCGGCGTCCTTGAGGCGGCGGATCTCGTCCACCACGCCCTCGTACGGCTTCACCAGCGCGTCATGGTGTGTGAGGTTGTAGGTGCGATACGTCTGCACCATCCGCTCGATTTCTTCCTTATCCTCGGTGATCTGGCCGAACTGCGCCCACAGCGGCGTGCCGAGGCCCTGGATCCACACATCGTCGGGCGGCATCGGCTCGTTGCAGCGATGCAGCTCCATGGTGTGGCGATAGGAGCGGAGAATGAGCTCGATGGAATCGATGATCGTGCCGTCGAGATCGAACAGGAAAGTCGTGAGGAGAGGCGCCATCGCCTCGGAAGCTAGCTGGATGTCACCAGCGCCGCGACCAGCTCGATCCGCGCGTCGCAATCATGGAGCTCGACCGCCGGCAAGCGTTCGTGCCACGCCAGCAAATCGGCGATCACGAGCGGCGAGGCGCGCGACAGCAGATCCTCGAGCAGGAGCTCCTCGCCGGCGGTCATCCCCAGCGCCAGCCGGGACACGAGCGCGTCGAGCGCACCGAGCTGCGCGCCGTCACCGCGGCGGGCGGCGCGGCGACCGGCGGTGAGCACCCAGGGGATCAGGCGGCGCGCGAGGCGGTCGCGGTCGCTCGCGCGCCAGCGCGCTTCCTGCACGGCGGCAAGCCGTGAGCGAATCAGCGGAGCCGCCGCGGCGATTGCCCGGCGGAGGACATCGCGGTCGAGGGATCGCGCCGCGCCGCTGCTCGTTTCCGCGAGCATCCGCGTGGCGGCCGCTGGATTGGTCCGCGCGACGCCGGCTTCGACTACGATCGCCTCGACGAGATTCGCGATGCG
>DATDEZ010000124.1:0-13047 GCA_036522875.1 Gemmatimonadales bacterium | reverse complement strand
CCGCTCTGGTTCACGAGCTCGAGCTCGGCACCAACCAGATCCTGCGTCGCGGGAATCACGTCGAGATACGGAAAGTGCACATGCGGGAAGCGCGCCTGTGCCAGCGGCGAGCCGTCGATCAGCGCGTCATATAGCGAGTGGCGGATTCGATCGCGCTCGATGCCGACGCCGCTCGTCGAATTGCCTTGCGGATCGGCATCGATCAGCAGGGTCTTTCGCTCGGCGGTCGCGAGCGACGCGGCGAGGTTGACGGCCGAGGTCGTCTTTCCAACGCCGCCCTTTTGGTTGGCAATCGCAATTACCCGTGACATTGTAATCTCATACAAGATAAGGAGTTATATAACTCGCGAGGAAAGGGGCAGATCAATATACGTTCGTTTCACGTGAAACGAAAGAGCGTACGTTTCACGTGAAACTGCAACGAAGGCGGAGTTTAAGCCACCCGGCGGCGCCAGCGCGTCGCTTCGAAGACCAGGTTGTGAAGATCGCTGGGCGTGACCCCCGGCACTCGGGCAGCCTGCGCCAGCGACGTCGGGCGCACGCGATCGAGCTTCTGGCGAGCCTCGGTCGCGAGACTGCGGAGCTCGAGGTAGGGAAGGTCACTCGGCAGAATAAACGATGCGAGCTCGACGAGTCGTGCGGCCGCGTCCCGCTCACGCGCCAGATAGCCGTCGTACTTGATGTCGATCTCCGCAGCCAGAAGCGCCTCGACTGGCGCGTCCAGCGCCGTGCCGGCGGCGCTGAACAACTCAGCGAGCGAGACGCCGGGTCGCTTCGCCACTTCGGCGATGCGCGCGCTCTCGGACAATGACGTCCCCGTGCCCGCGAGTGGTCCCTCTGCCTGTGCGGGCGTGATCGTCGCCTTGCGCGCGACGTCGAGCACCGCCGCTTCGCGCTCGAGCTTCCGCTCAGCGGCCCTGAGCTCGTCGCCTGTCAAAAGACCGAGTCGCTCGGCGAGAGGGAAGAGGCGACGGAGCGCGTTGTCCTGCCGGAGCAGCAGCCGGAATTCGGCGCGCGACGTGAACAGCCGGTAGGGCTCGTCCACCCCGCGGGTCACGAGGTCGTCGACGAGCACACCGATGTACGCGTCCTGCCGTCCGAAGACGACCGGCTCGGCGCCGCGGATGCGGCGCACCGCGTTGATCCCGGCGACTACGCCCTGGCCGGCGGCTTCCTCGTATCCGGTCGTGCCGTTGATCTGGCCGGCGAAAAAGAGATGCTCGACGGTCTTTACTTCGAGCCACGGAGTCAGCTGCGTCGGCGGATAGTAGTCGTATTCGATCGCGTATCCCGGCCGGGTCATCTTGGCGCGCTCGAGCCCGGGTACCGCGTGCAGGAATTCGAGCTGCACGGACGGCGGCAGGGAAGTGGACAGGCCGTTGACGTACAGCTCGGTCGTGTCCAATCCCTCAGGCTCCAGGAAGATCTGGTGTCGCTTGGCGTCGGGGAATTTCACGATCTTGTCTTCCACCGACGGGCAGTAGCGCGGCCCGCGCCCGCTGATCGCGCCGCCGTACAGCGCCGACTCGTTCAAATGCCGCTGAATGATTTCCTTCACTTCGGTGCCGGCCCACGTGATCCAGCACGGCATCTGCCGCGGCCGTTCAATCTGCTCGTGGAACGAGAAGCGGAATTCCGCGCTGTCGCCATCCTGCCGTTCGACCCGGCTCCAGTCGACCGATCGCCCGTCGATCCGCGGTGGCGTGCCGGTCTTGAAGCGAGCTACTGTAAGTCCAATAGTCTCAATGACTTGCGCCATCTCCACGGCCGGCGGATCGCCCGCGCGACCGGCGGGGATTTGTGTCTCGAGGCCCAGATGAATGCGACCCCGCAGGAATGTGCCAGCGGTGATAATGACCGCGCGCGCGTTGAAGCGCCGTCCGTCGCTCGTTTCGACCCCGGTGATCCGCGAGCCGCCGCGATCGAAGAGCAGATTTGTGACCATCCCCTGCGCCAGCTCGAGCGTGGGGAATTGCTCGAGCTGAGATCGCACCGCGCGCTTGTACAGCGTGCGATCGGCCTGCGCGCGCGGAGCCCACACCGCGGGACCCTTCGACCGATTCAGCATGCGGAATTGGATCGTCGCGCGATCGGCCGCTCGGCCCATCACGCCGCCCAGGGCATCGACCTCGCGGACGACGGTGCCCTTCGCGATACCGCCGATCGCGGGATTGCAGGACATCTGACCGATGGTTTCGAGGTTCCCGGTGAGTAGCAGACTCTTGGCGCCGAGGCGAGCGGACATCGCCGCGGCCTCGGTACCGGCGTGCCCACCGCCGACGACGACTACATCAAACTCGACCATGCGTCAAACTACTAAGCGCGGACCGGCAAAGGCTAGGCTGCAGACGCGGCAGCGGGCCACGGTCAACGGGGTTTGGGACGATCCACCGCTTGGCTGATTTTTCGAAGGAGGCCAAACAACGTCTTGCTGGTCTCGGTGGCGAGCGCTTCCAGCCGTCCGTATTCGGCCGGCCGCAGATACCCAATGTCGCGCGCCATCGTTAACGCTGTCTGGACCTCTGCCAGTGATCCCCATGCCGTGTCGAGAAACCTCCGATAGTCTCGCGTGCCCTTTCGGGTTGTTCCTTCAGCGATGTTGAGTGGAATACTGTAGGACGCCCTTCGGAGTTGGTCTGCGAGACGTTCTTGCTCGAAATCCGGAAACCGCTGCGCGGCCTTCGAGCACTCGACGGCCAATCGCTCAGCGTGTTGCCATGCTTTCAGTGTGTGATGGGTGGGCACGACAGGAGGATAACAGCCAACAAGCGAATCGAAGGACCGTTTTAATTCACCCCGTACCCCGTTTACTCAGAAACCGGTGCGTCTGCAGCCTAGTCTTTGCATGTCCTGAGCATTCACGCCCTCACCCAGCGCACGAGCTCTTTCAGCGTGGGCCGTTTCCCCGTCATCAGAATTCCGACTCGATAGATCCTCGACGCCACCCACGTGACGCCCACAATCGCTACCACGAGAATGGTCCACGACAGCACGACTTCCCAGATCGGAATACTCCCAGCGGTGAATCGGACCGGCGTCGCGATCGGCGACGTGAATGGCACGTACGAGAGCGTCTTCGCGAACGTCGAGCTCGGATCATTCGTGAGTCCGATGATCGAGAAGTACGAGATCATGAGGAGGTACGTCACCGGCTGCTGCGCCTGCCGCGCTTCCTGCTCGTTGCTCGACATCGCACCGACGGCCGCGAACATCGCGGAGTAGAGCAGGAACCCGCCGAGGAAGAACGCCAGGAAGACGACGAGCGTCGCGAAGGGAATCTCGGGAAGCTGGAGCTCGTTCAGTTTTGCGGGATTGGCGCCGAGACCGCGTGCGATCGGACCGCGGAGGGCGATCAGCACGCGGGCCGATACGCCCCAAATCACGAATTGGAAGAACGACACGGCCCCCGCGCCCAGCACCTTGCCGAGCAG
Organism: Gemmatimonadales bacterium; assembly: GCA_036522875.1. Taxonomy (GTDB): domain Bacteria; phylum Gemmatimonadota; class Gemmatimonadetes; order Gemmatimonadales; family GWC2-71-9; genus 20CM-2-65-7. Next base: position 9,616 of record DATDEZ010000124.1, on the reverse strand, counting down.
CAGATGGAACGGCCGGAGGGACGACACGAGCACCTCGATGATCCGCGTCGTCTTTTCCTCCAGCACCGAGCTCATGACGTTCACGCCGTACAGCAGGATCGCCATGAACAGCAGGATGGCGGTGATGTACGCCATGACCAGCGACTGGCCGGCGCTCTCACTCCGGGCCTTGCCGCCCACGATCTTCTTCTGGTCCAGATTGACGTGAACCTGTGCCCAATCGACGATCGTGGGATCCACGCCCTTGCTCTCGAGGCGCACCTTTTCGATCAGGCGATTCAACGCGCGCTGCATGTCCTCGACGGTCTGAATGGCGAGGTTGGACGCGCGATATTCGGCCTTGCCCGATTTGACGAGCTCGTCCGTCACGATCAAAAAGCCGTTCAGCTGCTTGCTTTCCACGAGATCGGTGAGCGAATCGACGGCGTGCGGTGTGGCCGCGACCCTCTGGGCGCGGAACGCCTGGCTGATCACGAGCGCTTCCGCCACGCGGTCGCCGAACCCGTTGGTGGTGCTGTCGAGCACCGCGACGTCCCGCACCGCGCCGCCGAGCGACTGCTTGATCTGAAAGACGATCACGCCGGCGAAGAGCACAGGGCCGAGAATCGCCGATACCCAGAACCACCGCGTGCGCACGCGCTCGACGAATTCGCGCCGGATCACCGCCCAGATCTTGCTCATGCCCGGCCGGCCCTTTCAGGTGTCGGGAGCGCCGCGGCCGTCGCCGCATCCGGCCCGACGAGATCGACGAAGACCTTGTGCAACGACGGGCTCGCGAGCTCGAAGCGCGACAGGCGCGCTCCCGAATTCACGAGCGCGCGCAGGATTTCTTGGGGATCCGCGCCCGCGGCGAGCTCCAGCTCCGCCTGCTGTCCCAGGTCTTGCACGCGCGCGATGAGGCGCTTGTCGGCGAAGATTTGAGACGCTCCGCCCTGGCTGCCGTCGAAGGCGATCAGGAGGTTGCGGCCGCCGCGCTGCTGCTTGACCTCGGTCAGCGTCCCGTCGATGAGCTTCTTTCCGCGCGCGATGATGCACAACCGGTCACAGAGCTGCTCGGCGTGTTCCATGATGTGCGTCGAGAACAGGATCGTCTTGCCGTGCCGGCGGATCTCGAGAACGGTGTCGCGGAGCACCTGCGAGTTTACGGGATCGAGCCCCGAGAACGGCTCGTCGAGAACGACGAGATCAGGATCGTGCAGGATCGTGGAAATGAACTGCACCTTCTGCTGCATGCCCTTCGACAGATCCGACACTTTGCGGAGCCGCCAGTCGGACAGTCCGAGGCGGTCCAGCCATTCCAGCGCCTTGGCGCGCGCGACCCGCCGCGCGACACCCTTCGCCTCGGCAAGAAATACAAGGACGTCGAGCACGCGCATCTTCGGATAGAGCCCGCGCTCCTCCGGCAGATAGCCGATCCGCGCGGAAAAGCTGCGGCCGCCGGCGACCGTGCCGAAGAGCTGCACTTCGCCGGAGTCGGGCTCGTAGATGTCCATGATCATGCGGATCGTCGTGCTCTTGCCGGCGCCGTTCGGGCCCAGCAAGCCGTAAATCGTTCCGGCGGGGACGGTGAGCGACAGCGAGTCGACGGCGGTGTGACCCGAGAAGCGTTTGGTGACGCGATCGACGACGACCGGTTCTGGCATGCGGGGAAGCTATGGTGAAGCGAAACCGACGCTAGGGTGAGACGATGCTACGACGCCAAGACGCCGAACAGCTCGCCCGCCTTCCGCAACGCCGTGACGAGGGCATCGACGTCGTCGACGTCGTTATAGATGTAGAACGACGCGCGCGCCGTCGCCGCAACGCCGAGACGGCGCATCAGCGGCTGCGTGCAGTGATGGCCCGCGCGTATGCAGACGCCGTCGCGATCCAAAATCGTGGCGAGATCGTGCGGATGGATGTCGCCGTACGTGAATGGAACAACTCCCGCGCGATGGTCGCGAGGGCCGTACACGGTAACTCCCTCAATGTGACTCAGCCGCTCGATGGCGATCCGGGCGAGCTCCTGCTCGTGCTCGGCAACGCGGTCGAGGCCGAGTTGCTCGAGATACGCGATCGCCGCGCCGAGCCCGACCGCTGCCTCCACGTTCGGTGTCCCACCTTCGAACTTGTGGGGAATCTTGTTCCACGTTGAGCGATCGTCCCAGACACGCTCGATCATCTCACCGCCGCCATGATAGGGCGGCATCGCTTCGAGCAGCTCGGGCTTGGCCACGAGAGCGCCGCTGCCCATCGGCCCGAGCATCTTGTGGCCCGATAGCGCGTAGAAGTCGCAGTCGATGGCCTGCAGGTCCACGCGCATATGGGGACTGGCCTGGGCGCCGTCGACCACCGCGACCGCACCCGCGGCATGCGCCAGCTTGGTCAGTTGCGCGGCGGGATTCACGGTGCCGAGTGAGTTCGAGACGTATGGGAAGGCCACGATCTTCGGCTTGGCCTCGAGGGCGCGGCCGTAGTCGGCGAGATCGATCCGGCCGTCCTTCGTGATCTCCACCATCCGGAGCGTCGCGCCCTTTTCCTGACACAGGATCTGCCAGGGCACGATGTTGGAATGGTGGTCCATGGCCGTGATGACGACGCTATCGCCGCGCTGCACGTGGCTGCGTCCCCAGGAGGCCGCCACCAGGTTGATCGATTCGGTCGTCCCGCGCGTGAACACCACGCTCTCCCGCGCCCAGGCGTTGACGAAGCGCGCGACGGCGGTGCGAGCCGCCTCGTACGCGTCGGTCGCCTCGACGGCGAGCGCGTAGGCGCCGCGATGCACGTTGGCATTGTGGAAGCTGTAGTAGTGCTGGATCGCCTCGAGGACCGTGCGCGGCTTCTGGCTGGTCGCGGCATTGTCGAGATAGACCAGGCGCGCGCCGTTTTCTTTCCGCTCGAGAATCGGGAAATCGGGCCGAATGCGCTTGACGTCCAGCATCAGAAATCCTTCGCCGATTCGGTCGTCACCGGCTCATCCTGATTCTGGAGCGCGGCATGCAGCGCGTGCCAGGCGAGGTTCGCGCACTTGATGCGGCTCGGGAACGCGCGCACACCCGAGAACGCGGCCAGCTTGCCGGGAGCGTTCGTGCCGCCGGCCAGCATCTCACGGAATGCCTGAAACAGTCCCTCGGCGTCGGCGGCGCTTTTGCCTCTCACGGCTTCGGTCATGAGCGACGCCGACGCCTTCGAGATCGCGCAACCGGATCCCTGCGGCATCTGAAATCCGATGTCGCTGATCGTGTCGCCGTCGAGCTGCACGTACAGCTGAATGCGATCGCCGCACAACGGGTTGTTTCCCTCGGCGCGGCGATTCGCGGAATCGAGCCGCTTGAAGTTGCGCGGGTTCCGGTTGTGATCGAGGATGACCTGCTGGTACAGATCGCCGAGGTCGTTCATCATTCCGCCAGACGACTGCGCACGATCCGGTCGAGCTGCTCGCGCAGCGGCGCGACCTGCATCCGCCCGAGGATCTCGGCGGCAAACCCGTACGTGAGTAAGCGTCGCGCGTCGTCGGCGCCGATGCCGCGGCTCTTCAGATAAAAGACGGCGCGCGGGTCGAGCGGGCCCACGGTGGAGCCGTGCGTGCACTTCACGTCGTCGGCGTAGATCTCGAGCTGCGGCTGGCTGTCGGCATGCGCGTCCGGGGACAGCAACAGGTTGTTGTTCGTCTGCTTCGAATCGGTCTTCTGCGCGCCCGGGCGCACGACGATCCGTCCCGTGAACACGCCGCGCGATTTCTCGTCGAGCACGCCGTTGAAGTACTCGTGGCTCTCGCAATGATCCGCCGCGTGATCGATCGTCGTGTGATGATCGGCGTGCTGCTGACCAGCCAGGAGGTAGAGGCCGTTGAGGATCAGCGTGCCGCCCGGACCGGCCATCACCGCGCCGATGTCGTGCCGCGCGAGCGCGCCGCCGAACGCGACGAAATGCAGGTTGAGGGTGCTGTCGCGGCCCTGATGCGACTGCGTCGTCGCCACGTGATACGCACTGGCCCCCTCGCGTTGCACGCGGTGGTAATCGACGCGCGCGGCGTCGCCCACAACGATCTCCGTGACCGCGTTCGTCCAGTAGGCGCTGCCGGCCCCGCCTTCATGGAGCGCGGCATAGGTCTCGACGATCGACGCGCGCGCTTCGCGCTCGACGACGACGAGATTGCGGGGATGCATGACGACCCGCTGCGCGCCCGTCGCCAGGAACAGCAATTGGATGGGCAGCTCGGCGGTCGCCCTGGCGGCGACGTGAACGAAGGCCCCATCGTGCACGAACGCCGTGTTCAGCGCGGAGAACGGCCGCTCACCGATCGCGGCGTACTTGCCGAGGTGCTCGCGCACGAGCTCGGGCCGGTGCTGGACCACGTGTGCCAAGCTTTGGACGTCGTCGAAGAAAGGCGTGGACAACGCGGGTTGGAAAAACCCATCCACGAAGACGAGTCGCGGGCCGGTCTCGAGCAACAAGTAGGGCCGGATGTCATCGAGCGTCGGAATCCGGGCGGGGACCTTCGCCAGATCGAACGAGCCTTCGGCGATCGGCGCGACGTTGGTGAAGCGCCACGCCTCCTGCTTCATGCTGGGAAATCCGAGCTCGGCGAATCGCCCGATTCCGCCGGCCCGCAGCTCCTTGAGCCACGACGGCGCGCGCGACGCACCGTTCGTCGCCCAGGCGTTATAGCTGCCGACTAGCCGTTCGACCGTTCCCGTTCCCGCCATCGTTACGACACCATGGCGCCATCACGAAGCCAGTCGTAGCCTCTTGCCTCGAGCTCCAGGGCCAGCTCGGGCCCGCCGGTCTTCACGATTCGTCCGTCAGCCAGCACGTGCACGACGTCAGGCTTGATGTAGTTCAAGAGCCGCTGGTAATGCGTAACGATCAAGAACGAACGATTCGGACCGCGGAGCTGGTTGACCGCCTCGGCCACGGTCTTCAGCGCGTCGATGTCGAGGCCCGAGTCCGTCTCGTCCAGGATGGCGAGCCGCGGTTCGAGCACGGCGAGCTGCAGGATCTCGTTGCGCTTTTTTTCGCCGCCGGAGAAGCCTTCGTTCACGGGCCGATTCATCAGCGAATCGTCCCACCCGATACTCTTCAATTTTTGCTCGAGCACTTGCAGGAAGTCGATCGGATCGAGCTCCGGCTGGCCGCGGTGCTTGCGGATCGCGTTCACCGCCGAGCGCAGGAAGTAGGAATTGGTGATGCCGCGGATTTCGACAGGATATTGAAACGCGAGGAACACGCCGTCCCGCGCGCGCTCCTCCGGATCCATGTCGAGGAGATCCTTGCCGTCGTACGTCACCGTGCCGCTGCGGATTTCGTAGGCCGGGTGGCCGGCGAGCACCTGCGCGAGTGTGCTCTTGCCGGAGCCGTTCGGTCCCATGATCGCGTGGACTTCGCCGTCGCGAATCGTGAGGTCGATACCTTTGAGGATCTCGTTACCCGCGACAGCGGCGCGGAGTCCTTTCACCTCGAGCAGTGCGCTCTTCTTAGCCAACGCTTCCCTCCAGACTGATCCCCAGCAACCGCGTTGCTTCGACCGCGAACTCCATCGGCAGCTCTTTGAAGACTTCCTTGCAGAACCCGTTGACGATCATCGAGACGGCGTCCTCGGACGACAAGCCGCGCTGGCGCAAATAGAAGATCTGATCTTCGCCGATCTTCGACGTCGAGGCCTCGTGCTCCATGATCGCGGTCGAATTGCGCACGTCGATGTACGGAAAGGTGTGCGCGCCGCATTTGTCGCCGACCAGCATCGAATCGCACTGCGAATAATTCCGCGCGCCCTCCGCGCCTTTCATGATCTTCACCAGCCCGCGGTAGGTATTCTGCCCGCGGCCGGCGGAGATGCCTTTCGACACGATCGTGGAGCGCGTGTTCTTGCCGAGGTGAATCATCTTGGTTCCGGTATCGGCCTGTTGCTTGTGGCTCGTCACCGCAACCGAGTAGAACTCCCCGATCGAATTGTCGCCCTGGAGAATGCAGCCGGGATATTTCCACGTGATCGCCGAACCGGTCTCGACCTGGGTCCAGGAAATCTTGGAATTGCGACCGGCGCACTTGCCGCGCTTCGTCACGAAGTTGTAAATGCCGCCACGCCCCTCTTCGTCACCCGGATACCAGTTCTGAATCGTCGAGTACTTGATCTGCGCGTTATCGAGCGCGACCAGCTCGACGACGGCGGCGTGCAGCTGGTTTTCATCGCGCATCGGCGCCGAGCAGCCTTCGAGATAGCTGACGTAGCTGCCTTCGTCCGCGATGATGAGCGTGCGCTCGAACTGTCCGGTGGAAGAGGCATTGATGCGGAAGTACGTCGAGAGCTCGAGCGGACAGCGGACCCCCTTCGGCACGTACACGAAGGAGCCGTCCGTGAACACGGCGGAGTTCAGCGCCGCAAAGAAGTTGTCGTTGATCGGGACCACGGTGTTGAGATACTTCTGGACCAGGTCGCCATGCTCGCGGATCGCCTGTGAGATCGGCATGAAGATGACGCCGTACTTCGCGAGCTCCGCCTGGAACGTCGTGGCCACGGACACGCTGTCGAATACCGCGTCCACCGCCACGCCGCTGAGCCGCTTCTGCTCCTCGATCGGGATGCCAAGCTTCTCGAACGTCTGGACGAGCTTGGGATCGACCTGATCGAGCGAATCGAGCTTCGGCTGCTGCTTCGGAGCCGCGTAATAGCTGATCGCCTGGTAGTCGATTGGCCCGTATTTGACGTTCGGCCAGTGCGGCTCGGACATCTTGAGCCAGTTGCGATACGCCTTCAGGCGCCACTCCAGCATCCACGCCGGCTCGGCCTTCTTCGCCGAAATCAGCCGGATCACGTCCTCGTTCAAGCCGGCCGGCACGACCTCGGATTCGATGTCGGTGACGAAGCCGTACTTATAGGGTTGCTGGACGTGCGCTTCAATACCGGTCATTTTGTCTCGAAGTTCTTTTGGGACTTGCAGTTCCGGAATCCTAATGACTTTGTCGGGATTGTCAATAAACCTAGTAAATGTCGCGATTCCACTCTCGCACCAGTCGTTCGTAGTCCTCAGGCGTGTTCACCGCGTCGATGACCGCCGGATCGTCCACGGGCACCGCGGTGATCTCAGCCTGGTGCGCGCGCAACACGGCGCGGGCTCCCTCCTCTTGGGCTCTCCGGCTCATGAGCAGCTCCTCGAAGAGCGCCGACCCCCAGATGACGGGGTGGCCGCGGCGCTCTCCGAAGGTCGGCACGACGATCGCCGCCTTTGTCCGGCGGTGGGCCTCGAGCACCCGGTCGACCGTAGCGACACGTACATGCGGCAGATCCACCGGCCAAACGAGCACCGCGCTGGGCTGCAAAGGCTGCACGGCGCGCAAAGCGACCCGCAGGGACTCGATCGGGCCGGTCTCCGGCTCGGGGTTCTCGGCGATCATGCAATCATGATCGGCGAGGACGGGGTGAATGCGGCCACCGTCCGGCCCGAGGACCACGACGCGGGTTTTGACCTCGAGGGCCTCGAGTGCCTGGACGATCCGCACGACGAACGGGACGCCCAGGAAATCCAGGAGCGCCTTGGGAGAGCCCATTCTGGCCGAGCGGCCGGCCGCCAACACGATGCCCGCAAGCGACATAGAGACGAGAAGACTTAGCGGCTGCGCGCGCCGGCGGCTAGGCGGCTACAGGCAGTTGCATGAACAATGGAAACGCGCAATTATGGCGCGCCTATGGCCGCGCGACGCATCCGCCTACTTGGCGACCCGATCCTGCGAGTCCGGTGCACTCCGGTGGAAGACCCGAAGTCGCCGGCGGTTCGCCTGTTGTCCGACGATCTGCGCGACACGCTGCGCACGGCCCGGAAGAAGTACGACATGGGGCGCGCCCTTGCCGCGCCGCAGATCGGCGCGCCCGTTCGCGTGATCCTCGTGGAAATCGGGAAATTCCGCGCCACGATGATCAACCCTGAGATCACGGACGTCGGTGCCGAAGACTTCCATGTCTGGGACGACTGCTTCTCCTTCCCCAATCTCCTCGTGCGCGTGACGCGCGCGTATAAGGTCAGCCTGCGCTACACCGACCTGAAGGGGAAAGTCGTCACGATGGAGCTCGAAGGCCCGATGGCGGAGCTGTTGCAACACGAAATCGATCACCTCAACGGCATCCTCGCGCTGGATCAGCCGAGTGGCCTGGACCCCTTCGCCTACCGGGCGGAGTGGGACAAGACGCACAAGCCCACGGAGCGCTACGGACCTCCCCGCCCGCGCGAAGTTTAGAACAGGATAGATTCCGCTCATCGACAGGGGTGCCCCGGCCACATGTCGGGGCTGAGATCACACCCTCAGAACCTGATCCGGTTCGTACCGGCGAAGGGAGATCCGTATGACCAGCCGCACGCAAATGTTCTTCGCCCGCCAGGGCACGATCACGCCCGAGATGCAGCGCGTCGCCGAGCGAGAATCGCTGCCGCCCGAGACGATTCGGAATGAAGTCGCGATCGGTCGTCTGATCATTCCGGCCAACGTGAATCATCTGAAGCAGCGGCTCGATCCGATGGCGATCGGCAAGGTCGCCAGCGTCAAGATCAACGCCAACATCGGCAATTCGGCGGTCGAGTCCGATATCGATGGCGAGCTCGAGAAGCTGCATCACGCCGTCCACTACGGCGCCGATACGGTGATGGATCTCTCGACAGGCGGCAACATCGACGCGATTCGCGAAGCGATCATCGCCGCCTCGCCCGTCCCGATCGGGACGGTGCCGATCTACCAGGCGATCGAACACGCGGGCGACGTCGTGAAACTCACCGCCGACGACATCCTCGACAACATCGAGCATCAGGCGCGGCAGGGCGTGGATTACGTCACCGTGCACGCCGGCATCCTGCGCGAGCATATCGGCCTCGCGCTCGGCCGCGTGACCGGCATCGTGAGCCGCGGCGGATCGCTCATGGCGTACTGGATGACGCAGCACGGCAAACAGAATCCGCTGTACGAGCATTACGACCGGCTGCTCGACATCGCGCGCGAGTACGACGTCACGCTGTCGCTCGGCGACGGCCTGCGGCCCGGCTCCATCGCCGACGCGACCGACAAGGCGCAACTCGCGGAGTTGACGGTGTTGGGTGAGCTGACCGAGCGCGCCTGGAAGAAAGACGTGCAGGTGATGATCGAGGGACCGGGCCACATTCCGATGCACCAGATCGAAGTCAACGTCCGGCTCGAGAAAGAGCTCTGCCACGAGGCGCCGTTCTACACGCTGGGGCCGCTCGTGACTGACGTCGCGCCCGGCTACGACCACATCACGTCGGCAATCGGCGCGGCGATGATCGGCTGGTTCGGCGCGGACATGCTCTGTTACGTGACGCGGAAGGAACACCTCGGCCTCCCCAATGCCGAGGAAGTGCGCGAGGGCGTGATCGCCTACAAGATCGCGGCGCACGCGGCGAACATCGCGCGCCGCCGCCCCGGCGCGACCGAGCGGGACGACGCGCTGTCACGCGCTCGCTATGCGTTCGACTGGAACGAGCAGTTCCGGCTGGCGCTCGACCCCGCGCGCGCGCGCGAATTGCACGACGAAGCGCTGCCGGCCGAGTACTTCAAGAGCGCGGAGTTCTGCGCGATGTGCGGGCCGAAGTTCTGCTCGATGCACATCACGCGCGAGATCGAGCGGTCGTTGGGC
>DATDEZ010000123.1:0-2925 GCA_036522875.1 Gemmatimonadales bacterium | reverse complement strand
CAGCCGCGAAGCGATCATCGGCGGCGAAGTGCGCGGCGCGATCTACGCCGAAGAGCGGGTGGAGCTTCAGGCCACCAGCGTCGTTCATGGCGACGTACACACCAAGCGCCTGCTCGTCCAGGAAGGCGGCGAGATCAATGGCGTGTTGCGCATGGGCGAGGACGTCGGCCAGCCACCCCAGGCCAGCCAACGTCCGGCCGCGACCACGCTGGCGCGAGCCTAGATATCCACACGGTAGCCCCAGGTGCATGTGGATTCTCTAATTACTTGTGCCAATTAGAGTTATACGATACTGTCGTGTGGAAGACTTTTGGCTGTCTCGATACTGTGATTACGGTGTCGTAAGTGCGCCTAGACACCGTCAGCCAGTTCCTTGATGGCTACCTCCGGATCGCTGAGGAAGTCGCCGACGCCCCGGAAGCCCTGAACGGCCTCCAGGTCGCGAACAGCGGCGACGTCACCCGGCTCGCCGCCGCGGTCGACTTCTGCGAGGCCACAGTCCGGCTCGCCGCCGAGCAGCACGCCGATCTCCTTCTTGTCCATCACGGGATGTTTTGGGGTGGGCTGCGTCCGATTGTCGGGCCGGCGCACCGGCGGATGCTCGGATTGACGAGGGCGAACATCGCGTTGTACGCCGCCCATCTGCCACTCGACCGTCATCGTGACGTCGGCAACAACAGCGTGCTCGCGCGAATGCTCGGGCTCAAGATCCGCGGCGACTTCGGATCGTATCATGGCGCGCCGATCGGTGTCTGGGGCGAGTTCAGCGGCAGCCGCGACGAGCTCGTCTGGGCGATCACGAAGACGCTCGGCGCGGCGCCCAAACTCTTTCCGTTCGGGCCAGACCGGCCGCAACGCGTCGGCATCGTGACGGGAGCCGGTGGGTCGCTGATTCCGCAGGCCGCCGCCGCGGGACTCGATACGTACATCACGGGCGAAGGGCAGCACTGGACGTTCTTCGACGCCGAAGAGCTGCGGCTGAACGTCATCTACGCGGGCCATTACGCGACCGAGACCGTGGGCGTCAAAGCGCTCGCCGAGCACGTCGCGAAAAAATTCGACCTGCCCTGGACGTTCCTGGACCATCCCACGGGGCTGTGACCCCAAAACGAGTTCTAGCCTTACTGGCTGTCGCCGAGTTGTTCGGCATGGCGCCATGGTTCAGCGCGTCCGCGGTTGCCCCGGCGCTCGCGCGCGTGTGGTCTCTCTCGGCTACGACAACCGCGTGGCTCACGATTTCGGTACAGCTTGGCTTCGTCGTCGGCGCGCTCGTGAGCGCGATCCTGACGCTCGCCGACAGACTGTCGGCGCGTCGCCTCGTCGCGGTCTCCGCGGCGCTCGCGGCATTAGCAACGCTCGGCGTGGCCGCGTCGCCCAACGCGCGTTATGCGATCGCCTGCCGACTTCTGACCGGCGCCGCGCTCGCCGGCGTCTACCCGCCGGGCATGAAGATCGCCGCGGGCTGGTTCAAAGAAGGAAGAGGACTGGCGATCGGGATTCTCGTCGGGGCGCTGACGCTCGGCTCCGCCAGCCCGCATCTCGTGCGCTGGGCCGTTGCACCCTCGGCGTGGCGCATCGTGCTGATCGTCGCCGCCGTCAGTGCGTTCGTCGGCGGACTGCTCGTGCTGCTCGTTCCCAATGACGGACCATTCAGCGCTCCGTCGCCGCCATTTTCGCTCGCGGCCGCTCCGCGAATTCTCAAAGATCGCGCCGTGGCGCTCGCGAACCTGGGCTACCTCGGTCACATGTGGGAGGTGTACGCGATGTGGACGTGGATGGCCGCGTTCGTAGCCGCGAGCGAGCACGCCCGCCGCGGCAACGATGCCGATGTCACCGCACTGGCAGCGTTCGTCACGTTCGGGGTCATCGGGATCGGCGCCGTGGGATGTTGGCTCGGCGGACGCTACGCCGACCGTTTGGGGCGAACCGCCGTCACGAGCGTGGCGATGGTGGTCTCGGGGACATGCGCGCTTCTCGTCGGCGTGCTATTCGCCGCGCCCCTCGTTGCGCTCCTCCCGCTGTTGCTCGTGTGGGGCGTGACCGTCGTCGCCGACTCGGCGCAGTTCTCCGCGGCGGTGAGCGAGCTCGCGCCGCGCGACTACGTCGGCACGGCACTGACGCTACAGACGAGTCTCGGATTCCTGCTCACGTGTGCCACGATTTATTTGCTGCCGACAATCGCCGGGCGGATCGGCTGGCGTTGGACGATGAGCGTCCTCGCGATTGGGCCGGCGCTCGGGGTTTGGGCGATGCTGGCGTTACGTCGTCGACCGGAGGCTGTGCAGCTCGCGGGCGGCGCCCGTTAAGGGATGACGAAGGTGCCGACCTCTCCGTCGTAGTCGTCGGTGCTTCGGCTCGTGCCGGCAGGAGCCCGCCACGCACCACCGTCGCGACGTACGTCGATGCGATGCAGACCGGGAGCGATCCGGAAGAATCCCGCCCAAGCCGCATCGTCCGCTGAGGTCTTACTGAGACTCACCGGCTGCCAATCGGTGAAATCACCCGTGATTTCGACAGTCTTCGCGTCGATTGCGCGCACAACCAGACGGATTGAGTCGCCGTCGGTCGGTTGCACCTCCAATCGCGCGTCTGTGGGCGGATCGACGGGATCTGCACTCTCCGCACCCTTAATCGACGAAGTAGCCAAGGGCGGGCTCCGCCGGCGCAACCCGACTGAGCCGACCCGGAGCGCGGCGGTGACATACCGGCCGGCGATGCTGCCGCTGACGGCATCGGTTGGATAGCGCCCGCCCGACACGACCAGTGCGGCATGGGTACCGAGCGCGAGCGCCGCGCTGCCCTCCACAAACACGCCCCGGCCGCCGCCGCGACTCCATACTCGCGCGCCGAGGACTCCCTCGAGCGTGAGCGTCGCGAGGCGCCAGCGCGCCGAGGAGCGGAGATCGCTGTAGGCGGTGTCGCCGA
>DATDEZ010000122.1:0-3237 GCA_036522875.1 Gemmatimonadales bacterium | reverse complement strand
CTGCGGCTGGGACTGCGAAAGATGGAAAGCTTCGAGTTCTAGCTACCGCCAGCTGACCCCGCCGACGATCTGGAACGAGCTGCCGTTGCCGAGGATGAACTTGCCCTCGACGTAGGGCCGAGTGCGGCCGCGGTGACCTTCGAGCCCGGTCAGCAAGTTCAGATTCGTATCGCTGCCGCTCGCGCCGCCGGCGCTCGCGTGCGTCCAGTTCAACCCTCCGCCCACATACCACGCCCCGTACCGCGTGGGCGGCCGGTATTTCAGATCGAAGTTCAGCGACCAGAGCGAGCCGCCGCTCACGAAGTAGTAGTCGAACGTCGGATAGGCGGCGAGACTCGGCGTGAACGGATACGTGACCTGCGCGCCGAGCAACGGCTCATCCACGTCGAAGTTGTAGCCGACGTGGGCGCCGTACGTGGGGCCGGGCGTCAGGGCGACGGCACGCCGCGCGCGGCGCTGCGCGTCAGCCGGTGAGGTGACCAACGCAATCAGGACGAGCAGGACGAGCAGTCGCGGGATCCAGCGATTCACGGAAGACTCCGGGTCGTTGGGATGGAGACTGATAGGAAACGGCCCGGCAAAAAGCAAGTAGGAAGAGTCGATCGCCTTCGCTAGCGCCAGTTGATGCCACCCCCGACCCGGAAGGCGCGTCCCTCGCCGATCATCCAGCGCACCTCGACATAGGGCAGCGTGTGGCCGGTTCGCCCTTCCAACCCGGTGAACAGATTCACGCCTTTGGAGCTGAAGTTGCCGCCGCCGACGCTCGAGCGATAATAGCCGAGTCCCCCGCCGAGGAACCACGAGACGTCGCGCGCCGGAGCGACGGCCTTGAGGTCGAGGTTCATGGCCCACGCGGAGCCGCTCGGCACGAAGATGTAATCGAAGCTTGGATACAGATCGACGACGGAGCTGATCGGCCAGAACAGCTGCGGGCCGGCGAGCCAGTCGTCCCCCGAGATGTAGCCGACGTGTCCACCGAAGCGGGGGCCGGCGTTCAGCGTCTGGCCGGCGGCAGGCGTGGATGCCAGCGCGAGCAACAGCGCGATGACGGGGAGACGGAGAAACTGGCGACTCATGTGACGGCCGAGTTTGGTTGGCTAGTCATACCCGCCAAACTGCGAGCCGGTCAGGCCGCGACGCGCGCTCCGCAGCGATTGCAAAACCGGGCGTCGGTTTCGAGGGTTGTGCCGCAGCGCACGCAGTACCCGGCCGCGGTACCGAGCCGGCGGCCGCATTCGGAGCAGAACTCGGCGCCGGCTTCGGGGCGAGGACCGTGCTCCGGACAACGTGCACCGTGCGCCGTTCGCAGTGCGGCGGCAGGCACTTCCGGCGCACGGCTCACGGCGTACGGCGCACGCTCGCCACGCATCGCCGCCAGCGCCTCGGCCGTGTACTTGGCTTTCAGTTGATCGTAGTCGACGTCGGAAAGTTTTCCCGTCGCGCGATCGAACTCGATCTCCTTGAGCGCGCGGAGCGCCACGGTCTGTGGCGTCATGTCGTCATCGGGGTCTTCGCCCTCGTCGTCGCCCGACGCGGCGCTCAACGGCTCGGTCGGGGGCTTGAGGATCGGCAGCAGGACGAAATACACAGCGCCCGCCGCCAGCAGGATGCCCAGCAGGAGCTCGACCACGTCCTAAATCAGCGGAGCTTGTCGAGCTCGCGCTGCAAGCGCTCGAGCTCCTCGGGGGACGCGTCGGCGGGAGTCGTGGCGCGCGACGCGTCCGCGATCACCGGCGCCGGTGCCTCTGCCGTCCAGCGGCGCAGCACTTTCACCAACACGGCGGCCGCGATCAGAATCACGATGCTCGGCACGAAGTACCCCGCGAGATTGAAGCCGCGCCGCGGCGGCGCCATCAGTGCGGCCTCACCGTACTGTCCGACGAACGCGTCGATGATCTGCTGCGCCGTCTTGCCCTGCTGCGCGAGCTGCATGACTTCCTTGTGCAGCGCGGGGCTGTAGGTGCAGGTGAAGTCGGTCGTGCGGCACGTGTAGATGTCCAGGCCGCAGCCGCAGGTGCAGCGGAGTTTCTTTTCGACCGCCTGGATGCCGGGATCGTTGTCCGCGGCGGTGATCGGCGTCTGCGCGCGACCGGCGCGCTCGGGATCGTAGACGCGCGCGCTGGTCGTGTCCTGGAGCGCGGCGCCGACCGCCCCGGCCGCAATGACGAAAAATCCGCGCCGGCTGACGTGCGCGTTCATCGTGCCGCCGGCTCGAGCTTCACGGTGTATCCGGCCTGCGTGCGCGAAACCGGAGCGCCTTTCACCGCGACCGCGCCACCGCCCGGCCACAGCACGATGAGCCCGCCGATCACGAGCACGAACCCGCCGAACCAGACCCACCACACGAGCGGATTGATCGTGAACCGAAACACCGCCTGCTCCGTGCCGTTCACGAGGCCCGCGAGGACGATGTACAGATCCACCCGCAGGCCGCTCTGAATGCCGACTTCAGTGGACGGCTCGAACGTCGGCCGGCCGAGGGCATCGACGTGCTGGCGTTTTTCGGTGCGCAGCCTGCCGATCGCTTTGCCGTCGCGGTGCACTTCGACGAGCGCCGCGGTTACCTGCCGATTCAGCGCGTTGTATTGGGAGATGCCGAGGTGGGTGAAGGTATAGACGTGGCCGTCCGCGCCTCGGAGCGTCGCCGATTCGCCCGGTCGCAGCGTCGCTTCGGTTTCCGTCTTGAACGACATCCCGGCGAACGCGATGAACAGCATCGCCATCGCGACGTGCACGATGTAGCCGCCGTAGCGGCGGCGGTTGCGCGACAGCAGCTGGACCACGGCGAGCGCCGTCGGCTCGCCATACTGCCGGTGCCGCGCGCGCGCGCCGCGCGCGAATTCCTGAATCACCGTCGCGAACACGAAGCCGCCGATCGTGAGCGCCATGAGAGCGCCGACGTCGCGCATCCCTGCGACCAGAAAGATCAGCAAGACGAAGATCGCCGTGGTGACGGGCACGGCGAACTGGCGCCGCAGATTGGGAATCGAGGCGCGCCGCCAGGCGATCAACGGACCGATGCCGGTGAGCGCGAGCAGCGATAAACCGAGCGGCACATTGACTTGACTGAAGAAGGGCGGACCTACCGTGATCTTTGTGCCGCGAATCGCTTCCGAGAGAATGGGAAACAGCGTTCCCCACAGCACGGAGAACGCGATGCCGATCAGGAGCAGATTATTGAAGAGGAAGCTCGCTTCGCGGCTCACCATCGACTCGAGCCGCGCTTCCGCTTCGAGC
>DATDEZ010000121.1:0-30498 GCA_036522875.1 Gemmatimonadales bacterium | reverse complement strand
TCGGATTTGGGAGATAGGAATGGGGTCAGCGCCGCCGGTGTGTTGAGATACGTGTTCCTGTGAATGCTGCCGTAGCGCAGGAACTCCGCGTGCTCGAGGCCCGGGATCATCCGGAAGATCGTCTGCTGCGCGCCGGTTTTGAGCCGCGTCTGGAAGCCGACGAGATTCCACATCTGCGCCGCGCGATCTTCCTGCCGCAGCTGCACGACCGCGTAGGGCTCGCGATTGTTCGCCTTGTCCCACAAGCCGATCGGCTTCATCGGGCCGAAGCGCAGCGTCTCCATGCCGCGCTGCGCCATCTCCTCGACCGGCAGGCAGCCCTCGAAGTACGCGACGTCGTCCCACTCGTGCCCCGGGACGTACTGCTCGCCCTGAATCAGCGCCGAGACGAAAGATTCGTACTGGGCCTGAGTGAACGGGCAATTCCAGTAGTCGTCCCCCCCGCCCTTGCCGTAGCGCGAGGCTTTGAACAGACGCGAGAGGTCGAGCGAGTCGGCCGACACGATCGGCGCGATGGCATCGAAAAAGGCGAGCGGTTGGCCGGCCAGGCGGTTAGTGATGGCTGTGGCGAGGGCATCGGAGGTCAGCGGACCGGTCGCGACGATCCCGGTCGACGGCAGCGACGTCACTTCTTCGCGGACGATCGTGATGTTGGGATGTGACTCGATGCGAGCCTGCACATTCCCGGCGAACACGACGCGGTCGACCGCGAGCGCGCTGCCGCCCGGAATCCGCGCCCCGTCCGCGGCCTCGAGGACGATCGAGCCGAGCAGGCGCATCTCGGCCTTGAGCAGGCCGTGCGCGTGCAGCGGTTCGACGGATTTGAAGGTGTTGCTGCAGACCAGCTCGGCGAGGGCGTCGGTCTTGTGCGCCGGCGTCATTTTCACCGGGCGCATCTCGTGGAGCGTGACTTTCACGCCGCGTTCGGCGAGCGCCCAGGCGGCTTCGCAACCCGCGAGCCCGCCACCCAAGACGTCTACGACGCGACTTCCTCCGTCTCGGCGCTCTCGGGCTCCACGGTGATCGTGTGTCCGCACTTCAGGCACTTGCGTGTGGTTTCTCCCGTCGTCTTCGACTTGATCTCTTCCATCCCGACGAAGTGGCAATTCGGGCATTCCACCGCGACCGGCTTGTTCCAGGTCGAATAATCGCAGTCCGGGTAGCGCAGGCAACCGTAGAACGTGCGGCCGCGCTTGGTGCGCCGCTCCGCGAGGTCGCCGACGTCGCACTTCGGGCACTTGATGCCGAGGGGCACGGGCTGCGTGTACTTGCACTTGGGATAGCGCGTGCAGGCGAGGAATTCACCGAAGCGGCCGGTCTTGATCACCATCGGCGCGCCGCACTCTTTGCAAATCTCATCCGAAGGACGATCGGGCACCTTGTCCTTCTTGATCGAGCGCGAGTAGTCGCACTCCTTGGTCGCATAGCGCACGCACGCGATGTACGGGCCGAAGCGGCCGCTCTTCACCTCGAGCGGGCTGCCGCACTTGGGGCATTTCTCCGTGTCCAGGCCCGACAGATCGTGGACCTCGTGAATGATCTTGTTCACGTCCACGGCTTCGAGCGCGATGTTGAACGGCTTCCAGAACTCGCCCAGCACGTCCTGCCACGCGAGATCGCCCTCTTCGACCTTGTCGAGCTCGGTCTCCATCAGCGCCGTGAACCCGACCTCGAACACCTCGGGGAACGAGCGCTTCAATACCTTCCAGACGATCTCGCCCTGGGGCGTCGGCTGAAAGCGCCTGTCCTTGGCGGTCGCATACCAGCGCGTGCGCAGCGTGGAGATGATGGCGGCATACGTCGACGGACGGCCGATGCCGAGGCTCTCGAGCTCTTTCACGAGGCTCGCCTCGCTGTAGCGCGGCGGCGGCTCGGTGAAGTGCTGGCTCGGCACCACCTGCTTGAGCGCGGCCCGGTCGCCTTTCTTCAGGGCCGGGATGCTTTCGAGCGTGTCGTCGTCCGTCTCTTCCTTCTCATAGACCTCGTTATAGAGGGCGTGATAGCCGTCGAACACGACGCGCGAGCCGGTCGCCCGGAACAGGAATTTCCCGTTGCCCAGGTCGAAATCCACCTTGGTCGCTTCGTAGATCGCCGGATTCATCTGCGACGCGAGAAACCGCCGCCAGATCAGCTGGTACAGCTTGAAGAGGTCGCGTTCCAGGTACTTTTTGACGTCGTCGGGCTTGAAGCCGATCTCGGTCGGGCGAATCGCCTCGTGCGCGCCCTGGACCTTGGAGCCGCGTCCGCCCTTGTGCTCGACGGGCGCGTCGGGCAGGTAGCGCTTGTCGAACTGCGCGTTGATGTATTCGCGCGCCTGCTTGATCGCCGCGTCGGACACCCGCACCGAGTCGGTGCGCATGTAGGTGATCAGACCCACCGAGCCCTGCTCGCCCAGCTCCACGCCTTCGTAGAGCTTTTGCGCGGCGCGCATCGTGCGGCCGGCCGAAAAGCCCAGCTGTTTCGCGGCTTCCTGTTGCATGGTGCTCGTCGTGAACGGCGCGGGCGCTTTGCGGCGGCGCTCGCCGGTCGTGACGTCGGTGACCACGAACGGCAGCTTCTCGACCGCGGCGACGATGTCTTTCGCCGCCTGCTCGTCTTTGATTTCGGGCTTCTGGCCGTCGAGCTTCTGGAGCCGAGCCTGGAAGGGCTGGCCGTCCTTCTCGAGGTCGGCCGCGACGGTCCAGTACTCCTGCGGCACGAACTTCCGGATCTCTTCTTCGCGCTCGATGATCAGGCGGAGCGCCACCGTCTGCACCCGGCCGGCCGAGAGGCCGGTCTTGATGCTCTTCCAGAGGACGGGTGAGGCCTTGTAGCCCACGAGCCGGTCGAGCACGCGCCGCGCCTGCTGCGCGTCCACCTTGCGCTGGTCGATGTCGAGCGGGTTGGCGAGCGCTTCAGTGACGGCGTCCTTGGTGATCTCGTGAAACAGGACCCGCCGGATCTTGCCGTCGCCGCTGCCGTTGAGCTGCGACGCCACGTGCCAGGCGATGGCCTCGCCTTCGCGATCGGGGTCGGTCGCCAGTAACACCCGGTCGGCGGCCTTGGCGGCCTTTTTGATCTCGGCGAGCGTTTTCGCCTTTTCCTTAATAGTCACGTATTTGGGCGCGAAGTTGTTCTCCACGTCCACGCCCAGCTCGCGCCTGGGCAGATCCCGGAGATGGCCCACGGTCGCCTTCACCGTGTAGCCCTTGCCGAGGTATTTGCCGATTGTTTTGGCCTTGGTCGGGGACTCGACAATGACGAGTGCGCCGCCCTTTACAGGAGCGGCGTCGGTCTCTGCGTCATCCGCCGGCGGGAGAACCGCCTCGGTCTCTTTTTTCCTCCGAGGCGCTCTCTTCTTTTTGGGTTTCACTTCTTCATTACTATCAGGCACTCATCAACCTTTGGTCAAAGAACTCAGGACTTCGGTGCGTCCAGTCGGCCTGCATTTCTACCAACCCGCGTTCGTCTGCGCAAGTCTGACGACCTCGTCGGCCACTTTATCGAGCGGTTTTGCCTCGGTCATCACGGTCGCATCTGCTTTGGCGTAAAAGGGATCGCGCGTCGTGAACAGCTCGCGCATCCGCTCCACAGGATCATCACCCATCAAAACGGGCCGGGTTCCCGACGGCTCGGCGCGTGAGGCTGCCACTTCGGCGCGCGCCTTCAGATAAACGAAATACCCGTGTGGTTTTGCGGCGTCGAGATTGCCGGGCTGCGCCGCCCACCCGCCGCCCGGCGCGATCACCGCGGGCTGATTGGCGAGCGCCGCTTCCATCTCCCTCTTCTCCATCTCGCGAAACGCGGGCTCACCTTTCTCCGCGAAAATCATCGCGATCGGCTTGCCTTCTTTGCGAATCAACACGTTGTCGATGTCCACGAAGCCCGCGTGCAATCGCTCGGCCACCATGCGGCCGATGGTACTCTTCCCCGCGCCGGGAAGTCCGATCAGCACGACGTGGCGCTTCACGCCGCGCCACCCTTGGTGCGGGACTGCACGTGCGCGAGATAGGCGTCGTAATTGCGCTTCGTTTCGCTGAGCGCGTCGCCGCCGAACTTGTCGAGCAGTGCCTCGGTCACCACGATCGCGAGCATCGCTTCCGCGATCACCCCCATCGCCGGGACCGCGGTGACGTCGGAGCGCTCCGATTGCGCCTGCGCCGGCCCGCCGGTCTTGAGATCCACGGTGCGGAGCGGCGACATCAAGGTCGAGATCGGCTTCATGGCGACGCGCAGCAGGAGCGGCTCACCGGTCGTCATGCCGCCCTCGGTGCCGCCGGCGCGGTTCGTCGCGCGGGCGAAGCCGGGCAGAATCTCGTCGTGGACCTCGGAGCCTTTCCGCCGTGCCGCCTCGAAACCGAGGCCCAGCTCCACGCCTTTCACGGCAGGGATGGACATCAGGGCCTGTGCGAGCCGGCCGTCGAGCTTGCGGTCCCACGACACGTGCGAGCCGAGCCCAACGGGCACGCCGAGGGCGACGACTTCGACGATGCCGCCGAGCGTGTCGCCCGCGGCTTTCGCGGCGTCTATGCGGCGGATGATCTCTTTCTCCGCCTCGGGATCCAGGCACCGCACGGGACTCCGGTCGACGGCCTCGTTGAGGGGAGTGGGGAGTGGGGAGTGGTACTTGGCGGTGACTCCTCCCAACTCCGCCACATACGACCCGATTTCGATGCCGAACTCGCGCAGCAGCTTTTTACAGACTGCGCCGCACGCCACGCGCGCGACGGTCTCGCGCGCGCTGGCGCGCTCGAGAATGTCGCGCGCATCGAGGCGGTCGTATTTCAACGAGCCCGCGAGGTCGGCGTGGCCGGGTCGGGGTCGCGTAACCTGGCGGCGGCGTCCCTGCGGATCGGGCGTGGCGTCGGCCTCGGGCGCCATGACGTCCTGCCAGTGCTCCCAGTCCCGATTCCAGATCAGCATGGCGATCGGCGAGCCCAGCGTTTCGCCGGCCCGCACGCCGGACAGCCATTCGATGTGGTCGGATTCGATCTTCATGCGCGCGCCGCGGCCGTAGCCGCCCTGGCGCCGCTTCAGCTCGACGTCCACGTCGGCGGCGGAGACTCGCAGGCCGGCCGGAATTCCCTCGAGAATCCCGACCAGGCCTCTGCCATGCGATTCTCCGGCCGTTGTGAACCTGAACATCACCCCTCCAGAAACGCCTGAGCCCGACATGTGTCGGGCTCGCGTGATCTGCACCCGGGCCCGGACGGCGCCCGTCTTACTTGATCGGCAGCGGCGGCCCCCACATCGGCTTCGAGGGGAACGGGTTCGTGATGACGGGAAGCTCGATCATCACGAGTCCGGCCGGCGTGATGCCGAACAGCCATTGCCGCGTATTCGCGCGGTTGCGGGCGACGCGCAGCGGGCCGATGATGGGGTCGCGCACCACGATCGTCCCCACCTGACCGTAGAAGAACGTATCCCACACGTCAATATTGCCGTCGGGCCGGGCCGAGAAGGCGATGCGGTCGTTGGGGTTGCCCGAGCCGCCGAAGGTCGGCGTGCCCGGCTGGCCGGCCAGGAAGGCGTGATTGTAGTTCATGTCCATCCCGAACGCGCCCAGGGGCGCCGGGGCCGTGCCCTTCAACTTCATGCCTTCGTCGAGGAAGTAAATCGAGTCGGCGCGCACCAGGTTCGTGCCGCCGTTGAAATTCGTCGCGACCGAATGGAGCGTCACGCCGGTGTTGCTGATGAAGTCCGAGACGTCGATCGCGGGCGTCATGCCGTAATCGCGCTCGTTCCGGCCGCTGTCGGACGTGATGCCGCCCAGGCTGGTGTCACAGCGGCGCGCGGTCACGTCTCCATGGACGAGCGCGGCCTTGGTCGTGTAGCCGATCACGCGCGCGAATGCCGCGGGGACGTTGCCGCCCTCGCCGATGATCGCGTGCGTGAAGTTCCCCGAATTCCGAACGTAGGTGGAATCGCCGAGCCCGAACTTCGTGAGCAGGACGGTGACGCCCTGGCAGGCGCTGAGCTGCACCTGCTGCTGGTTGTACGGCCGGCCGCGGCGCATCTCGACGCGGAGCGTGTCGCGCTCGTCGTCGTTCAGCGTGCTGTCACCCGCCAGCTCCCAGAACAGGTGGCTGAACAGCTGCAGCGTGTCGGTCGAGTTGATCAACTTCTCCATGCGCAGGGTTGCCCGGCCGTCGAACGGCTTGTCGCTGCTGGGCGTCGGGATCGTCGAATAGATCGCGAAGATCGAGTCAGCGTTGCAGTTCGGCGTTCCGCTCGTCACGCGGCAGACGGTCGCGACGTACTGCGGCCGGTCAGACACGTCGAACAGCGTGATGACCTCGCGGATCGGGCCGGTGAGGATCTTGTAGGTCTCGATCAAGTAGTCCGGCAAGTCCTGGCGCCACACGAGGCGGCGCACGCCGCTGCGGACGTCGATGATCGACAGCTCGACGCCGCCCGAGTTCGCCACCACGATCGTGTCGCCGTAATTGCCGAGCGTGTCGCGCGGCCAGAGCGCGATCCCCCAGGGCTGCGGGCCGGCGGTCGGAATGCCGGCCGCGACGAACGACGTGTTCGCGACCTGGAAGATCTCGACGCGCCCGAGGTTCGGGTTCGTGAGATAGAGGCTCGAGTCGTTGCCGTTGAAGATCGCGTCGGCGATGCGGCCGCCGAACGGCAGCGGGCGCGTGACGCCGGAGACGACGGTGATCGTGTCGATCAGGTTCTGCGCCGCGAGCTGCGGCTGCTGCGTCAGCCCCTTCGTCCGCGTACCCGACGTCCCGGACGACACCGGCGCGCTCGGGATCAGCGTCGTGCTGTTCGTGAACGAGCAGTTGCGGGCGGTCGCGGCGTCGCAGGCGTACCCGGTCACCACGATCTGGCGCGGCAGCGGCTGGAGGCCCTGCAGGCCGAGCGAGAAGTGTCGTGTCACGTCGCTCAGGTTCCCCGCGGCGACGTTCACGGTGTCGAACTTCATCGTCACGCCGCCCGTGTCGACCTTGAAGCCGATCCACGAGATCGCGCTCGGATCCTGGGCCCGCACGTGGATCGTGTCGTCCACTTCGACGCGATCGGCGATGCGGTGCGCCACGATCGGCGGCGTATTGTCGGTCGCGACCGACTGAATCTGCACCGTCACAACGCTCGTGAAGCCGCGGCGGCCCGCCGAGTCTTCGGCGAATCCGATCACGTTGAACGTGCCGCTCGACGGCACGACGATCAGCGTGTCGACGTATTCGACCGAATCGGCGAACGGCGCGGTGAAGACGAGCGAGTCGTTGGGCGGCGTCGTCGGATTCGAGACGCTCGTCGCCGGCGACACCAGGAACCCGATTTTCGCGATGCCGGAGTTCTGGACCGCGATGACGTCCACGGGAATGCCTTTGCCGGTCGACGCCAGCGCGCCCGGCGAGGGCAGCACGAGCGTCACGCGCAGCGCCTGCACGTTCGACAGGAAGACGAAGATCGTGTCTTCCGCGAAGTTGCCGCGGCCGTCGGTGGCGCGCCCGACGACCATGATGCTGCCGCCGGCGCCCGAGCCCGACGGGAAGGTGATCTGCCGGCTGACGGCGTAGGTCTTCGTGGTGGTGATGAAGGTCGTGTCGAGCGTCGCGATCAGACCGCCGCTGAACGTGAGATCGATGCTCTTCAGCGACAGGTTGTCCGCGGCGTTGATGTTGAACCGGAGACCGCCCGAGATGTCCTGCGTGTCGCCCGCGGTGTTCGTCAGGGAGATGACCGGCGGCGTGACGTCGTCCTGCTGGCCGTTAATGTTGCGCGTCGTCTCGCACGCCCACAGCACGAGCGCGAGCGCACCGATCCCCCATATCGCGGTACCCCGTCTGGACATCCCCATATCCGTTCTCTCCGCTATCGCTCCGGTCGTCGTCCGCCGGCTACTGCCCGGCGGGCGCGACCAAATCGTCGATGATGTGCGGCGTGATGAGAATCAGCAGATCTCGCCGGTTCTCCTGCTGGGACGTGAAGCCGAACAGCTTGCCCAGAATCGGGAGATCTACAAGGAACGGAATTCCGGACTTCGTTACCGTGACCTCTGTCACCGTAAGTCCGCCAATTACGGCCGTTTCGCCGTCATTGACCAGGATCTGGTTGTCCGCCTGCTGCGTCTGGAACGTGAAGCCGATGTCCACCGCCGCCGGCCGGACGTTCGAGCGCTCGGCGTGGACTTCCATGAGAATCTGGCGATTGCCGGTCACGTGCGGCGTGACGCGGAGATTGATACCGGTTTGCTGGAACGACACCGTGGCGCGCGGCACGTTGGTCCCGCCCGCGCCGCCGCCGGCCACCGCGCTCACGTCGATGACGCGGATCGGCACGCGATCGCCGACCAGGATCTCGGCCTGGCGATTGTCGAGCGTCGTGATCGTCGGCTCGGCCTGGATGTCCGCGAGCTCGACGCGCTGCAGCGCCTGCACGAACGACGTGAGATCGAAGTTGCCGATCGCCGTCGAGAAGATGAGGTCGAGCGCCGGGTTGACGACTTCCTGGCTCGCGTTGCCGAGTGCCGACAGCGAGTTGCCGCCGAGCGCCACGATGTTCTCGTTCGACGGGAAGTTCGACGTCGGCACGAGCGCGTCCGGGATGCCGTCGAGGTCCGTGTCCACCGGTTTGGCGGTGGAGGGATCGGGCCGCTGGATCAGCCGGTTGAAGAACTGCGTCTGCGAGCCGAGGTCGTATTTGACGCCGAGCTCTTCGACGTCGGTGCGGTCGACGAAGATGATCTTCGCCTGAATCGAGACCTGCGGCGTGCGCTGGTCGAGGCCCTTCACGAAGTCCACGACCTCGTCGATGCGCGAGCTGATTTCGGTGATGACGAGCGAGTTGCTCGTCGAGTCCGCGACGGCGGCGCCGCGCTTGGTCAGGATCGACGCGACCGACGGCACGAGCGACGTGGCCTTGGCGTAGTTCACCCGCACCAGCCGCGTCGTGATCGGCACGGTCGAGTCGGCGCGCGCGAGCTCGATCTGGCTCACGACCATCAGGATGCCGCCGGGCATCGTCTTGACCGCGAGGCCCTGCGACTGCAGCACCGCGTTCATCGCCAGGTCCCACGGCTGGTTCTTCACCTCGGCCGTGACGTTGCCCTTCACGTCTTTGCCAAGGATGATCGTGCGGCCGCTGAAGGCCGCGAAGCCGGCGACGACGTCCTCGATCGCCGCGTTGTCCCACTGCACCGTGATGCGCGGCGCCTGCGACTGCGCGGCCTCGGCGCGATGCGTCGCGAGATACTCGTCGATCGACATCGGCTCGCCGACGGTCGGCGTGGTGACGCGCGCCGCCTGATCCGGACCGCTCGTCATGGCGGCCGGCGCGTCATCGGCCGCGTCGTGCGACGCCGGGCGCGCCGCGAGCGCGGGCGCCTGCGGCTGCACGGTGCTGCTCGACCACGCCGCGAACGACGTCCGCTCCGTGCCGATGCGCACGCGCACCTGGCCCGCGAGCTTCTCGATCTGGTAGTCCTTGAGCGCGTCGAGATCGATCACGACGCGCACCACGTCGGGCCGGTACTGGCCGTAGCGCACGTTTTTCACGCCGCCGCGATTCTGGCCGTCGTACAGCGCGACGGGCGCGGCGAGCCGGACTCCCTGCAGGTCGATGACCAGCCGGGATGGGTTCGCGAGAGTGAAGTCCTGCACCACCGCGGCGCCCTGGACGTCGATCACGATCACGACGTTCCCGCTCGCGGGGAGCACGCTGACGCCCCGCACCTCCCCGTCGCGGTGCGCTGTCCCGGCAAGGGCCCCGGGAACAGCGACCGCGCACAGGGCCGCAAGGAGCACGAAAGCCTTCATGGCGTTTCCTCCTGCCTGGTGAGCGACAGCGTTTCCTGACGCTCGAACCCGAATTCCTGCACAGTGAACACAACTTCGCGCGGCCGGATCTGGGTCACCTTCAGACGGCCGATGATGTCGCCCGTCTTCACCCGGTAGATGCGGCGGTTGGTGATGTCGCGCAGTACCGCGACGCTCCGCGCCGCGAAGCGGCCGTCATAGACCACGGTCGTCAACTTCAAATCGGAGATCAGGGGCCGCACGTCGCCGGACTTGAGCAGCGACATGAACGGATCGCGGCCGCCGCCCTCGTACGCGAAGACTTCGCGCAGCAGCGTCATCGACTGCGGCTTCGTGGTGTCGGCGGCCGACGCCGGCTGCGCCGGTTGCTGCGCCGCGGCGCCGGACGCGACCGTCAGCGCGAGCAGCGCGAGGGCCGTCAGCCCCGGGCTAGCTGCGCGCACGGGCTGCTCCGGCTGCGGGCTTGGGTCGCGGTCCCGGCGGCGGACCCGCCGACTTCACGAAGGTGCGAATCGAGAATTCCGCGAGCAGGAGCGCGCCCGCCGTATCGGCGAGGAGCTTCTGCACCTGCGGTGTCGCGCTCGAGAGGATCACGTCCTGCGGTACGACGATGCGCGGCAGCGACGCGACGTCGGCCAGATACTCGCCGATCTGATCGTAATGGCCGTACACCTCGAGCCGGTAACGATAGGTGTCGAACGGCGAGCCGGGCTCGGGCGAGAGCGGCTGAATCTTGCCGAGGGTGATGCCGCGGACCTTGGCCTTGGTCGAGATGTCGTCGATCAGGGTCGGGACTTCATTCTTCTCGGGCACGAGGCGCCGCATCAGCTCGAGCGAGCCCTGGTAATCCTCGATCTTCCGCCGCAGGTCCTCGAGACTGCCGCTCGCGATGTCGCGCTTGGCGCCGGCGATGACCTGCTCGAGGCTGTCGGCCAGGTGATTCTTGAGGGTGATGGCCGCGACGTCGGGCGTGTGCTTCTTGGTCCAGAAGAAATAGCCGCCCGCCAGCGCGAAGAGCACCAGCAGGGCCATGATCTGCCCGCGTTGATCGGTCGGTAATCCGAAGGCCATGTGGCTACCTCAGCGCTTGCACGAGCGGAACCGTGCGGATGTAGACCGAGTCCGCCACGCGGTACCGCAGCGTGACGTTGAACGAGGTGACCGGCCGATCGGCTTCGATCACGGTCTGCGAGCTGGCCGGCGTGACGTCGGTGAACCACGGCGACGCCGCGAGCTGGCGCAGGAACGTCGTGTACGCCTGAATGTCGACGGTGCGGCCTTCGATGCCGACGCGCACCAGCGACACACCGCTCGAGTCCCGCTCGATGGTCTGCGGGCCGTTCGCGGCCGCGCCCGGGGCCGATCCCGGCGCCACGATGGCCGACACGCTCCGGAGTCCGGTGATCCACGTGTACGGCGGCAGCGCCTTGGTCGCCTGGTCGAGCACGTGCGGCCAGATGTAGCGATCGGCGTCGATCTGCTTGATGACGTTGATCTGGTACAGCAGCGAATCGCGCACCTTCTCGAATTGCCGCTTCTGCGTGATCGCGATCTGCCAGCGCTTCGCTTCAGTGCTATCGGCCCGCAACCGCGAGTCCGCGACACCCATGCGCGCGCTGTCGGTGATAAAGAGGAGCGCGCCGCCGCCGCCCACGATCACCCAGGCCGCAATGGCGCCGATCAGCCACGGGTCTTTGACCTGGGCAATGATCGCCTTGAAGTCGGGCATCGAGAGCTGGACGCCAGCTCCCTTGCTGACCTTCTTTTTACCGGGAAGTAGATTTATCTCGATCATGCGGCGCGCCTCAGCGCCAGCCCCACCGCCAGCATCAGCAGCGGCGCGACTTCGTCCACGGGCACGGTCTCGAACACGTCGTCCTTCACGCGCAGCCGCTGCACCGGATTCGCGAGATCGATCGGAACCTTGAGCCGCGCGCCCAGCACGTCGTTCAGCCCGGGAATGCGCGCGCCGCCGCCCGTCGTGTAGACGCGCGACAGTCCGCCCGCATTGCGCGACGCCGTCGCGAGGAAGGCCGCGGCGCGCTCGACGCCCACGGCGATCTCTTCGCCGCGCGCGCTGACGTAGCCCGCGAGATCGGCGTGCTGCGCCTGACCCTGGATGATTTTCTCGGCGTCTTCGGCGGCGACGCCTTTCTCGCGCTGCAGATCTTCGCGGAAGCGCCGCGTGCCCACGGAGAGGTCGCGCGTCAACACCGGGATGCCGTCCTCCAGGATGTTCACGTTCGTGACTTCGTGGCCGATGTTGACGAGACCGACGACGCCCTGCATGGCGTCGGGATGATTCAGCTCGAAGGCGTTGTGAATCGCGAAAGCATCGACGTCGATGATGGAGGGATCGAGGCCCGCTTCGCCCAGCAGGCCGACGCGGCTCTCGACGAGCTCGCGCTTGGCGGCCACCAGGAGCACGTTCATCTGGAGGCCCTCGGCATCCGGATCGAGGATCTGGAAGTCGAGCTCCACGTTCGCCATGTCGAACGGCACGTGCTGCTCGGCTTCCCAGCGAATGACCTCGCGGGCGTCGCCTTCCTTCATCCGGTCCATCTGGATCTTCTTGACGATCACGTCCCGGCCGCCGACGGCCGTGACGACCGATTTGCGCTTGACGCCGGCGGCCTCGAACAGACCCCGAATAGCCTCCGAAACCAGGCCGGGGTCCATGACCTCGCCTTCGACGATGGCGTCGGCGGCGACCTCCGTGGTTGCCACTTTCGTCAGCTCTGGCTCACTGCCCCCGTGGTCAATGACCACGAGTTTGATGATGCCGGAGCCGATATCCAGGCCGACCGAGGTTTTTTTGCCGCCTAAGAAGCCAAAAAGGGCCATTTGCACCTTTTGGTCTAGAGCACAAGATAGGGGCGAGGGCAAACTACAATAGGCCCCGCCCCTTATCCTGTCAAGCCTCGAATCGACTTGAGGCTAAAGCAACAACTATTTTGCCTGTCGCTACTTAGGCCACTTTTAGTAGAGCTGAACCCAGCCGCGCGAACGCATCATCGAGATGGGCGACGTGCCCTGCAACGCCGATAAGATGCTGCAGCTGGAGTAGTTAAGCGTCGCGTGACCGCTCAGGTTTTGCGTCGACAGATCGGCGTTCTTCGCCATCACGCCGCCCCAGAAGTGCGCGTCGGTGTTACCACCACCGGCTGTCTTGATGTCGCCCTGAATGATGGCGATGCCGTAGAACTGGTAGGACCCGTCAACGGTCAAAGTCCCGTCCACCAACAAGATACCCTGCCCCTGGTCCCCGTTGAGCGTAATGTCCCCGGTCACGTGAATGATCGGGAAATACGTGCCGCACACCGAGGCAGGGTTGTCGCCGTCGCCCCAGTTGGTCAGAACGGTCTTGTCGCAGGCGCCCGCTGCGTTCACGACTGGGCCCGTCTGATAATTGCCCGAGGGCAGGGTGATGGTGGCGCGCGCGGCCAGCTGGTCGTAGGTGGCGCCGCCGAACGTGGTGAACGTGTTATTCCCGATGCTTGGATCGTTCACGACCGCCGGGTTGCCTTGGACTGCGCCGTTACCGGACGTACCGACGTTGGCGCCCGGGTCGCGAATGCCGGCCTGGTTGGCGCCCGGCGGATCGCAGTTGGTCCAGCCGGTTGGGGGCTGGTCGTTCCCGTTCACGTCCGCGTTACCGCTCAGGTTCACGCCGCCCTGCGTCGTCAGCGACGCATGGATGCCGAAGTCGACCGGAGCGATGCGGGTGATCAAACCGACGCGCTGACGCGCGCCGCCACCACCGGCGAGGGAGCCGCCCGCGCTCGCGCGGTCGAGTCCTGTGACGGCGATGAGGAACGTGTTCGAGCCGGTCTTGTAGCTGTAGCCGCCGTACGACCCGGTGCCGTTCGGGGCCGCCGTATTCGCGATGACGACCGAATCCTGCGGATACGAATTCCGCTTGTTCATCGTCGTCGGATCCCAGCTGATGACGCGCTCTTGCACGCCCGCCTCGGCGACGCCGAAGGATTGCTGCACCCGGCGCTGGTTCTCACCGACCCGTTGCTCCTGGGTGCCGGCAAAGAACGCTCCGGCGACCAGCGCCCCTACGACGACCAGGGCGAAGATCGCGACTGCGAGCGCCATGCCGCGTTCGTCACGCAAAATCCTACGCATACGTCCTCCCTTGGAGTGTTCTCGAGGTTTTCGAGGTTTTCCAGGTTAGGGGAGGTAACTCCTCCTCAACCTCGACAACCTCGACCAACCTCGACCGACCTTCACACCTGTTTTTCAAAATCTCCGGTTATTCCGAAGCGCGACGCTCGTCGTGATGCTGTCGACGATGACTGCGGCGGGCGCTTGGCCGCCCCGGCGGACCGCGTTCTGCGAGCGGGCGCGCACCGTGATGTCGACGCGCGCGACCTGCGCGCGCGTGGCGGTGACGTTCCCGTTCACGTCGTAGTAGGTGAACGTGAGTCCGTTGGCGAGCACCGGACCGACCAGCGGCTGCGGCGCCCCTTGCCCACCCGGCTGCAGGCCGATGTACCAGAATCCGTCCGCGGCCTGGTAGAGCTGATACTTCACGTGCTCGTAACCCCATACGGGGGCGCCGGTCGGGATCGCGCCGGCCTGATTCACGCCGATCCCCAGCAAATTCAGGTTGAACGTCACCAGCCGTCCCGGTTGCGGCGGCACGGTGGGATCGGGACAGTTCGCCGCCACCGGCGCGACGCCCGTGAAGACGCCGCGCGCCCAATAGTCGTCGTTGCGCGTCGTCGCATCGCCATCGTAGTAGAGCAGCATCGTATCGGTCGCGACGTTGATCGCCCGCGAGCCGAAGAACATCGGCTGGCCGGGCGCGCCGCCGCGGATCGTGATGGTCAAGCCGTTCGTCGTCACGCCACCCATCACCGGCGCGACGCACGCGAAACCGAGCCAGCGCATCGCGCGGATCTCGAGCGACGTCGCCGACATCGCGATGATGTCGCCGTCCGCCGCGTCGATCTCGCGCAGCTCCGCCGGCAGGATGTTCACCGCCGCGCGGATGTTCTGCGACAGATCGATGCGGGCCGTCTGCGCCATGTAGAGCCGCTGGTTGTTCACGAGCACGCGGTACAGCGCGGCGCTGACGAGCCCGAGCAACACGATCGCAACCAGCAGCTCGACCATCGTGAAGCCGCGACGGCTCATAGGAAGAGGTTGCATGGAATCGTCGTCTCCGTGGAATCGGTCCGAATCCGGTTCTTCGTGGTCCGGGACCTGGTCACGATCTTCAGGCGATAGGTCTGCGTCGCCGGAGTCGTGAAGCTCCAGGTGTTGATCGCCACCCACTGCGAGCCGCGGTACAGCGTGTCGGTGCCGGGCACGCGCTGCGCGTCGATGCAGGCCGCCACGCGCATCCGCTCGAGCCGGCGCGCGGCGAACGCCGTCGCCACCGCCGAGCGCTGTCCGCGTGCGATCATGCGGGTCACAAGCGCGGCCGTGGTGACGAGGCCGAGCAGGCCGACCGTCAGCACGATGATCGCGATGATGATCTCGATGATCGTGAAACCCTTTTGGTTCCGTTTGATGTTCATTGGCGCACCACTTTCCCTACCGAGTTGATGATCACAGAGTCGCTGTAGTGCGCACCCTGGATTCGGACCGACGTCTGCTGGAACACCGTCGAAATCCCGCGCGGATCGTAGACCACCGATCCGCTGCTCGGCGCCAGCGTGACGCCGAACTCCGAGCCGACGAGCTTCTTCGTCCCGACCTGCACGTTGGTCCCGAGCCCGTTCACCTGGCACGCCGTGACCCACACGCTGTCGGACGTCATGTTCAGCGTCGCGTTGCAGCCGCGCTGGACCGCTGTGCCGCGCGCCGTCGCCACGAGCGTCGACATCAACGCCTTGGTGTTGCGAATGTTTTGCTTCTCGAGACTGTTCTTGAGGCGGGGAAAGCCGATCGCCATGATCACCCCGACCAACACGAACACGAACATCATCTCGATCAGGCTGAACCCTTTGCGGCCCATGGAAACCCTCCGTTGGGCGGGATTAATTACACGAAACATGCCTAGACGTAAGGCTAAGTACGTCAAATAGATACGTCGAACAAAGGCGTCATGAGCACGTGCAGAATGCTTCACACGTGCAGAATCTTGCACTAGCTCAGGCCGTAGCGATCGATCTTGTAAAAGAGTGTGCGGAGACTGACACCGAGCCGTTTTGCCGCCTCGCGACGATTGCCGTTGGTGTGCGCGAGCGCGTCGGCGATGACGGCTCGCTCCGCGGCGGCCACGGCGTCGTCGAGGGTCTCGAGCCGCGCGCCGTCGGCCGTCGGACGCGGTGTGCCAGCCGACGAGAAGTCACCTGGTTCCAGAACCGGATTGTCGGTCAACACCGCCGCCCGCTCGATCGCGTTCTCAAGCTCGCGGACATTGCCGGGCCACGGCTGCTGCTGCAGCCAGGTGAGCGCATCGTCGCTCAATGCCACCGTCCGGCCGAGGCGCTGCGCGAGACGCGCGGCGACATAGCTCGCGAGCGGCGCGATGTCCTCCTTGCGCTCGCGGAGCGGTGGCAGCGTGATTACGACGACGTTGATCCGGTAGAAGAGGTCTTCGCGAAAGCGGCCTGCGCGCACTTCGGCTTCCAGGTCGCGCGCCGTCGCCGCGAGCACACGCGCGTCCACCTTGCGGGTCTTCTGGTCGCCGACGCGACGGATCTCGCCTTCCTGGAGGACGCGCAGGAGCTTCGCCTGGAGACCGACGGGCAACTCGCCGATTTCGTCCAGCAAAAGCGTCCCGCCGCTCGCTTGCTCGAACAGGCCCGCCTTGTCTCCCGTCGCGCCGGTGAACGCGCCGCGCACGTGACCGAAGAGCTCGGATTCGAGCAGCGTCTCCGGGATCGCGGCGACATTGACGCCGATGAAGGCTTTCGCGGCGCGGGGGCTCGCCCGATGAATCGCGCGCGCGATCACTTCCTTCCCCGTGCCGCTTTCGCCGGTGATCAACACGGTCGTGTTGTGCTCGGCCACGCGCGCGACGAGCGCGAGCGCCTGCTGCATCGCGTTACTCGCGACGACGAGGCCGCGCTCGGCCGGCCCCGTGGCGAGCTGCGCCCTCAGGCCGGCGACTTCCTGTCGCAACCGCTCGCGCTCTTCGGCTTTGCGCAGCGTGAGCACGACTTCGTCCGGCCGGAACGGCTTCGGCAAGTAGTCGTACGCGCCTTCCTTCATCGCCGCGATCGCGGCATCCTCGCCGCCGTACGCGCTCATCACGATCACCAACGCGCTGCCGCCCTTCTCGCGAAACTTGCGCAGGAAGGTGAGCCCATCCATCTCCGGCATCCGCACATCGCAGAGGATCAAGTCGAACGGCTCCGCCACCGCTCGTTCGAGCCCGCGCCGCCCATCCTGCTCGGCGATGACCGTGTAGCCGGCGTCGGTGAGGAGGAGGCCGAGGCTCTGGCGCAGACCCGGCTCGTCGTCGACGACGAGCACGCGCTTCACTCGGCGACTCCGATCGGGAAGAAGAGCTTGAACGCGGCGCCGCCTTCGCGCGCGCCGTCGACCCAGACCACGCCGCCCATGTCATGAACCGAGCGCGCCACGATGGCGAGGCCGAGACCGGTGCCGCGACCGGGATCCTTGGTCGTGTAGAACGGCTCGAAGATCTTGTCGCGATCGGCAGGCGCGACGCCGGGCCCTGAATCGGCGACGAACAGGAGCGTGCCGACCTGGCCGGCGGAGAATTCCGTGCGAGCCGGCCGGCGCTCGGAGGCGCGGGGGAACCGGACGTCGCCGGTGTCACTCGCGCGCTTCGTGACGACCTGGCCGGGCTCATAGGCCCAGCGGCGCGCGCCGATGACGATCTTGCCGCCTTCCGGCGTCGCGTCGAGCGCGTTGAGCAGCAGATTCACGAGGGCTTGCTCGAGGATGTGCGCGCGACCGAGCACGAGGGGAACCTGCGCGTCGAGATCGAGCGTCACCTCATGCCGTTTGTAGAGTCCCTGCGCGCGCAGCAGCTCGTAGGAAGCGTGGACGACCTGGGCGGCGTTGACGGGAGCGAGCGGATCCTGCTGTGGTCTGGCGTAGTCGAGGAGACTGCGGACGATGCGGTCGACGCGCTCGAGCTCGCGCCCGATACCCGCGATGACTTCGTGGTCTGTCGTCCCGCCACGCCGCCGCAGCACCTCGACGTACGTCCCGATTGCTCCAAGCGGATTGCCGATTTCGTGCGCAACGCCGGCGGCCAGGCGGCCGATGCTGGCCAGCTTCTCGGAGCGGACGAGCTGGCTCTGGGCGTCGAGCAGCCGGTCGGTCATGCGGTTCAGCCGCTCGGCGAGCGCCGCGAAGTCGCGGGTATCGGCATCCGGCGCCCGGGCCTCGAGGACGCCGTCGGCGACGGCGTCGGCGGCTTCCATCACGCGCGCGAGGGGCCGGAGGACGAGTCGCTGGACGAGGGCTCGGCCATAGAGGACGAAGACGGCGACTTCGAGGGCAACCAGGACGACGACGAGGATGACGCCGCGCCCCGGAGTGATCGCGAGGGCGAACTGCGAGGTCGCGACGCCGAGCAGAATGGCGAACGCGACGAGGAAGGTCAGGTAGAACAGCAGCTCGGCGCGGAGCGCCGGCTTGGGGCGGCTCATTAGGGCCCCAAGATAAGAGAAACAAAAAGCGGCGGGGATTGCCCCCGCCGCTCCCGTGCGTCAGGCCTGAGGCCTCACGCGCACTTCGGCTCGCCTTCCTTATTGGCCGGGGCGATCGACGTCGAGCCCACGTAAATCGCGCAGGTCTTCGTCGTGGTCGTATGGCTGACCGTCGCGGTGAAGCCGTCGGCCGTCACGGTGATGTTCGGGCCGACCACGCCGCTCGTCGTGTTGAATGCCGTACCCAGATTACTCGTGTACTTCACCGAGTCGGCGAAATAGGCCTCTTCGGCGGTGATGAGGTTGCGCAGATCGGACTTCATCGACGCCAGATACGCTTTTTCTTTCGTATTGGCGAACTTCGGAATCGCGATCGCTGCGAGAATGCCGATGATCACGACGACGATCAGCAGCTCGATCAGCGTAAAGCCCTTGCGGTTGACCACACTACCTCCGGTGAAAGAAAAGGGGCGCTTCGCTACGACCTCGCCAGATCGCGATTGGTCACCCCACAAAAAACGAGCGGCGGGTCGCCCCGCCGCTCGCTGTCTACAGGCGCGGTGGCCTTAGACGCACTTCGGCTCGCCTTCCTTGTTGGCCGGGGCGATCGACGTCGAACCCACGTAAATGCCGCAGGTCTTGGTCGTGGTCGTGTGGCTGACCGTCGCGGTCCAACCGTCGGCCGTCACGGTGATGTTCGGTCCGACCACGCCGCTGGTCGTGTTGTACGCCGTACCCAGGTTGCTCGTGTATTTCACCGAGTCGGCGAAATAGGCCTCTTCGGCCGTGACGAGATTCCGCAGGTCCGACTTCATCGAGGCGAGATACGCCTTTTCCTTGGTGTTCGCGAACTTCGGAATCGCGATCGCCGCCAGAATGCCGATGATCACGACGACGATCAGCAGCTCGATTAACGTGAAACCCTTGCGATTCATGTGATCCTCCCGAGGACGCTCTTAGAAAGTACATGAGCGGCGAGGGGGAAACCCCTCGCCGCTCATCGAAACTGTCTAGGCCAGAGGCCTTAGACGCACTTCGGCTCGCCTTCCTTGTTGGCCGGGGCGATCGACGTCGAGCCGACGTACACAGCGCACGTCTTCGTCGTCGTGGTATGGCTGACCGTCGCGGTGAAACCATCAGCCGTCACAGTGATGTTCGGGCCGACAACGCCGCTGGTCGTGTTGAACGCCGTACCGAGGTTGCTGGTGTACTTCACCGAGTCGGCGAAATACGCCTCTTCGGCGGTGATGAGGTTGCGCAGATCCGACTTCATCGAAGCCAGATACGCCTTTTCCTTCGTGTTGGCGAACTTCGGAATCGCGATCGCGGCCAAGATGCCGATGATCACGACCACGATCAGAAGCTCGATCAGTGTAAAGCCCTTGCGGTTCATCTGAACTACCTCCCCTGTAAGGATCAGCAACTGTAAGGTTCTGAGACACAGTGATCAGAGTTATTCCGTCGCGGTTAGAGGCACGAATCATGCCCGATAGGCTTAATTCCAGGTAAGCGCTGTCACAGCAATGATTTGCGGCCGACAGTCGGCGATGACTGACGACCAAAAACGTAGGGAAACTAAGGCTTTTTGCAAGTCGCGAGGCCGGACGCAAAAACGACGTAATTCATTGGAAATAAAGGCGATACCAGCGAGCCTCGCCAGTGAACCGGCGCGACGCCGAATCGGCAAGCTGCACCGCCAGCCGCCGATGGCCGCGCGCCAACTCGAGCACGAACCGGGCACGTAACGCCGGCCGGTCGCCAATGCCATGCCCCGCGGTTTCCTGCGCACGCGTCACCAGCGGTGCGGCATCAACCGTGTCGCCAATGCTCAATAGGAAGATCGCGCGCGAGGCGATGAGAAATGGGTCCTCGGGGAATAGCGAGTCCGCGATCGCGTATTCGCGTCGCGCGCCCGCCGTCTCTCCTGTCCCGGCGAGCACCGCGGCCGCCGATCCGTGACCGCGGTAGGACTCGGGGTGATCCGTGAGCAGCGCGAGCAGCTCAGCACGATTGTCACGCCACGCGGGTAAGCGCGCGAACGACCGTCCAACGGCGAACACCAGGAGAACCGCCGCCATCGTCGCCGCCGGCCGGAGGCCGCGTGTCGCGGCGATCCACGTCATCGCCATTCCCAGCGCCACGGCCACCAGCGCGACCGCGAGATACAGGTTGCGCTCCGCCAGTACGATGCCCGATGGGAAGAGAAGATTCGATGTCGGCAAATAAGAAAGCCCAGCGATCGCCGCGGTGAATGCAATCGCCGGCGCGCGCCGGCGGCACGCGATCACGAGTGCCGGGACCGCGATGACGACCACCAGGCCGAGCAGTGCAGACAGCGAGAATCCCGCGTTCGTCGCAATCACCTGCGGCCCATAATCCGATGAGAGCGATAGCGGCCAGACGAGCAACACGACCGCGCGCCATAGCGCCGGCAGCGCGACCGACAGCCGACCCGTCATACCTCCGTTATAGAAGATCGCCGCCGCGTCGTTTGCGCCGGCCCAGCCGATCGCACGCCAAAGAACGAGATAGCCGACCGTTACTACCGCAAGGCCAATCCAAAAAGCCGGCGGATAGTGGTCAGTCTCCGACCCGGGGCGTGGTCGAAGCCACCAATCGAGCAGTATGACGACACCGGCGATGACACCATGTTCTTTGCTGAACATAGCGAGCGCGGCACACAGCCCGGCGAGCGTCCACCAGCCTCGCCGCGCCGCCAACACCGCGCCCAGGATGCCTGCCGCGACGAGCAGCTCCGCTCGGCCGACCAGGCTGGCGACGGCCTCGACGTGGACCGGGTGCCAGGCGAACACCAGTCCCGCGGCGAGAGCCGCGAGCGGCGACAGCCAGCGCGCGAGCACGAGCACGAGCAGGACCGTGACGACCGCATGCAAGACGGCGTTGACGAGATGAAACCATCCGGGCCGGCCGCCCGAGATCGTCCAGTCGATTGCGTAGCTGAGAATCGTGACGGGACGATAGAGTCCCGCTCCGGTTTCCGGCGGCCAGTACGGCGCACCAAACGCGACGATGGCGCGCGGGATCGAGTGCGCGGCCGGATTCGACGCGATGATGGCGCGATCGTCCTGGACGAAACCGTAGCGTGTGGTGGGCAGGTAGAGCGCGAAGGCGGCGATGAAAACGATC
Source organism: Gemmatimonadales bacterium (assembly GCA_036522875.1). GTDB lineage: Bacteria > Gemmatimonadota > Gemmatimonadetes > Gemmatimonadales > GWC2-71-9 > 20CM-2-65-7. The sequence goes on along the minus strand of DATDEZ010000121.1, from coordinate 9,011 downwards.
AGGACGTCGCGCTTCGTCACGGGCCGAGCCGGCGCTGGACGTGGTCGAGCAGGAAACGGGCTGCGGCAGTGTCGCCGCGGAGCCGGGCCGCGCTCGCCTGGTTGTGGTATGCGGTCGGGCAGCGCGGGCAGATCGAGTCGGCACGCTGCAGCAACGAGTCGGCAAGCGCCGTGCGACCGAGCACGTACGCCATGTGCGCGGCCGCGAGCGGCATGCGGGCGTCCTCGCGATAGATCGATGCGGCGCGGCGGAACGATTCGAGCGCTCGCTCGTCACGGCGAACCCAGAGGTACTCCCAACCCAGATAGTCCCAGGAACGGTACGAGAGCGGCGCGTCCGAGATCATCGCCAGTGCCGCCGCCTGATTGTTGCGCCACACCGGCACGCGCACGGCGCTCCGAACGCCGGCTGCAATCACCAGCGCGGACGTGGCTATCGCCCAGGATCTCCGCGGCAGGCGGTCGAGTGCCGCGCCGACCGCCAGTACGAGACCCACCGAAGGTAAGTAGAGCAGTCGTTCGGCCATCACGACGCCATGAGGAATCAGGAGGTTGGCCACCGGCAGATAGGCAAGCCCGATCCAGCCGAGCCCAAAGGCTTCGACGCGGCGACCACTACGCCAGGCGAGCGCGAACAGCGTTGCCCAGATGCCGAGGCACAGCAGGCCCAGCAGGAAGGCCCCGGCAAGTGGCGACGTGACGGCAACACGCTCCATCGGGGAGTAGTCAGCCTGCAGATGGAGCGGAAACACCAGCAATCGCACGACGTCGACGAGCTCGGCGACGGCAGTGTAGCGAATCGTGAGCGGGCTTTGATCGATGAACTGCGGCGCGATATTGGGAAAGCCTTCATAGGGATGAAGCACGGTCCAGCGCAGCACGAAGTATAGCACGGCGATCGCCAACCAGCTCGCGCCGTACATCGCCATGCGGCGCCGCGGGGGATGCGCCAGGCCGATCAGCCAGGCCAGCGCAATGAGCGCCGGCGTTGCGGCCGCGCTTTCCTTGCTCAAGATCCCGAACGCCAGGAACGCCGCGCTCCAGCCGATCGAGTCGTACGCGACGGCGGCGTAGACGGCGAGACATGTGCCCAGCGTCGCCATCAAATCGGCGCGGCCGACCACGCTGGCGACGACCTCGACGTGCACAGGGTGAACTGCAAAGAGCAGCCCGGCGGCCAGCGCGGCGGTTGGACTCGTCCAGCGCCTGGCGAGCGCCGTGACTGCAACGGTCACACCGGCGTGCCACAGCAGGTTCACGAGGTGAAACCAGGCGGCCGAATGCAGCTGGTAGTCGATCGCGTACGACGCGATGGGCAGCGGACGATACACGAGCCCACCGAGATTGGCGGGCCAGTATGGCGCGGCGAAAGACTCCCACGCGCCCGACAGCGACTGCACCAGCGGATTGAAGACCACGATGAGGCGGTCGTCGAGCGCGAACTGATTCCAGAGGGCGCCGAGATGCACGACGATCGCGCATGCGGCAACGGCGAGATACAGCTTGCGCGTCTCGCTCATGGAATGCGTGCCGCCAGTGAGTCCGCGGTGGCGGAGTCGCCGCGGGCACGCGCGGCGCCGGCCTGAATGCGGTAATAGCCGGGACAGCGGTAGCAGAGCTGCTCGAGTCGCGCGAGCATCGAGTCGGCGAGTCGCGGCTGGCCGAGCGTGAACGCGGCATCCGCGCCCGTGATGAAGACGGCGGGATCGCGGTCGAATGTACGATTGGCAACACGCACCGCCGCCAGCGAGCGCTCCGGCTGGCGGTGACTGAGATAGATGACCGCCATCCGTGCCGGACCGCGGTAGGAATTGGGAGAATCCTCGAGAATGCTGCCCGTCACCGCGAGGTTGTCGCGCCAGACCGGCGTCCGCAGCGCCGATCGCGCGGCGCCGGCCACGACGAGCAACAGGGCGACGGCCCAAACTCGTCGCTCGGGCAAGTGACTCAACACGCCGCCCGCGACGAGCGCCAAACCGACCGACGGCAAATAGAGCGTCCGCTCGGCCACATAAACGCCGGACGGATATAAGAGATTGGCGATCGGCAGAAACGCGATTGCGATCCAGCCCAGGCCGTACGTCTCCATTCTCCTGCCGCGGCGCCAGAAGAAACGCATCAGCAACGCCCAGATCACGACGGCGAGAAGACCTAACAAGAATCGCCCGTCGAGCGGCGTACGCACTGCGACTCGCTCGGCCGGCGAATAGTCCGCTCGCAGCGTGAGCGGAAAAACGAGCAGGCGCGCGACGTCTGTCAGTGCGGAGATGGCGGTCAGCCGAACGGTCAGAAGATTCTCACCCACGAACACCGGGGCGGTGCTGAGCAGTCGCTCGTAGGGGTGCAGCACGATGATCCGCAGCGGTGCGTAGAGGACGAATACCAGTAACCATGCCAAACCGAACCGCACGGCGCGCGAGCGCGACGGGCGGTTGATCCGGAGCATCCAGGCCCACACGATGAGCGCCGGCGCGACGGCGGCGTTTTCCTTGGACAGCACGCCGAATGCGAGCGCCGCGGCGCTCCACAGAACGCTGTCGTAGACCACCGCCGCGTAAACCGACAGACACGCGCCGAGTGCCGCCATCAGCTCGGCACGGCCGATGACGTTCGCGACGGCTTCGACGTGGACGGGATGAACGGCGAACAGCAGGCCGGCGATGAAGGCCGGAGTCGCGCCGGCCCAGCGACGCGCGAGCGCCACGACGCTGACGGCGACCGCGGCGTGCCACAACAGATTGAGCGCGTGGAACCAGGCGGGATCGCCACGCGCAATCGCCCAGTCGATAGCGTAACTGGCGACGGGAATCGGCCGGTACATCGCACCACCGAGATCGGGCGGCCAATACGGAGCACCAAACGCGCGCAGCATGCCGCCGAGCGAGTGGACGAGCGGGTTCCAGACGATGATGTAGGGGTCATCCATCGCGAACCCGTTCCACAGCGCGGGCAGGTACGGCACGATCGCACACAGCGCGACCGCGAGATACAACCGCCGGTCGCTACGATCCACGCTGCACCGCAAAGAGCCAGCGGCCGTCGGGCCAGCGATACAGCGCCGTCAGCCAATTGGGATTTTCGGACATGAGCGCGCGCAGCTCGATCGCGGACGGTGAGGTCGCGCTCGCGAGCAGGATATGCGTCACGCCCATGCGCTCGAGGTACGCGCGATGCTCTGCCGGCGTGGGACGGATGACCGCTCGGCCCTGATAGCGCTCGAGATACAGCGGGACCGCGCGCCGGCGCGTGTAGAGCCAGACGAGCGCCTCGTCGTCCGTCGCCACCACGGCGGACGCCGGCAGATTCGCGACGACGGGCAATAGCTCCGCGAAATTCGCGGAGATCGCGCTCGCCTGCGTCCCCCACCACCGCCCCGCGACGCCCTGGATCTCGTAGCGCGCGTATCCCGCCGCGAGGAGCAGGGCGAGTGTGGCAAGCGGCAGTCGCGCACGGCGCCACCGTTGCCAGATCGTGACCGCGCCGATCGCCCACGCGACGCCGAGCCACGGCAGAACGGCCCAGAGAAAGCGGTCCGGCGGGTAGGGCCAGATCGCCAGGATTGCCAGGTAGAAGATGAGGGTGAAGCCGATCGCCGATCGCCGCGACAGCAATGCGAGACCGTACAGTCCGACGCCGAACATGGCGGTGGCGAGGAGCTTGTAGACGAACGCCACCGGGATCCAGCCGAGCGCGATGACCTCAAAGGGGCGCAGGAGATCGGGCGCGCTGACTCCCAACGCCGAAAGCCCGGTTTGTTGCAGTACGGCGCCGTAGCTGCCGTAGGTCAGCGCGACCGCCGGATCGATCGCCTGCTGTTTCGTCGTGACCCAGAGGCTCCAGGCGAGTGAAGCGACAAATACCGGCAGCAGGAGGGCAACCAGCGTCCGCGGAGAAATTCGCCGGACGAGCAGGAAGCACGTGACACCGGCCGCCGCCGCGATGGCGATCGAGCGCGTCAGCACCGCGAGCGCGATCAGCGATCCGGTGAGCCACGGAGACTTGGAGCGATCGGCGCAGATGATCGCGGCAGCGAGCAGGACCGCGAACAGCGGCTCCGCGAACAGCACGGACTGCATGGCGAGCACCGGAATCGAAATGGCCGCGGCCGTGACGAGTGCCGGAGGAATCCAGCGCGGCGTCTTCTCGCCGAGGAGATTGATGGAGAGGAGGTGCCAGGTGATGAGCCCCGCGCTCGCCGCGGCGAGGAGCACGTTGAGCAGTTTGGCGACCAGCGCGGCGGCACCGACCGAGAGCAGACCGAACAGCGGCGCGAGCATCACCGGATAGAGCGGCGGATAGTGCACGGCGCCGGGCAGACCGGGCAGGTTGGCGTACGCGTAGCCGTGTCCGCCCGCGAGCGCGGTGGCGAGGCCCGCGTACAGCCCATCGTCGTAGAACACGCCGACGAGCGCGCGATTGAGTGTCAGCAATCCGGCGGCCAGGGTGAGCGCGGCCGCCACGCCCCCGCCCCTTACTTCGCGGGTAAGCGCCACTCGCCGACGTTGTGGGGGACGAAGAGATTGTACCGCAGGATGTGAAACAAGGCCGCGAAGCCGTCGCGCCAGGTGATCTTTTTCCCCTCGGCGTACGTGCGGCCGCTGTAGGAGATCGGCATCTCCCACACACGGGCGCGGGCCTGCGCCAGTCGCGCCGTGATCTCCACCTCGAAGCCGAACCGGTTGGACGAGAGCGGCAGCTTCTTGATGAGGTCGGTGCGGACGAGCTTGTAGCAGGTCTCGAGGTCGGTCAGGTTCAAGTTCGTGAACATGTTCGACAGCAGGGTGAGGAACCGATTGCCGACCGTGTGCCAGAAGTACAGCACACGATGCGGTCCCCCCTGGAACCGCGAGCCGTAGACGGCGTCGGCCTGACGCGAGCGCAGCGGCAACAGCAGCGCCGGAAGGTCCTGTGGATCGTATTCGAGGTCGGCGTCCTGCACGACGACGGCGTCGCCCGTCGCGGCCGCGATGCCGGTACGAATGGCCGCGCCCTTGCCGCGGTTCTGCTCGTGGTGCAGCACGCGATCGACGAGCCCCTTCCCTGCCAGGCCGTCGAGAATCTCCTTCGTCCCGTCGGTCGAGGCGTCGTTGACCACGATGATCTCGAGTTTCAACGGCACTTCCCGGATGCGCCGAAGCGAGATTTCGACCGTGGCGGCTTCGTTGTAAGCCGGCATGATCACCGACAGCAGCAGGTTGGGCGACCGCCGTTCCTCGCGCATCAGGCTTTCGCGCCGATGACGATCAACGACTGGCCGACCCGCCACGGCAGCAGCCACTCCAGCCTGAACAGCGGCACGAGGCGATCGTAGAGCCTCAGCGAGCCGCGCGGGATCGTGTCCCGGCCCAAGACGCGGCCGGCGAACCACCAGCCGGGGACGCCGGCGAGGTTGAAGTATTCGACGTGCGGGACGTCGAACCCCGAGGCGCGAAACAGCTTCAGGAGGCCTGCCCTGGTGTAGCGCCGATAATGGCCCAGCGCGCGGTCCATGGCGCCGTACAACGCCGGCAGCGCCGGCACGAGGAGGACGAGCCTCCCACCGGGGGCGAGCAGGTCGCGCATCGCCGCGAGCGAGCCGGCGTCATCCTCGACATGCTCGAGGACGTTGAGACAGATGATCGTGTCGAAGTGCTCACCGGCGACGTCCTGATGGTCGTTCGGCAAGTAGAGCCGCGCGACGCGAACGTTGTGGCGGTCGGCGAAGCGCTCACGCAGCTGCGCCAGATATTCCTCGCGCGTGTCGGTGAGCACGAGCCGGTCGCGGTCGACGAGAAACGCCGAGAGGTTGCCGATGCCGGAGCCGATCTCGAGCACGCGCCGGCCGATCCAGCGCCGCAGGCGGTCGTACATCCAGCGATTGTAGCGCACCGCGCCGGAGAGCTGCTCCAGCGTTTCGGCGCCGACCGGGTCACTCGGCGCCCGGGCCAGAGCTGCCCCCCGCGCCTCCCGCCGGACCTTCGTAGCGGCTCAGCTTGCGATAGAGAGTCGACGGATCGATGCCGAGCACTTCGGCGGCGCGCGTCTTGTTGCCGCCTTCGCTCTGGAGCACCCAGGTGATGTAGGCCTGCTCGATCACGTCGAGCGACGGGTTCTTGTGCAGGCGCTCGGCGACGAGCGGCTCGGCCTTGCGCTCGCTGATCTTGTCGGGGATCGCCGAGCGCGTGATCGTGTCGCCCTTGGTCAACGTGACGGCGCGCTCGAGCGCATTCTCGAGCTCGCGCACGTTGCCCGGCCAGTCGTACGCCATGATCACTTCCTCGGCGTCCGGGGCGAGCGCCTTGGGTGTCTCACCCCGCTCCCCGGCGATATGCGTGAGGAACTCCTTCACGAAGATCGGGATGTCGTCGCGGCGATCCCGCAGCGGCGGCAGGTGAATGTTGATCACGTTGAGGCGGTAGTAGAGGTCGGTCCGGAAGCGGCCGCGCTTGATGTCGTCTTCGAGATCGCGGTTGGTCGCGGCCACGACGCGGACGTCCACCGGAATCGCTTCCGTGCCGCCGACGGGAATCGCTTCCCGCTCCTGCAGCACGCGCAGCAGCTTGACCTGCGTCGCGGGCGACATCTCCCCGATTTCGTCGAGGAAGAACGTCCCGCCGCGCGCCGCCGCGAACAGTCCCTGCTTGTCGCGCACCGCGCCGGTGAACGAGCCTTTGACGTGCCCGAACAGCTCCGACTCGAGCAGGCTCTCGGGCAGCGCGCCGCAGTTCAGCGACAGGAACGGCCCTTCCGCGCGCGTCGAGAGCTCATGGAGGTAGCGCGCGATCACTTCCTTGCCGGTCCCCGACTCGCCCTGGATCAAGACGGTGCTCTCGGTCGGTGCGACCTGCTCGGCAAGGCGCAGCACGTCGCTGAACAGCTTCGACTTGCCGAGCGGCTTGACCTTGCCGGACTGCTCGCGGCGGCGGATCTCCTGCTTGAGCTGCTTGTTCTCGGCGCGGAGCCGGCGGTGCTCGGCGGCGCGGCGGCAAATCGCCACCATGTCGTCGTTCGAGAACGGCTTCTGGATATAGTAGAACGCGCCCTCGTTCACGGCTTGAATCGCGGTCTGGAGCGAGGCCTGGGCCGTCATCAGGATGACGGGTGTCTCGGGGTCCTGCGCCCGAACCGCGGACAGAATCTCGATCCCCGTGACCCCGGGCATCTTGAGATCGGTCAGCACGATGTCGGGGGCCGAGCTCTTCAGCTGCTCGAGGCCCGCCTTGCCGCCCTGGGCGATCGTGACGTCGAATCCCTCGTTCTTGAGCAGGATCCTGAGCGTCTCGAGAATGCCTTGCTCGTCGTCGATGACGAGGATGGATGGATTCGCGGCAGCGGCCATTAGGCAGCTTCCTCCTTCCTGCGAGCGGCGGGGAAATACACCGTGAACGTCGTTCCTCCGCCTGCTTTGGTGTCCACGAGGACGAGCCCGCGATGCGCCTCGACGGCGCGCTGCACGATCGCGAGGCCGAGACCGGTGCCGCCGACGCGCCCGGTGGCGAACGGCTCGAACAGCCGAGTCCGCAGCTCTTCCGGAATACCGGGGCCGTCGTCGATCACGCGGAGCGCGATGGGATTGTCGATCCCGGCCGCCGCGGGAAGCTCGTTCGGCGCGGCACGGCCGGTACGCACCACGACATGCGCCTTCGCACCGCCCGCCTGCACGGCGTTCAGCACGAGGTTCGAGACGACGCGGTGCAGCAGATCTTCGTCGCCTTCCATCGGAGTCGCCTGCCCTTCGAGCGCGATCTTGACGCTCTTGCCGCAGTCCGGGTGCTGGCGCACGAGCCGGATCGCCGCTTCCGCGACGGCGTGCAGGTCCATCGGACGGCATTCCGTCACGCGCACCCGCGAGAAGTCCAGGAACTCCGAGAGCAGGCGCGACAGCCGGTCGCTTTCCCGCACGATCAGGTTCGCCAGAAACTTCTCGTCCGGGTTGGCCCGCGAGGATTTGCCCAACTGCTCGACGGAGCTGCGGATCGACGCAAGCGGATTCTTGATCTCGTGCGCGAGACTCGACGACAGCTGCGCCACCGCCTCGAGCCGCTCGGCGCGCAGGTGCAGCTGCTCGAGCCGCTTGGAGTCCGAAATGTCGGTGAAGATCGCCGACACCCGCGGACGCGCCCCGACCGGCCCGTCCAGTGTCGTGGTCGTGACGCCGATCGGAAAGCTCCGATCGGGCCGATGAACCGTTGCCTCGACGCGCATCAAGCGCACGCCGCGCCGTGACGTGGATGTGACGGCGGCCCAGAACTCCGGCGCGAGGCGGGCGAATTCCGGCATCACCGTGCGGCCCAGCCATTCACGCGCCTTGAAGCCGAGAATCTCTTCGGAGGCGGGGTTGGCATAGAGGAGCCTGCCGTCGGCGTCGACCGTGATGACCCCAGTGCGGATGTTGCGGAGCACGTCGTCCGCCTCGAGCTGCACTTGCCGGACCTCGGCCGCCAGCGCTTCGCGCTCGGCGCCCATGACGTTCACCCGGCTGGAGACGTACGCGGTCACGACGGCAACGAGGATGAAAACGCCAAGCTGGATCCAAACGCCCGGCGTGACGGCCGAGCTATGACCCCAGAAGACATCCGCGAAGTAGACGAGTCCGGCGAACAGCGTGACCAGGCCGGCATTGGCCGGCGGCATCAGGAGCGCCGTGACGGCGATCAGCACGACGTAGAGACTGGCGAGGTCCGAGTCGGCGCCGCCCGTCATGTGGACGACGGCGGTGATCAGCAGGACGTCGAATACCGCCTGGAGATAGAGGAAGGTGGGCCCTGGGAGCCTGCCCCGGAAATGCGTGTGCCAATACGAGGCGATGGTGACCGCGACCGTCGTGACCAACATGAGGGACGAAGCCAGAATGTCCGGCGGCGCGGCGACCCGGACTTTCAGGGCCGTCGTGATATAAATGGCGATCGCCAGGCACATCCGGCCGACGTAGACGAGCCGGAGGAGCTCGCGGGCGGTCGGAATAGTCGACGATTTCACGCCGAGCCAACGCATGGGGGCTCAGTATTGGAAAGAGTGTGGCAAAATGCAAGA
>DATDEZ010000120.1:0-9834 GCA_036522875.1 Gemmatimonadales bacterium | reverse complement strand
TGTCGCCCGGCTTCACCTCGGCGCCGATACGGATGATCCCGGATTCGTCGAGGTCCTTGAGGGCCTCGTCGCCGACGTTCGGAATGTCGCGGGTGATTTCCTCGGGACCGAGCTTCGTGTCACGCGCGACGCACGTGAGCTCCTCGATGTGGATCGTGGTGAAGCGGTCTTCCTGCACGACGCGCTCGGAGATGAGGATCGAGTCTTCGAAGTTGTAGCCGTTCCAGGGCATGAACGCGACGAGCAGGTTCTGCCCGAGCGCAAGCTCGCCGAGGTCGGTCGACGGGCCGTCGGCCAGCACGTCGCCGCGCGCGATGTTGTCACCCGCGTTCACCAGCGGACGCTGGTTGATGCAGGTGTTCTGGTTCGAGCGCGTGTACTTCGTGAGGTTGTAGATGTCGACGCCCGGCTCGCCGGCGGTCGTCTCCGTGTCATGCACACGGACCACGATGCGCGAAGCGTCCACGGAGTCGACGATGCCGCCGCGGCTGGCGACGACCGTCACACCCGAGTCGATGGCGACAGGGCGCTCCATGCCAGTGCCCACGAGCGGAGTTTCCGCACGGAGGGTCGGCACAGCCTGGCGCTGCATGTTCGAGCCCATCAACGCGCGGTTCGCGTCGTCGTGCTCGAGGAACGGAATCAAGGCCGCGGCGATCGACACGAGCTGCTCGGGCGCCACGTCCATGAAGTCGATCTTCGTCGGCGGCAGCAGCGGGTAGTCGTCCCGCTTGCGGCACAGCACCAGCTCGTCGGCGAAGCGGCCGTCGGCGTTCAGGCGCGCGTTGGCCTGCGCCACCGCGTAATCCTCTTCTTCCGACGCGGACAGCCAGCGCGTTTCGTCCGTGACCTTGCCGTCCTTCACCACGCGGTACGGCGTCTCGATGAAGCCGAGCTCGTTCACGCGCGCATAGCACGACAGCGAGGTGATCAGGCCGATGTTCGGACCTTCCGGCGTCTCGATCGGGCACATGCGGCCGTACTGGCTGTAGTGCACGTCGCGGACTTCGAAGCCCGCGCGCTCGCGCGTGAGACCGCCGGGGCCGAGCGCCGACAGGCGCCGCTTGTGCGTCAGCTCGGCGAGCGGGTTCGTCTGGTCCATGAACTGCGACAGCTGCGAGCTGCCGAAGAACGCCTGAATCACGGCGCTCACGGTGCGCGCGTTCACCAGATCGTCGAGCGTGATGCGCTCGGGATCGTTGTTGATGCTCATCCGCTCCTTGATCAGCCGCGCCATGCGCGACAGGCCGACCGAGAACTGGTTGGCGATCAGCTCGCCGACCGAGCGCACCCGGCGGTTGCCGAGGTGGTCGATGTCGTCGGTGTAGCCGCGGCCTTCCGACAGCTCGATGAGGTAGCGGATGATCGCCACGAAGTCGTCCTCGGTGAGGACGGTGTGATCCTTCGCGATGTTCACCTTCAGCCGCTGATTGATCTTGTAGCGGCCGACTTTCCCCAGATCGTAGCGCTTGGGGTGGAAGAACAGGCGCTTCAGCGCCTCGCGCGCCGTCTCGATGTTCGGCGCCTCGCCGGGCCGGAGCAGCGTGTAGATCTGGGCCAGCGCTTCCGCCTCGGTGTGCGTCGGATCCTTGGCGAGCGTGTTCTTGATCAGCGGCGACTCGCTGCGGCCGGCCGGCAGCAGCACGTCCACCTTCGTCACGGCGGCCTTGAGCAGCTTCTTGCGCAGCGTGTCGGACAGCTCCTTGCCCGCCTCGCCGATGACTTCACCGTCCGCGTCCGCCACGTCGAACGCCAGCACGTATCGGCTCGGCGCCTGCTGCGTGGTGGTGGGCTGCGCGTCGTCGCGCAGGTCGAGCGAGGTGTAGCCCGCGAACACGCGCACCGCGGTGATGCCGGCGCGGCGGAACGCGTTGAAGCGCTCGAGCGTCAGCTCGTCGCCGACCCTGGCGAGCGGCTCGCCCTTCTTGTTCTCGGGATCGGGCACGTCCGCCGCCAGCAGCGTGCCGAGCACCTCGCGCTTCTGCGCGCGACCCTCGAGCTTGCCGGTGATGTCGATATCCTTCACCGCGTAGAACAGCTTCAGGATGTCGGCGTTGCCGCCGTAGCCGAAGGCGCGCAGCAGCGCCGTCGCCGGGAATTTCTTCTTCTTGTCGATGTGGACGTAGATCACGTCGTGAATGTCGACCGTGAACTCGACCCACGAGCCGCGGAACGGAATGATCCGCGCCGAGAAGAGGCGCTGGCCGTTCGGGTGGATGCTCTCCTCGAACACGACGCCGGGCGAGCGGTGCAGCTGCGACACGATGACGCGCTCGGCGCCGTTGATGACGAAGGTGCCGAGCGGCGTGAGGATCGGCAGCTCGCCGAGGTAGACTTCCTTTTCGATGATGTTCTTCGGCCGCTTGGTCTTGGTGACCTCGCCGACCTCTTCCATCACCACGAGCTGCAGCGTGGCCTTGAGCGGCACCGAGTACGTCATATCGCGCTCGATGCACTCTTCGACCGTGTATTTCGGCTCGCCGAGCGCATACTTCACGAACTCGAGCGAGTAATTCCCGTTGACGTCCTGAATCGGGAACAGGTCCTTGAACACCCGTTCCAGGCCGACGTCGGAGCGCGTTCCGTCCTTCTGTTCCGGCTGCAGCAGCGACTGGAACGCGCGCGTCTGAATGTCGAGGAGGTGGGGCATCGGCATCCCCGTCTCCAGCTTGGCGAACGAGAGTTGCGGCAACATCGTCTTGGTCATGTCACGTCCTTATTGACAAAAGCAAAAGGCCCCGCCTCCCCCGCACCGTACGGCGATGCGGGGGCGGACGTTGGGGCTCTGAGCGAGCAGGTTGTAGTTAATCCGCGCATGTCGTAGAACCGAAGCGAGACTCGGGTTGCGCGCTGGACCCCCGTGGCCCAGCGCGTCCGCGAGGCTACTTCAGTTCGACGACGGCGCCCTGCGCTTCGAGCTTCTTTTTGATTTCTTCGGCTTCCTGCTTGTTCACGCCCTCTTTGACGGTCCCGGGCGCGCCTTCGACGAGATCCTTCGCCTCCTTGAGGCCGAGGCTGGTGATCGCGCGAATCTCCTTGATCACCTGAATCTTCTTCTCGCCGCCCGACTTCAGCACGACCGTGAACTCCGTCTTCTCTTCGGCTGCCGGAGCCGCCGCGGCCGCGCCACCCGCCGCGCCGCCCGCCGGCGCCGCCGCCGGAGCGGCGATGGTCACGCCGAACTTGCTCTTGAACGCCTCGATCAGCTCCGCCAGCTCGAACACCGACATGTTGCCGATGGCGTCGAGAATGTCGTCCTTACTCATCGTCTGCGTTGCCATTGTGTTCTCCCTAACTCTGTTGAGTGGCAGCGCCGCTGGCGGCGCGTTGTTCTTTGAGCGCTTCGAGAGCGCCGACCATCGAGTACAGCAGTCCGTTCAACACTCCGAGGAATCCCGCCATCGGCGCCTGCAGGGCGCCGCCCAGCTGCGCGAGCAGCTGCTGCTTGGAGGGCAACGCCGCCAGGCTCTTGACCTGGGCGGACGAGATCGGCTTCCCCTCCACCAAGCCGATCTTTATCGCGGGTTTCTCGAATTCTTTCGCGAAATCCGCGAGCACCTTGGCCGCGCTCACGGGATCCGCGCCTGCCAGCACCAGTGCGGTTGGACCGGCGAGATGCTCCTCCAGTCCGCCCTGCTGGCGCTGCGATTCCGTCAACGCCCGCTTCGCGAGCGTGTTCTTCACCACCACGTACTCGACACCGACCGCGCGGAGGCGGCGGCGGAGATCCGTGATGTGGGCCACGTTGAGGCCGGTAAAATCGGTGACGTAAATGGTCTGCGCCTTGGCGACCTGCGCCGTCAGCGTCGTGACCATCTCCTGTTTCTGCGCCTTCGTGCGGTTCATACGTGGTACCCCGCCGGATCGACTCGCACGCCCGGCCCCATCGTGCTCGAGACCGTCACGGAACGGATGTAATGGCCTTTCGCCGCCGACGGCTTCGCCTTGACGATCGCATCCATGAAGGCCTGCAGATTGTCCGCGAGCTGCTGCGCCGTGAACGACTTCTTGCCCACCGCCGCGTGCACGATCCCGCTCTTGTCCACGCGAAACTCGATCTTGCCCGCTTTCAGCTCCTTCACCGCTTTCGTCACGTCCATCGTCACGGTGCCGGCCTTCGGGTTCGGCATCAGACCGCGCGGCCCGAGGACCTTTCCGAGCGCGCCGAGCTGGCCCATGACGTCGGGCGTGGCGACGATGACGTCGGTGTCGAGCCAGCCGTCCTTGATCTTCTGGACGTACTCGACGCCGACGAAGTCCGCGCCGGCCGTTTCCGCTTCTTTCGCCTTGTCACCCTGCGCGATCACGAGCACGCGGACCTTCTTCCCCGTGCCGTGCGGCAACGAGACGGTGCCGCGCACGATCTGATCGGCGTGCTTCGGATCGACGCCCAGCCGGACCGCGACGTCCACCGACTCGTCGAACTTCGCGAAGGCCGCGCTCTTGACCTGCTCGACGGCCTGCGGTGCCGCGTAGAGCTTGCGCGGCTCGAGGGTCTGCGCGGCGGCCCGGTATTTCTTCCCGTGCGTCCGCATCAGCCCTCCACCGTGAGGCCCATGGAGCGCGCCGTCCCCGCGATCATGTTGATCGCGCCCTCGAGGTCCGTCGCGTTCAGGTCCTGCATCTTGATTTCGGCGATCTTCTTGAGCTGGGCGCGCGTCACCTTGCCGACCTTCTCGCGGTTCGAGGTGGGCGAGCCCTTCTCGATCCCCGCTTCCTTCTTGAGCAAGACCGCGGCAGGCGGGGTCTTGGTCACAAAGGTGAAGGTGCGGTCCTTGTAGATCGTCACGACGACGGGCGTGACCATGCCCTGCGCGCTTGCCGTCTTCGCGTTGAACTGCTTCACGAAGTCCATGATATTCACGCCGTGGGGGCCGAGTGCCGTCCCCACCGGCGGCGCCGGTGTGGCCTGTCCGGCCGGCACCTGCAGCTTGACGATTGCAGTGACTGGTTTGGCCATCGTTTCCTCTATTAGCGTCCGCTAGGCGCGGACTCCCACGCATTCCGTGGTCAGTGAGCCTTCAGCTGCAAGTAATCCAACTCGACCGATGTCGGCCGTCCAAACAGCGCCACCGAAACGCGGACCTTGCCCTTGTCCGGCAGCACTTCCTGCACCGTCCCGCTGAAATCCGAGAACGGCCCTTCCGTGATCTCCACGACCTGGCCGACGAGGAACGGGATCGCCTCCGCCGGCTCCTCTTCCTTGATCGCCTCTTCGACGCCGAGCAGGCGGTTCACCTCGTCCGGACGCAACGGCATCGGCAGGCGGCCGGTTCCCACGAACTTGATCACGCCCTGGATGCCGTTGATCGTGTGAATGGTCTCCTGATTCAAGTCCATTTCCACGAGCACGTAGCCCGGGTAGATCTTCCGCTCGACGTTCACCTTCTTGCCGTTCTTGATCTCCACGACGTCCTGCGTGGGGACCAGGGCCTGACGGATCGGCTTCTCCGCGTCCGCGCGCGTGTCTTCGGCAATGCGGCGCGCGATCAGGTTCCGGACTTTGTTCTCGTGCCCCGCCGTCGTCTGGATGGCATACCAGCGCAGGTCGGGCATATCAGAACAGTCTCGCCACGAGCTTCACGAAGATCTCCTGGAACAGCGTATCCATGAGACCAATCATGATGCCGAGAATGGCGACGAAGATGACGATCACCGTCGTCGCCTTCTTGAGCTCGTCCCAAGTCGGCCACGTCACTTTGCGCAGCTCGTTGCGCACGTCGCGCAGGAACTGCAGGAAGCGGCCGATGGTGCCGGGGGCTCCCCCTCGAGGCTCGGGGGTTGTTCCGGTCCCCGTGCCGGTCACGACATCCGTTGCCATCTACTTCGATTCCTTGTGCGCCTGCTGCTTGTTGCAGCGCGGGCAGAACTTCTTCCACTCCGCCCGCTCAGGATGCTTGCGCCGGTTCTTCGTCGTGAAGTAGTTCCGGCTTTTGCACACCGTGCATTCCATGATGATGTTCTCGCGCGGCATCTAACCCCTCACATGCGGCATGTGGCATTCGGCATGTGGCATCTTCCGTCGATGCCACACGCCGCATGCCGAATGTCGAATTACTTCAAGATCTTCGTCACCACTCCAGCGCCGACCGTCCGGCCACCCTCGCGGATCGCAAAACGCAGCTGCTCTTCCATCGCGATCGGCGTGATCAGCTCGATCGTCATCTTCGTGTTGTCGCCCGGCATCACCATCTCGACGCCCGCCGGCAGCTCGACGTTGCCCGTCACGTCCGTCGTACGGAAATAGAACTGCGGGCGATAGCCCTTGAAGAACGGCGTGTGACGGCCGCCCTCCTCTTTCGTCAGGACGTAGACTTCCGCCTCGAAGTTCGTGTGCGGCTTGATCGAGCCGGGCTTCGCGAGCACCATGCCGCGCTCGATCTGGTCCTTCTCGATGCCGCGCAGCAACAGACCGACGTTGTCGCCCGCCTGGCCCTCATCGAGCAGCTTGCGGAACATCTCGACGCCCGTGACGACGGTCTTCTTGTCGGTCCCGAAACCCACCATCTCGACTTCCTCGCCGACCTTCACCTTGCCGCGGTCGATACGGCCGGTCGCGACCGTGCCGCGCCCCGTGATCGAGAACACGTCCTCGACCGGCATGAGGAACGGCTTGTCGATCTCGCGCTTCGGCACCGGAATGTTCTTGTCGAGGGCGCTGAGCAGCTCCTCGATCTTCGCGACCCACTGCTTGTCGCCTTCGATCGCCTTCAGCGCGGCGCCGCGAACCACCGGCACGTCATCGCCCGGGAACTGATACTTGCTGAGCAGCTCCCGCACCTCGAGCTCGACCAGGTCGAGCAGCTCCGGGTCGTCCACCAGGTCGCACTTATTGAGGAAGACCACGATGTACGGCACGTTCACCTGGCGCGCCAGCAGAATGTGCTCGCGCGTCTGCGGCATCGGGCCGTCGACCGCGCTGACAACGAGGATCGCGCCGTCCATCTGCGCGGCGCCCGTGATCATGTTCTTCACATAGTCGGCGTGCCCCGGGCAATCGACGTGCGCGTAGTGGCGCTCGGGCGTCGAGTACTCGACGTGGCTCGTCGCGATCGTCAGAATCTTCGTGGCGTCACGCCGGCCCTGCGACTCGGACGCCTTCGCGACCTGATCGTAGCTCACGTAGGTCCCGAGGCCCTTGTCGGCCGAGACCTTCGTCAGCGCCGCCGTCAGCGTCGTCTTCCCGTGATCGACGTGGCCGATCGTGCCCACGTTCACGTGGGGCTTGGTTCTTTCAAATTTGGCCTTGGCCATTTGCTCCTCAAAAAACTGCGTGTTGACTGCGTATGACTGCGTGAAAAGGCGTACGCTGTTCTACGCCTTCTTACGCCTTGTCACGCCTCCCAGATTTCAGAGCTCGCGACCGGGATTGAACCGGTGACCTCGTCCTTACCAAGGACGCGCTCTACCGACTGAGCTACGCGAGCGTCGGGCCCAGATCCTTCGGGCCCTTCGGTCCCTCAGGATAAAGCGGGCGACGGGGCTCGAACCCGCGACCCTCAGCTTGGAAGGCTGATGCTCTACCAACTGAGCTACGCCCGCGCGCCACAAAGTGGTGGGGGAAGGATTCGAACCTTCGTAGCGCTAAGCGCGGCAGATTTACAGTCTGCTCCCTTTGGCCGCTCGGGCACCCCACCGTGCCCCGCCATCATCACTGGTTCCTTCGGGTCCTTCGGACCCTCAGGACAGGCTTCCACTGACAACAGACCCCGCGTGTCGCCGCGCGCGGGGTTTGTTGGTTCCTCGATAATTCTTCGACAGTGAGCTGACGAAGGGACTCGAACCCTTAACCTGCTGATTACAAATCAGCTGCTCTACCATTGAGCTACGTCAGCTGGTTTGAGGCTCAAATCCGACAGACTCGTATCTTAGACGGGGTTCGAGAGCTTAGCAAGGGTAGGACTTCGAACGACTTAGGTCCGGTCAGCGGGTCTTCCACTTCGTGCCCTGCGGCGTGTCCTCGATCTCCACACCCTTCGCGACGAGCTCGGCGCGGATCGCGTCGGCAGCCTTGAAATCCTTGGACTTACGGGCCTGCGCTCGGGCGGCAATGCGTTCCTCGACCCAACCGGCCAGCGCCGCATCGACCGGCCGCGCCGTCGGGAGCACGTCGAACA
Organism: Gemmatimonadales bacterium; assembly: GCA_036522875.1. Classification (GTDB taxonomy): domain Bacteria; phylum Gemmatimonadota; class Gemmatimonadetes; order Gemmatimonadales; family GWC2-71-9; genus 20CM-2-65-7. The sequence goes on along the minus strand of DATDEZ010000120.1, from coordinate 1,717 downwards.
CGCCCATGATGCGCTCCAGCGTCGCCAACGCCGCGCTCGTCCCGCCGGCGCCTTGGTCCAACGCGCGATTCGCCTCGCGCACAAAGTCGAACAGCGCCGCCATGGCTCGCGGCGCGTTGAGATCGTCGTTCATCGCGGCCCTGACGTCGCGCTCGAGGTTTTGGGCCAGTTCGGATCCGACCTCGCCCTTTTCACCGCTTCCCCGCTTCAATCGCGCATGAAACTCGCCGAGTCGCTTCACGCCCTCCGTCGCTCCCGCGAGCGCGTCGTCGTTGAAATCGACGGGCTGCCGGTAATGCGTTTGAAAAAACAGCAACCGGATCGCCGCGGCGTCGACACCCTGCTCCTTGAGATCCCGCGCCGTGAGAAAATTCCCGTGCCGCTTCGACATCTTCGTGCCGCGCACGTTCAAGAACTCCCCGTGCACCCAGTGGCGCGCGAACGGCTGGCCCGTCGCGCCTTCCGACTGGGCGATCTCGTTTTCGTGGTGCGGGAAGATCAGATCGATGCCGCCGCAATGGATGTCGAGCGTCTGCACGCCGCAGCATTTCCGAATCTCCTCGAGCGACATCGCGGAGCACTCGAGATGCCAGCCCGGCCGCCCGCGGCCGAACGGCGCGTCCCAGGCGGCGCCCACCGCTTCGTCTTCGTCGTCCGCTTTTTTCCAGAGCGCGAAGTCCGAGGGATCGCCTTTCGCGTATTCGTCGCTCGACACGCGCGCGCCGACCTTGATCTCGCGGGTGTCGAGCCGCGACAGCCGGCCGTAGGCCGGAAACTTGGCGAGCGCGAAGTAGACCGACCCGTCCTCGCCTTTGTAGGCCACGCCCTTCTCGAGAAGCTTCGCGACCAGCGCGATCATCTGCGGCATGTACGTCGTGGCCTCGGTGTACACGTGCGCCGGCGTGATTCGCAGGTAATCGCGATCCTCGAAGAACGCTTTGGTGAACGGCGCGGTGTGCGCGACGAGCGACTTGCCCGCCTGACGCGCGGCCTTGATCGTGCGGTCGTCCACGTCGGTCAAATTCATGATTTGGAACACGTCGTAGCCCGAGTACTCGAGCCAGCGCCGTAGCAGATCTTCGAACAAGAACGTTCGGAAGTTACCGATGTGCGCGAAATTCCAGACCGTGGGCCCGCAGGTGTACAGCGTGACGCGCGGCGGTGCGAGCGGCACGAGCGGCTCGACGCGACGAGTGAGCGTATTGAAGAGCGAAACGTGCGGAAGCGCCACGGCGGGGGCCATTAGCGGCGAAACGTACTAGCGGGCGTCGTGGGTTTCCAGGACAACCTCCTCCAGCGATTTGACGCGGACCCGCGAGGCCCGCACCGGCAGGCGATGGGCGTGACACAGCGCTAACGCCGATTCGACGGTGCGACCCGCAAGCGACGCCTCCAGCCCGGAGGCGGTGATGCGGAATCCGGGCGGCGGCTCGGGCGGCGGGGCGTCCAAAATCACTTCCAGGATCCGCTCGCCCAGCACCGAGCTCAGGGAGCCGGCGCGCACCACGCGACCGCCTTTCATGACGAGCACGCGTGCCGCGAGGCGCTCGAGCGCGGCGGGATCGCGCGAGGCAATCAAGATGGCCACCCCGTCCGCAGCCAACCGCGCAATGCGGCCGCGGAGATCGCGCCGGGCGATGGCATCGAGTCCTGAAAAGATCTCGTCGAGCAACAGCACGCGGCGGCCGCCGAGCACGGCCTGCGCGAGGTTGAGGCG
>DATDEZ010000119.1:0-67764 GCA_036522875.1 Gemmatimonadales bacterium | reverse complement strand
TTGGGTTGTGCCGTGGGCGCCGGCGCAGGTGCCGGCTTGGGTGCCGGCGCGGGAGCGGGCTTCGGGGCCGCAGTTCCCGGCTCCGGACTCTCGGCTCCGTCGACTTTTTCCCCCGGCTTCCCAATCCAGGCGACGACGTTTCCGACCGGCACCGTCGTGCCTTCCTTGACCTCGACCTTGAGCAGCTGGCCGTCGGCGCGCGCGACGAGCTCCATGACGGCTTTGTCGGTCTCGACCTCCGCCAGCGTGTCGCCCGACTTCACCGCGTCGCCCTCGTGCTTCGTCCACTTCACGAGGCGCCCCTCTTCCATCGTGGGCGAGAGCGCTTCCATGTGGACTTTGGTCGCCATGGACGGAGTTACTCGAGGTAGAGGACGCGCCGAGCGGCGGCGACGACCTTCTCGGGCGACGCTTTCGCGGCGCGCTCGAGCAGCTTGTTGTACGGCATCGGCACGTCGGCCTGAGTCACGCGCTGCACCGGCGCGTCGAGATCGTCGAACGCGTCGCGCTGGATCAGGTCCACCACCTGTGCGCCGATCCCCGCGTGCGGCCAGCCTTCTTCGACGACCACCGCGCGATTCGTCTTCTTGACGGACTCGAGGATCGCCGCCTCGTCCAGCGGTCGCAGCGACCGCAGGTCGAGCACCTCGGCGGACACGTTCTGCTCGGCGAGCTGTTCGGCCGCCTTCTGCGCGACCGTCAGCGTTTTGGAGTGACAGATCAGCGTGACGTCCTTGCCCTCACGCTTCACCTCCGCGCGACCGATCGGCACGATGTGCTCCCCGTCGGGGACGTCGCCTTTCTGGTTGTAGAGCATTTCGCCTTCGAGCACGATCACCGGATTGTTGTCGCGGATCGCGGACTTGAGCAGCCCCTTGGCATCCGCCGGCGTCGCCGGCGCCACGACTTTGAGGCCGGGGATGTGCGACACCCAGCTCTCCCACGCCTGCGAGTGCTGCGACGCGAGCTGCAGCGCGGCGCCGTTGGGACCGCGAAACACGATCGGCATCGGAATCTGGCCGCCCGACATGTACAACATCTTGGCGGCGGAATTGACGATCTGATCGAGCGCGAGCAGCGCGAAGTTCCAGGTCATGAACTCGATGACGGGGCGGAGACCGCCCATGGCGGCGCCGACGCCGATCCCCGCAAACCCCAATTCCGCGATCGGCGAATCGACGACGCGCTGCGGGCCGAACTCCTCGAGCAGGCCGCGGCTGACCTTGTAGGCGCCCTGATAGACGCCGACTTCCTCGCCCATCAGGAAGACGTTCGGGTCGCGCTGCATCTCTTCGCGCAGCGCCTGGTTCAGGGCGTCCCGGTAGGTGAGTGTCGCCATCAGTCGACCAACAGGTCGGTGTAGAGCTCGCCCGGCTCGGGATCGGGGCTTTCGTCCGCGAACTTCACCGCATCCTCGACCTCCGCATGGATCTCGGAGTCGAGCGCGTCGAGCGCGGCCTGATCGATCACGCTCTCGTCTTTGAGCTTGGCAGCGAGCTGCGTGATCGGGTCGCGCGCTTTCTGTTCTTCGACTTCGTCCTTCGTGCGATACACGCCGTGCAGCGGGTCGGACATCGAATGGCCCATGAAACGGTACGTCCGAACCTCGAGCAGCGTCGGATGGCTGTGCTTGCGCGCCCGCTCGACGGCCCGGCGCGTCGCGTCGTAGACGGTCAACACGTTCATCCCGTCCACCAGCTCGGCCGCCATGTCGTAACTGCATGCGTGCTCGACGATGTCGGTCACGGCGGCGACACGCTCGAACGCGGTCCCCATGCCGTAGCGGTTGTTTTCGCAGATGAAAATGACCGGCAGCTTCCACACCGACGCCATGTTCAACGTCTCGTGGAAGGCGCCGATGTTGACCGCGGCTTCACCGAAGAAGCAGACGCAGATCTTTCCGTTGTTCTGATACTTGCTGGCGAATGCGAGCCCGGCGCCCAGCGGAATGTGCCCGCCGACGATGCCGTGGCCGCCCATGAAGCCCTGCTTCGCGTCGAACAGATGCATCGAGCCGCCCTTGCCCTTCGAGCAGCCGGTCGCCTTCCCAAACAGCTCGGCCATGACGGCGCGGGACGGGATGCCTTTGATCAGCGCCTGGCCGTGCTCGCGATAGGAGCAGATGACGTAGTCGTCGGGCTTCAGCGCCGCGAGAGCTCCGACGGCGACCGCCTCCTGGCCGATGTAGAGATGGCAGAAGCCGCCGATCTTGCCGAGCGCGTATGCCTCCGCGGCCTTCTCTTCGAAGCGGCGAATGAGCAGCATCTGGCGCAGCATGCGCAGGTGCAGCTCGGCTTGGGCGGTGTCTTTTGGTGCGCGGGCGGTTGCGGTCATGCCGTTGCGGCCTCCACTTGCTCCCATGCGTGATAGCTGGAGCGGACCAGCGGTCCCGACTCCACATGACGAAAGCCGAGCGACATGCCGTAGCGCTTCAGCTCGGCGAACTCGTCAGGCGTGTACCAGCGCGCGATGGGGAGATGTTGGTCGGATGGACGGAGGTACTGGCCGATGGTGACGATGTCGACACGGGCGGCTCGGAGATCGCGCAGCGCGACCAGCAGCTCATCCCAGTCTTCGCCGAGCCCCACGATAATGCCGGACTTGGTGAGCATCTCGCCGTCCATTTCCTTCGCGCGGTCGAGCAGCTCCAGGGCGCGGCGGTAGCGGCCGCCCGGCCGGGCGATGCGATAGAGGCGATCGATGGTCTCGAGATTGTGATTCAGGATATCGGGTCGGGCGTCGACGATGATGCGGAGCGCTGCGGGATTGCCTTTGAAGTCGGGGATCAGGACCTCGATTGAAGTCTCGGGCATCCGGCGCCGGATTTCCGCGATACAGTCCGCGAAGATCTCGGCGCCCCCGTTCGGCAAGTCGTCGCGATCCACGCTCGTGATGACGACGTGCTTCAGGCCCATTTGCGTGACGGCGTCGGCCAGGCGCTGCGGTTCGTTTGTATCGAGCGGCGCCGGCGTGCCGTGCGCGACCGCGCAGTACGCGCAGTTGCGCGTGCACACGTCGCCCAGGATCATGAACGTGGCCGCCTTGTGCTCCCAGCATTCTCCGACGTTCGGGCAATGCGCTTCCTCGCAGACCGTATGGAGCTTCAGGTCGCGCATCATCCGCTTGAGCGTCAAATAGTTGGGACCTCCCGGCGCCTTTACCTTCAGCCAGGTTGGCTTCCTGCCTTCGCCTGGAGGCGCAGGGAGGGGGCTTATCTGAACGAGGGGGGCGGCCATGGAAGTCGAAGATAGCCATTGAGTCTGAGGCGGGGTAGAGCATTTTTCAACCGGACGGTTGATCTCCACGCCGGTTCTTGAGCCGCTCGAGTTCTTTCTCGATATCGCTGAAGGTGCTCAGCGTCCCGTCGGCGATGTCCGCGATCTCCTCCGCCTCCCGCCATTGCCGCTCGAGCTCTTCGACCTCGGCCCGCTCATCGACCGCCATTTCGAGCGCCAGGCCGCGCTCCGGTCGCAGTGAGCGCAGCGTCAACTCCCGCCGCGAGATCTCGCGCACCAACTGGTCGGGCCCGCCGGCGGCATCGACCTCGCGCGCGGCGTCTTCCGCGCGTTTGCGACCGGCGCGCGCGACGTTCAAGTACGTCAGACCCTGACGCACCACCTGGATCGCGTCGCTCCCGGTGAGTTGGGCGCCTTCATGCTGGCAGCGGGGACAACTGAGCACGACCGCCATCTCCGCATGCGCGTCGGGGACGAGACGCGCGTGCTGCACGTGCTTCGCGCGCAGCTCCATGAGCGTGCCGCAGTGCGCGCAGACCGGAGGCTCGGCGATCAGGATCTTGCGTCGGCCCATCAGGCTCAAGTAGACCCAGTCGGCGAGCCGGTGGACGTTCCAGATGACCACGCCGAATCCGCCGCCGGCCGCCACGTTGGCCGCGACGCCGAGGCCGATCGCGGCGATCGTGAGTGGCACGACGACTCTCATCCGCTCGCGCTGGCGATTGCGCAGCCGCTCGCCGTAGCGCCAGGTCGACAGCTCGACGCGTGGCGGCTTTCCGATGCGCACGAAATCGTATTGTTGGAAGCGGATCAGTGAGACTTGGTCCGTCGATGCCGCGATGCGGCCCGTGGCGGCCGCGCGGGCGACGGCCTCGATGTGCTCGAGTCGATCGTCGAACGGCGTGAGATTCCAGCGACTGCACCGTGGGCAGACGACCCACAGCCGGCCCTTCCACTCGTCGAACGCAATGCGCCGCCCGACGCCGAGGCCCGAGGGACCCCCATCACCATCGAATGACGCGTTACAAAAGGCACAACTGCGAAACATCTATGAAGTAAATCGCTCGGGGGCGAGAGAGGCAATCTCTACCTCGGTGGCGCCCGTGGTGACGAGATCGCCGATGATATCGCCCGTGAGGCCGGCGAGCAGCACGCCGTTGCGACCGTGGCCGGTGGCATACCATAAGCCCCGCACCTCGGGATCGGGTCCGACGATAGGCCGGCCGTCCGGCGTGAGTGGGCGTAGTCCGGCCCAGGTGCGTGTGGGCTTGGCCGGGAGACCGGGCAGTAACCGGCGAGCCGCGGCGACGATGTCGCGCACGCCGGCATCGGTGACGCCGCCGTCGAAGCCGACCTGCTCCATCGTGCTTCCGAAGATCGCCTCGCCGCTGCGCGCGAGCACGTAGCTGTGCTCGTAGTACAGCACGGTCCGCGGCATGTTGGGCGGCCAGGGCGCGGCGGCCATCTGGCCGCGCACCGGCTCGACCGGCAGGGTGCGCGGCAGATGCTCGATGCGCGGCGACCACGAGCCTGCCGCGATCACGACGTGCTCCGCGCGAATTTTTCCCGCCGACGTTTCGGCGCCCGTGACACGGCCAAGAATCGTGCTGAGGCGAGTGACGCGCGCCGTGATGGTCTGCGCGCCGGCGCGCTGCGCATCCGCGCGCAGCGCGCGAGTCAACGCGGGCGCATCGACCGCGCCGTCTTCGGGAGCGAGCAGCGCGCCGAGACACGGCGCCGTGGCAGGGAAGCGCTCCGCGACCTCGGGAGGCTCGAGCCAGTCGCAGCGCAGTCCGGCCTGGCGCTGGTCGGCGACGGCGTCCCGCAGGCGCTCGGCTTCGGCTTCTGCGAACGCGAGCGACGCGATGCCTTCGCGCCACAGGCCGATGTCGATCCCGGTGGTTTCGAGCAGCGACGCCGCGAGCGGCTCGTAGAGGTCGCGCGCTCGCAAGCCCAGCGCCCGCAGCATTTCGTCGGCGCGCTCGATCTGCGGTCCCAGGATCCCCGCGGACGCCGCGGAGGCGGCGGCTGGGTCGGGGCCGGGTTCGCAGATCACGACCTTGCGCCCGCGCAGCGCGAGGGCGCGAGCACAGGCGGCGCCGATGATGCCGCCGCCCGCGACTAAGACTTCACAGGAAGAAACTTTGTGCGACATTTAGGCGTACGCTGCACACGCACCGGGCAACCAGGAGGAAATCATGTTCCGGAGCCTTTTAGGGTTCGCACTTCTCGCTGTGGTCGCGTGGCTCGCGCTCAAATTTCTGTTCGGCATGCTGGGGTTCGTCGTTGGGATCGCCGGCACCGTGCTGTGGCTCGCCGCCTTCGGGTTCGTCATCTACATCGTGCTGCGTCTCGTCAGTCCGCGGACGGCGGATCGCATTCGCGACATGATCAAGGGCCGTCCCGCCGACGCTTAAGGCTCCCAAGGTAGCGGCTGGCTCGAGTGCGCGTGCACGATCTTCCAGCCGCTGTCTCGCCGTTCGCAGATGACCGTCGCCCGGCCGACTTCGGCACGTCGCTCGGCCGGATTGACCCAACGATAATCGACTAAGACCCACGCCAGGCGGCCTTCGACCGTCGCATTCGCGGACGTGATCGTGATGCGTCCATCCTTGCCGCTCACGATCCCGGCGAACCGCGGTGCCGCCAGCCGCACGCGCGCGTTCTCGATGATCATGGCGTCGGACGCGTACAGCGTATCGGCTCGGGCATCACCCGCGGCGTCGAGCGTCAACGCCAGCCGCACGACCGTCTCGACCTCGTCCGCCCCGCCCGGCACCGCGACCATCTCGCGCGGGCCGCGCGGCGTGACTCGCCGCGTCGTGCAGGCGAGCACCGCCGCAACTCCCAGCGCGATCGCTACCGATCGAGTCGTGATAAGACCGCCCACACGATCAGCGGCAACAGGATCTCGTGATGGCCCGTCAGCTGAATGCCGCGGCCGCCCGCCAGCGTCGGCCGCTCGACGACGTTCACGCGCGGGCGGTAATGGCGCTGCATGTCGCAGTCGCAGGCCGTGAAATTCTTCGGCCGCCCCGCGTTGAGATTCCGGGCCACGGTCAACGCCTTCAGAAATACCTCCGGCATCACGACCGCGCTGCCGAGGTTCAGGACAAGGCCGCCGTCATCGAGGTCCGGCAGGGCGCCGGCGAGGCGCTTGAAGTCGCGGTGACTCGTCGCGCCGAGGACGGCACCGTCGGCCGACGGATGCTGGTGAATGATCTCGGCGCCGATCGCCGTGTGCACGGTCACCGGCACGCCGAGCTCCGCGCAGGCGATGAGCACCGACACGTCACGTCCCGGCAGGTCCTTGCGCGCGCGCAGGTATTCGGCGAGCGCCTGTCCCGCTCCCTGCTTCGCCTGCACGCCTTTGGCGAGCGCGGCGTTCATCTCGCGCCCTGTTTCCTCCGCCATGCCGAACGTGCCGTCACCCAGCCCGGCGGCAACGTCCTCGCTGGTGCCCCCGTACGCGGCGAGCTCGAAGTCGTGGATCGCGGCGCTGCCGTTCATCGCCACAACGGTGACGGCGCGCCGCTTGATCAGCGCGATGAGCAGGGGACCAAGCCCGACCTTGATGACGTGACCGCCGAGCATCGCGACGACGGCGCGCCGTCCCGTTGCCGCCACCCACTGATCGACGAGGAAGCGAAGATCCTGTGCCGCGAGAATCGACGGGAGCGCCGCGACGAAGTCCTCGAAGCTCGGGGCGGCGCCGCCCGAGCGCGGTGGCTGCGCAAGGAGTGAAGGATCGACTTTGTTGGGACGGTTGACGATGGGGACGGTGTTGAGGCGGGAGAAGTCGGCTTCGCGATAGTCGGTCATGGCTCCACGTAGTCCTTGAGCTTCAGCGTCACTTGCCCGAAGGAAAAGTTGGATTGAATCGCGAGCACCAGCCGCTGCGCGTCGTCCGACAGCCAGATCAAGGTCTCCGACTTCTCGGCGAAGATGCCGCGGCCCTGGGGAATCTTGGGGCGTACGACGAGCGCGCGCCACTTCTTCCCGGCGACGCTCACGTGCTCGCGACGGACGACTTCGACGATGACGGGATTGCGGTCGGGCCGAAAGTAGCGGGCGTACTCATACCGCTTCCCGACCTCCAGCGGCACCGTTCGGATCCAGTACAGAAAAGACGCGTCATCGAGTGGCTCGAGAACGGTGGCGAACGTCGTGTCGCGCCCAACTTCTCTGTAAAACCCCGAGTCGGGAAAAATCTCGTAGCGGTGCTCGCGGTGCCGATCGCGCTCGTCTTGCACCGACGAGAAGCGGCGCGAGCGAAAATCGTAACGCCCCACCCACGACTCGATCGTCTGGTCCAGATGATACCAGAGCGCGCCGCCCGTGATGCGAAACCGGATGTGCACGGTCTCCATGCCGTGCACCGTGTCGATCCCCACGACTTCCATCACCGCGCTGCCGACGCTGAAGATCCCGTATTTCGCGCTGAAAGAGAGCCGCTCGCCGACGGGAAACGTGACGACGGGGATTGGCCGCAACGCCGGCGGTGAGTTCACCGGCTTGCCCGTGCACACCGTGTCTTGGGCGTGCAGTCGACTCGCCGCCAGAATCGCGAGGAGGATGAGCGGCGCCACCCCTTTGCGCGCCGCGCTGACCAGGCCCCGCGCTCGCCAGGCCGACAGCAGCTGCTGCCACGGCCTGGAACGGGAGGGTCGCTGCTTCAGGTCGTAGCGCGCCGCGCTGGGAACGAGCTCGATCCTTCGGGCATGCGCGCCGAGACGCGCGAGCAGCTCCGCGTTGGCGGACCAGCCGTCGGTGGTCAGCAGCCGCGCCTCGCCTCCCCGCGTGGCCTGCTTCAGAACGATCAGGCGCAGGGCCACGAATCCGGACAGCGAGTCCTTCACTCCTCCGCCGACGCGGAGCAGCCGCGGGGCCCACTGCCGTACCCATCGCTCCGCCCAGGTCCGAGTGCCCAACAGCTTGCCCTGCTCGGCGACCACGAGATCTGCGCCCGACTCGAGCCGCTTGACCATCTCTTCCATGGTTTCGGGCGCGTGGACGAAGTCGGCGTGCAGGGTGATGGCGCAATCGCGCTTCGGTCGATCGGTGCGTTGCAGTGCCGTCCGCAGCAGCTCCTCGAGGCTCTTGGCGTACCCTTCGCGCGTGCGGTGCGTGATCACGGTCAGCGGCAGGACGCGGGCGTACGAGGTCAGGACGTCGGCCGTGCCGTCCGTCGAAGCGTCGTCACACGTGATGATCTGGTACTCGCGCTGGAAGGCCGTGAACACCTGACGGACCTTCCAGAGCACGAGCCCGACGGTGCTCGCCTCGTTATGGACCGGCACACAGACGTAGATCATGGCCCTGCAATCTAGAAGAAGGCGCGATAGACGTCCAAGACTCCATTTGCCATGGCGTTAGCGCTGAAGCGGGAGGGATAGGGGAGGACGACAGGCCGGTGCAGGGCGGCGACCACCTTTTGCGCCAGTGGCTCGGCGGCGCCCGGCGGGACGAGCGCCTCGCCGGGGAGAATCTCGGGGATGCCGCCGGCGGCCGTCGCGACAACCGGACGATCGAGCGCCAAGGCATGAAGGATCACGCTGCCCAATCCTTCCTGTCGCGAGGATAAGACGAACACGTTCGCTTCGGCGATCAACGCGTCGATGCGATCCACGAAGCCGACGAGGTGCACGCGATCCTGCAGGCCGAGCCGGGCGATCTCATCCGCGATCTGCGACTCGAGCGGTCCTTCACCGGCGATGATCCAGTGCAGATCGGGGGCCAGCGCGCGCGCGTGGCCGGCCGCGCGCACGAGGGTGCGATGGTCTTTCTCGCCGGTCAGCGCGGCGGCGTTGACGACGATGTGATGGTTGGACGGGATGCGCAGGCGCCGGCGCATGTCGAGCGGCGGCGGCTCGGCTGCGGCGCGACGCACCGCGTCGGCGTCGATGCCGTCGGGCACCACGACCACGGCGTCGGCGGCGATGCCGTCGCCGACCAGCACGCGCTTTACCGCTTCCGAAATGGCGATGATGCGATCCGGGCGGCGCCAGGCGCCGAAGCGGCCGATATGGAACTCCGCGCGCCGCGTCGCGACGACGTGCCGACCCATCGCCACCGTCGCGACCAGCGTCAGGGAATGGCTGTCATGGACGTGAATGATGTCGGGCTGAAACGACGAGATCGACCGGCGTAGCTGCCACCAGGCTCGCGGGTCGAGGCCGATGTCCCACGCGGTCCCCTGGACCTGCACGCCGGCCGCGGCGGTGCGGCGTGCCAGCTCGCTGTCCTGTTTCGTGACGAGCACTTGCTCCACGCCGCCAACGCCGATCAGCTCGCGGCACAGCAGCCAGACCTGCGCCTGGCCACCGCGCCACTCGCGGCCTGAATCGACCTGAAGGACGCGCACGCCGGCCGCCTGCTACGCCGGGACTTTCACGACTCCGGCGAGTACGCGTCGCAGTGCATCGAGCTTGAAGGGCTTCTGAAGAAACGGGCGGCCCAACTCTTCGAGGAATTGCAGCGTGTCGCCGCGAACGGTGTCGCCGGTCGCGAAAATGATCCGGTCGGCGACGGAGGGATGCATCCGCGCGAGCGTGTGAAACATCTCGCGTCCTCCCAGCCGCGGCATGCGGAGATCGCAGATGATGAGATCGAAGGGCTGCATCAGCGCGCGCTTCAAGGCCTGGCTGCCGTCGCGCGCGAGCACGACCTCGTGCCCCCAGCTTTCGAGGGTCGCCTGCATGTAATGGAGAATGTGCGGTTCGTCATCTACCACGAGTACCCGCAGCCGCTCCGGCCGTTCGGGGACGACGGGCACCGGTGGCGGCGGTGCTGGGGACGGTCTCGCCGTCGCCGGCGTGACGCTCGCCGTGTCGTCACCATCGGAAGTACTCGGGGCTAATGCGGAGTGAAGGCCGGTGGGCAGCTCAACGATAAATGTCGCGCCGCGCCCGCTGCCCGCGCCGCCCGGATCGACGGTGATGTTGCCGCCATGCTCCTTCACGATCCCGAGGCAGATCGAGAGCCCGAGCCCCGTCCCTTCGCCCTCGGACTTGGTACTGAAGAACGGCTCGAACACACGCTGCGCGACGTCTTCCGGAATGCCGGGGCCGTCGTCGGAGATATTCACCGACAGGCCGTCGGGCTCGCATTTCGTCGCGATCTCAATGCGGCCGCCGCCCACGCCGGCGCGGGCGCGCATCGTCGTGATCGCCTGCGCGGCGTTGTTGATGATGTTCACGAACACCTGCTTGATCTGATTCGCATGCACCTCGACCTCGGGCAAGCCGGGCTCGAAGGTGAGCGTCAGCTCGATCCGCGCGGCCAGGAGCTGGTTCTTGAGCAGCTGATGAGTGGACTCGAGAATCGGGCGGATCGACTGCAGCTTCCGCTCGCCCTCCTGGCGCCGTGCGAACGACAGCAGGTTGCGCACGATCGCCGAGGCGCGCTCGGCTTCCTGCCGGATGACGGCCAGCGGCTCGGCGAGCCGGGGCGGGATGTCGCCCGCTTCGCCGAGCAGGTCGCTGAAGCCGACGACGGACGCGAGCGGATTGTTGAGGTCGTGCGCCACGCCCGCGATCAGCTGGCCGATCGCCGACATTTTTTCAGACTGCAGCAGCTGCTCCTGCAGCCGGCGTTTTTCCGTTTGGTCCTCGAACAGCAGCACCATCGCGCCCGGCTCGCCCGAGCGAATCGCGCTCACCTGCAGCGTGCGCTCGCCGGCGCGCACTTCGACCGGCGTGAACGCCCCGTCCGGCGTCAGGAGACGCGCCACCGGGTCCACCCACGACGGCGGCAGCAGTGTCAGCCACGGCCGCCCCGGAAGCGCGGTGACCGGCAGCTTGATCAGCTCGGCGAACACGCGATTGGCGCGACGCACGGCGCCCTGGGGGTCGAGATAGCAAATCGCCTGGTTGAACGCGTCGACCGTCTGCTCCCACTCCCGCTTGCCGCTCGACAACAGCTCCACGAGGCGCGCGTTCTCGAGCGCGATTCCGGCCTGGGCGAGCACGGCTCGCGCGAACATCAAGGCATCGTCGTCGAGCGCTCCCGTCCGGTCACCTTCCATCATCACGGCGCCGAGGGAGCGGGACACCACCATGATCGGAATGCCGAGCCAGCACGCCGGCGCCGGGCCCTCGATCGTCACGCCGAGCTCCGCGGCGCGCTCGGCGACGCGGTCGGGAAAGACGAGCGGGCCGCGGCGCAGCGCGAGCTGCAACATCGGATCGTCGGTGCTGGGCGGCCGGGGGCCATTGTGATAGGCGATCGCGAGCCGGTTACTGTCCAGGTCCAGCAGCATGACCGAGAGTCGGGCGGGGGCGAGCTGCTCGGTCACCAGGCGGGTCACGATCTCGATGATGGTCGCCGGTCGATAGGCGCCGGCGAGCTCCTGCGACAGCGTGATGAGCCGGGACAGGACGTCGCCGGTCGGCATGCTCACGGGCTGCCCTCGCCGTCGTCCAGAAAGCGGGTGGGGACGCGGGTGGCGGCGTCCACGAGCGCTTCGGCGGATTTGATGAACCGGACGACGATCGGCAGCGATCCGACGAGCGAGACCTTCCGCTGCATGATCCCGGCGATGGGGCCGAGCTCTTTCTTGATGATCTGCTTCCAGTAGCGGTATTCCGCCGTCAGGATGAACGGCGCGTCCCGCGCCTCCTCGCGCTTCACGAACCTCGCGGAGCGGCAAACGCCGCGATCGAGGTCGAGCAGGATCGCGACGTCCTCGGCGACGCCGATCGCCGGTGCGGCTGGCAAAACCAGCGCCACCGATCCGTGCGTCCATTCGGTGGACGCGGCGCGGTATTCCGCGCTCGAGTTGATCTGGTCGCCGTACGCGGTGACCCACTCGGTCGAGGGAAACGGATGCAGCGCGCTCACGCCACCGCCCGCGCGAACCCGTCGAACAGCGCGCGCTCGGTCATGTCCTCGGGATGCCATTGCACCGCGACGATCCAGGGGCCGCCCTGATCGGCCGGCTCCGCGCCCTCGATGACGCCGTCGTCGGCCCACGCGACCGCTTTGAGTCCGGGCGCGAGGTCGCGAATCGCCTGATGGTGGCGGCTGTTCACGCTCGCGGTGGATGTGCCGAGCGTGCGCCCGAGCCGCGAGCCCGCCTCGACGCGGATCCCGTGCCGGCTGGTCTCATCGCTGTGAGGTATTTCGCTCGGCCGCTCCGTGGGCAGATCCTGATACAGCGTTCCTCCGAGCGCGACGTTGAGGATTTGAATGCCGCGGCAGATCGCGAGGATCGGCAGGCCGCGCTCGCGTGCCGCCGCGATCAATGCGAGCTCGGCGGCATCGCGGACGGGATCGACGTCGCCGAGCCGCGGATGCGGCGACTGGCCGTACCGGTCCGGCGCGACGTCCTCGCCGCCCGTCAGCACCAGCCCGCGCACTGCCGCGAGCGCCGCGCCGGCCCGGTCAGCGGCCAGCATGGTGGGGACGGCCAGCGGCACGAGCCCTGCTGCTTCGAGTGCGCGGACATAAGTGGTGTTCAAGGTGACTCGCTCGCGGCCGTCGACGACGCGTCGCGGCGCCGTCACCGCGACAGGGGTGGGCTGGGACTTCACGACGTCGTGGACGCGGGACCGCCGAACAAGGGGCACCGTGGATTGTTGACGCTCGCCCAATCCACCCGCACCCCGAACAGATTCAGCGCCGTGCTGCCGCCGATGATGGTTCCGATCGCCGGATGACCCGACGGGTCCTCTTGATCGAGAATCAGGACGCCCATCGCGCGCTGCGACGTGTCGTCGACGACCAGCAGACCGTAGCCGCGCGGGGGAAATCCCGGGCCGCGGTACTGCATCGAGATTTTGCCTTCGGCGTCCTTCCCGACGAGGACGGCCGCGGCTTTCTGCTGGATGACCATCGCGGGCAGCGAGTCGGGGAGGCCGCGGGGCGGATCGGTGATGACCGCGCGGGCATTGGAGAGCTGCGACGTGATCAGCGACGGTCCGGCCAGCAGCGCGATGCCACAGGTCGGCGAATTACCGGCGCCGCGCGTGCACGCCGCCACCACCAGCAGGCAGGAAATCGCCGGCCATTTCATGGCGTGCAATGTAACGCTAACGGCTCCAAACGGCGGTAAGCGACAACGTGCGCACCGGCGCAAGCGTTTCGGGCACGAGGTTATAGATGTAGTTGAGCACGTTTGCCGCGAGCAGCCGCAGCTCGACCGGGCCACGCCGCCAGGACGCCCGGAGATCCAGCACTTTCACCGGCACGCGCCGGGGATCGACAAACCCCTCGAGCTCGATTCGCTCGGGGCGGCTGGAATAGCGAAAATCGGCGCCGAGGCCGAGGCCTGCGAGCAGCGTGTAGTCGGTGGTGACCTTGAGCATGTGCCGCGGTCGAAAGGCGAGGGGGCCCGTGGTGCTGTCGCCGGCGAGCTGCCGCCGCGTCGAGAGGTAGGTGTACCCGAGCGTGGCGACCAAACGGTTCGGAATCGGCGCCGCGATGATGCTCGCGTCGATGCCGGCAATCCGCGCGCGCGCCACGTTCTGCAGCTGGATTTCGACGGTATCGGGCGGGACGAGGATGCTGCGCGGCTCGATCAAGTCGCGCGCTTCGGTCCAGAACGCCGCGGCATCCACGCGGATGAAGCGCAACAGCGGCGCGCTCGTGTGCCCGATCTCGAACGACCAGCTCGTCTCGGGTTGGAGATTGGGATTGGGGACGACCTCGAAGCCCAGCGCCACCGTGCGGACGAATCGCTCCGCCATCGTCGGCGCGCGGAAGCCGCGGCCAATGGAGGCGCGCAAAACGCCGCCATCGTTCGCGCGATGGTCGGTGGGCAGCGTGAGACCCACGCGCGGGCTCACGACCGCGGTGAGCGAGCCGCCATCCACGGCGAGAAAATCGAGCCGTGCCCCGCCGCTCACGTGCAGCGTGCCGAGCCGCTGGTCGCTCTGGCCATACGCCGCGAACTCCGATTGCGAGTGGACGCCGAAGATGTCGCTCGTGACGTTGGAGAGCGTCGCCTCCGCCCCCACGACGACGGTGCGCGTCGGCTCGGGGTGCGCCTCGAGCCGCGCTTCCGCGCCGAAGCGGTCGCCGATGCCGAATTCATTGGCGCTGCGGCGGACGTCGGTGAAGCGCGTGTGCATCCAGGAACCGCGCGCCACCCACGCGAGCTGCGGCGAGACCGTCGTGCGCACCTGCGCGTCGAGGTAGCCTTTGCGCGAGTCCGTGCGCGCGCCCGCTTCGGTCGTATCCACCAGGAACGGCTGAAATACCTGCCCGCGATCGTCGCACTCACCGCGGCTGCACCAGCTCAGCGGGACGTCGTAGCGATCGACGGCCCAGGCGCCCGATACGTCGACCCGCATGTTGGGCGCGGGTTGCCACCGACCCTTCGCCGCGAAGTGCAGATGGTCGTCCTGATCCTGCTGCCGATACCCGTCCGAATGACGGTCACCGGCGGAGATCCGGCCGCCCAGTCGATCGGTCCCGTAGGAGGCCGTGACGTCGGCGCCGCCGAGCAGACCGGGTGAATCGCGGAACCGCCACACGCTGTGC
Source organism: Gemmatimonadales bacterium (assembly GCA_036522875.1). GTDB lineage: Bacteria > Gemmatimonadota > Gemmatimonadetes > Gemmatimonadales > GWC2-71-9 > 20CM-2-65-7. The sequence goes on along the minus strand of DATDEZ010000119.1, from coordinate 53,044 downwards.
GGCGGATCGGCGTAGGCTCCGCCGACGAGCCGGACGCGCGTGTGCAGACCGCCCGAGACGTCGCGGGTCGTCACATTCACGACGCCGCCGAACGCCGCCGAGCCGTACATCGATGACCCCGCGCCTTTCAGGATCTCGACGCTCTGCACTTCATCGACCGGCAGGATGTCCCAGTTGATGCCGCCGCGGTCGCCCTGGTTCATCGGAACGCCGTCGACGGTCATCAGGACGCGCGAGTTCAGTCCCTGCACGTAGCCGGTCGAGCCGCGGATGTTGATCTGCCCGTTGACGAACTGCACGCCCGCCACGTGATCGATCGCCTCGTCCACGGTCGCGACCGCGCGACGATTCAAGTCCTGCTCGCTCACCTGCGCGACGCTGGTCGCCGGCCGGTCGCCGAAGTGCGGCACTTTGTCGCTGACGACGTCGACGGGAGGGAGCGCGAGCGGCGCGAAGGCGGCCGCGATGTCGAGCGTCAGCGTGTCGCCCGCCGTGATCGTTACGCTCGTGTCGATGGCGGCGAATCCGATCGCCGCAAAATGGACGCGCAGCATTCCTGCGGGCACGCCGGCGAGACGAAAGTGCCCGTCGGCATCGGTGCGCGTCCCGAGCGTCGTGCCGGGAACGGCGACGACGGCCCCGCGCACCGGCTCACCGGCGGTCCGCTCGCGCACGCTGCCGCGCAACACGCCGCTGCCCTGCGCGACGAGCGCGGCGGGCACGACGCTGAGGAGCGCGAGCGTTACTGCGCGGTGCACGTCACGAAGTCCGTCGCGGGACGGAGCGAGTCGAAGTCGACGACGAAGTTCACATCGCCGACCGCTGCGCCGCTCGGCACGACGACGCTGCCGGGCCGCGACGAGTCGGCGGGATCCCGGTAGTAGCCGGCGACGCGCAGGATGGCCGTATCTGCCGGTGACAATTGCAGCGTCCCGACCTTCTTCCAGACGGCGACCACCCAGTGGTAGGTGTCGGGCGCAAGCGCGACGCTGTAGTCGGCGATCGAATCGGTGTAGGGCACAGAGCCGGGAATGACGGGCCGGCGATTGTTGATCAGGTCGGTGCAGCTCTGCGGAAACGTGACGTAGGCGGCGATGAAGACGTTGTCGGTCGAGTCGGGGATCGTGCCGCGGAATCGCACCGTCCCGCACACGCCCACGAGCGATCGCGCGCAGATCGGCTCGGGTTGGAGCCCGCCACCGCACGCCAGCGCGAGGCTGCCGGCGGCGATGAGCGAGAGCGGAAGCCAACTCATTCGCATGCCGCAATTTGTTGCAGCATCGGAATGCGTCAACTACGTTACATCATGCCACTGTATGAGTATCGCTGCACGGCGTGCCAGGCCCGGTTCGCGCGCACCGAAACGATGACGGAGCATTCCAGGAAGTCGCGCCCCACGTGTCCCAAGTGCCGCTCAAAGGCCGTCGAGCCGGTCTTTTCCGACTTTTTCGCGAAGACCATCCGCAAGAGCTGATCCCTGTTCGAGCGCCTGCGGGACGCGTTCCGCGCCGCACTCGATGCGGCGTCCACCCCCGACCTGCGGTCGCTCGCGCGCCAGATGCGGGAAGCGGTCGTCGACGCCAAGGTCGCCGTGCAGGAAATTCAGGAGGCCATCGCGCGCACCGAGCGCGAGCTGGGCGCCGAGCGTCAGCGATTGGCCGATGCGGAGCGGCGCGGCCGGTTGGCGGGCGAAATCCAGGACCAGGAGACGGTGGCGGTGGCTGGTCGATTCGCCGCCAAGCATCGCGAGCGCGCGGCCGTGCTCGAGCGCAAGTTGGGCGCCGAGCGGGAAGAGCTGGCCCTGGCGCAGCGCGAGCTGGACGACATGCAGTCGCAGCTGAAGGCGGCAGGCGCCGCGCCGCCAAGCACCGAGCGCGCCTGGCGTGACCTCGAGGAAGCGGGGGGGGCGCGCGAGGGGACGGATCTGCGCGACGAGCTTCTCAAGTCGGACATGGATCGCGCGGCGCGCGAAGCAGCGGCTGCGCGTCAGCTCGAAGAGCTCAAGAAAAAAATGAGAAAGGACTGATGCCCGTGCTCTTGCTCCTTCTCCTGCAGAACCTCCAGCAACCTCCTCCGCCTGATTTTCTCAAACGCGCCCACACCTACAGCATCGTCGCCTACGATTCGGTGACGGGCGACCTCGGCGTGGCCGTGCAGTCGAAGTTTCCCAACGTCGGCGGCCTGGTGCCGTGGGCGAAGGCGGGCGTGGGGGCCGTGGCGACGCAGTCGCTTAGCAATACCGACTATGGGGAGAAGGGGCTCGAGCTGATCGCGCGCGGCGCGACCGCGCCCGAGGCGATGCGGATCATCATGCGCGGCGACACACGGCCGTCACAGCGGCAGGTCGGCATGGTGGACGCGCATGGCAACGCAGCGAGCTGGACCGGCGATTCGACGTTCGATTGGGCGGGCGGAACGACAGGCGGTCAGGCGGTTCGGCGGTTGGCGGGGAAGGGTGAGCTCATTGTTGGGCGTGGGTACGCCGCGCAGGCCAACATCATGGTCTCCGACGCAACCGTGCGAAACATGGCCGAGACGTTCGAGCGCACGAAGGGCACGCTCGCGGATCGCCTGATCGCGGCGCTGGTCGCGGGGCAGGCGGGCGGTGGCGACCGCCGCGGCATGCAGTCGGCGGCTCTGCTCGTCGTCCGCGCGAACGCCGGCTATCTCGGCGCGACGGACCGCTACATCGACATCCGGGTGTACGACGCGCCCGATCCGATCAAGGAGCTGCAGCGGCTCTACGCGCTGCACAAGCTCTACTTCTTCACCAGCGACTCCGCGGATTTGATCCCGATCACGCCGGCGCTCCAGAAGGAGCTCGAAGCGATCCTGTTGACGGAGCCGGTGAATCAGTCCCAGAAATGGCTCGACGCCTCGCAGCCGACGCTGAACCAGAAGTTTCTCACCGCGCTCGCGAATTTCATGTACTGGGAGAATTACGACGTGCGGGTGAGAATGGATGGCAAAATTGACCGGGTCGCGTTGGACGACATTCGCAAAAATCGCAGAGGCGTGCGCCGTGCGCCGTAAGCCGTGCGCCGGACGGAGGATCTCATGGATGTAAAGCGAGGCCGCATGGTATTCCTCGGCTATGGCAAGTACTGGCGCTCCGACCGCATCCTCGGGTTGATGCCGATCGAGGAGGGACGCGGGCCGGGCCAGCGCACCAACGTCTTCATCGAGGGACGGGCCGAGCCGGTCGTCGCGTCGCGGACCGAGCAGAGCATCCTCGAGGACATGGCCGCCACGGATGCGAGCTACCAGCTCGAGAGTCTGCGCGAGGCGACGCGCGAGCTGCTCGAAGCGTTCCACGAATTCTCCCCGGTCCTGCGCCGCGCGCTGCAGAATGAACATCACTTCGACGTCGAGAAGTGGGAAACGCGGCTCGGCACCCTGCTGCGGCCGGCCGAGCATCCCGACACCGCGCAGCAAGACGACCTGTTCGATCGATGAACGGCGACACGACGTTCTTCGGCCACCCGCGCGGGTTGTCCACGCTCTTCTTCACGGAGATGTGGGAGCGGTTCAGCTACTACGGGATGCGCGCGTTTCTCATTCTGTACATGGTCCACGCGCTGGGATTCGACGACAGCCATGCGGGACGCGTGTATGGGAACTACACCGCCGGCGTCTGGGCCGCGGCGATCCTCGGCGGCATTCTCGCCGACCGGTGGCTGGGACAGTACCGCAGCGTGCTCATCGGCGGGATCATCATCGCGTTGGGGCACTTTACGCTGGCGTTTCACGCGCTGCCGTTCTTCTACGTCGGCCTGTCGCTGATCGTGGTCGGTACGGGGCTGCTCAAGCCTAACGTCTCCGGCATCGTCGGCGCCCTGTACGATCCGGCGGATACTCGGCGCGACGCGGGCTTCTCGATCTTCTACATGGGCATCAATCTCGGCGCGTTCATCGGGCCCCTCATCGCCGGGTGGCTGGCGCAAAAGGTGGATTGGCATCTCGGTTTCGCCTGCGCGGGCGTCGGCATGTCGCTCGGACTGCTGCAGTACGTCCTCGGGCGGCGGAGCCTGCAGCCCGCCATCGAGCGGCTGGCTCAGCGGCCGAAGCCCGTTGCGAGCGCGACGGCGGGTGCCGCGCCATCGAGCGGATTCCTGGGATTCACGGCGACGGAATGGAAGCGCATCGGCGCGATGGGCGTCTTCTTCGTCTTTGCCGCGGTCTTCTGGGGCGCCTACGAGCAGGCGGGCTCGAGCCTCAACCTGTTCGGCGACCGCTACACGACGCTCCGCGTCCTCGGCTTCAGCTTCCCGTCGAGCTGGTACGTCTCGGTCCAGGCGATCTTCGTGATCCTCCTGGCTCCCGCGTTCGCGTGGCTCTGGATCCGGCTCGGCAAATACGAGCCGACGACCCCCACGAAGTTCGCCTTCGGTTTGTTCTTTGTCGGTCTGTCGTTCCTGTTTCTCCTCATTCCGGCGACGGCGATTCAGGGGGCGGCCGGCGGGCTGCGCGTCTCCCCGTTCTGGCTCGTCGGCTGCTACTTCATTCAAGAGCTGGGTGAGATGTGCATTTCGCCCGTCGGGCTGTCGGTGTTCACCAAGCTCGCGCCGGTGAAGATCGTCGGGATGATGCTCGGCCTCTGGTTCCTCGCCGATTCGGTCGGCAACAAGGTCGCCGGCTACGCCGCGGGCTTTATCTCATCCGCACCGCTGCCGCAGCTCTTCGGCGTCGTGGGCGCCGTGTGCGTCGGCGCGTCGGTCATCGCGTTCGCGATCGTCAAACCCGTCAAGCGACTGATGGGCGGCGTGCGCTAGGTGACCCAACCCGCCGTACAGCAGCGCGATACCGCCGGATGGTTCGGTCATCCGCGCGGCCTGTCGACGCTGTTTTTCACCGAGATGTGGGAGCGCTTCAGCTTCTACGGGCTGAAGGCGTTGCTCATTCTCTTCATGACGGCGAGCGCCGCGCAGGGCGGACTGGGATTCACCGCCGAAAAAGGCGGCGCGATTCTCGGCTGGTACGGCTTCGGCGTGTACGCGACGGCGATCCTGGGCGGCTGGGCCGCCGATCGCGTCTGGGGCCAGTACCGCAGCGTGTTGATCGGCGGAATCATCATCGCGCTCGGCCACTTCAGCATGGCGATTCCCACGATCGCGACGTTCTACCTCGGTTTGTGTCTGATCATGACCGGCACGGGCCTGCTGAAGCCCAATGCCAGCACGATGGTCGGCGCGCTGTATGACGAGGACGACGCGCGGCGCGACGCGGGGTTCTCGATCTTCTACGTGGGCATCAACGTGGGGGCGTTCACCGCGCCCCTCATCGTCGGCACACTCGGGCAGGAGGTGAACTGGCACGCCGGCTTCGCCTGCGCGGGCGTCGGCATGGTGATCGGCCTGATTCAGTACGTCGCCGGCAAACCGCGCCTCTTGCCGGCGCTCACGCGACTCGGGCAAACCGAACAGCACGCGGCGACGCACACGGAGCCCTGGTGGCGATTCACGCGCGAGGAGTGGGGACGCGTGGCCGCGATCGCCGTCCTGTTCGTCTTCTCGTCGATTTTCTGGGGCGCGTTCGAGCAGGCGTCCTCGAGTCTGAACCTCTTCGCCGACCGGCTGACCCATAACCGGCTTTTCGGTTTCGATTTCCCGTCGACCTGGTATCAGTCGCTGAATTCGATGTTCATGATCCTCGGGCTCGCGCCGTTGATCGGCTGGTTTTGGGTTCGGCTCGGCTCACACCAGCCGTCGAGTCCCGTGAAGTTTGCGTTCGCGTTGATCTTCGTCGGACTGGGGTTCGCGCTGATCGTGCCGGCGGCGAGAATCGCGCAGGAGCAGCACGTGCTGGTCAGCCCGTGGTGGCTCATCGGTCTCTACTTTCTGCATACGATCGGCGAGCTGTGTCTCAGTCCCATCGGTCTCTCGATCGTGACGAAGCTCGCGCCGGGCCGCATTGTCGGCTTCATGATGGGATGGTGGTTCTTGTCGATCGCGGTCGGCAACAAGCTGGCCGGGATGGCGGGTGGGCTGTTCGAGACGTTGCCGTTGCCAAAACTCTTCGGGGCGGTCGCCCTGGTGACGTTTGCCGCCGCCATCGTTCTCTTCGCGCTCACGCCCTGGTTACGAAAACTGATGGGCGGAGTTCGCTAAGGCCCTTCCCAGGTGATGTCGCCGATCTCGGCGGCCGCCCGAATCTTCAAGCCGTCCGAATCACCGCCGATCCCCACCGCGACGATCGCCTTCGGACCACGATTCCAGAGCCGCCGATAGTCCGTGAACGGGTCGCACTGCTCCACGTGCCACGATCCGTCGGCATCTTCGGCCCGCTGCAACACCACGATCATGCGATCGCGGCTCGACCAGCTCGCGAAGCTCTCGTGCCGGCCCTCGCGGTTGCCCCAGCTGTACGCGATCGAGCGGCCGTCCTGAAATGTGACCACCACGCGAATCGGACTGTCGTCCGTGTCGCGGCGCTTGAGATCGGCGCCGCGCAGCGGCGTTCCCGCGCGCCAACGCCAGGTCAACACGCCGTGCTGCCGCGACGACGCCGGCGCGGGGATCGATTGGCGCAGCCGGTAGGTGGCCGTTCCGCCCTGACCGATCGCGACGATGCGCAGCGTGTGGCCGCGCGTCACCTCGAAGCTCGGAGACTGGACGCCCGGCAAATGCGTCACCTTCCAGCCGCGCGGCAGGCCCGTCGCGGCTGGGCTGATGATGAGATTCGTGAGCGTCTGCGCGAGCGTCAACGTGCCGATCACATCGGCTCCTCGGCGTAATGACAGGCCGCGAAATGACCGGGCGTGATGGGCCGGAGCACCGGCGGCTCGGTGCGGCAGCGCTCGCTCTTCTTCGGATGCGGACAGCGCGGATGGAAGGGACAGCCGGCCGGCGGATGCGCGGGTGACGGAATGTCGCCGGGGAGCACGATACGGCGTTTAGTGGTGCGGGGATTCGGCTCCGGGACCGCGGACAGCAGCGCGCGGGTGTAGGGATGGCGCGGCTGCGCGTAGATCTCCGCGGCCGGTGCGCGCTCCACGATCTTGCCGAGGTACATCACCGCAACGTGATCGGCGATGTGGCGGACGACGGCGAGGTCGTGCGCGATGAATAAGTAGGTGAGCGTCCGGCGCGTACGCAGGTCGGCCAGCAGGTTGAGGACCTGCGCCTGAACCGAGACGTCGAGCGCGCTGACCGGCTCGTCACACACGACGAACTGCGGCTCGACCGACAACGCGCGCGCGATGCCGACGCGCTGGCGCTGGCCGCCCGACAGCTCGTGCGGATAGCGCTTCGCGAACGCCGCATCGAGCCCCACTTCCTCGAGCAATGCCGAGACCTGGCCCTTCAATCCGTGAATCTCGAGCGGCTCCCGCAGCGTCTCTTCGACCGTCATGCGGGGATTGAGCGAGCTGTACGGATCCTGGAATACGATCTGCATCCGCCGGCGCAGCGCGCGCAGCTTGCCGGCGTCGAGCGCGAAGACGTCGTGGCCGTCGAACAAGACGGTTCCAGACGTCGGCTCCTGCAGCCGCAGCATCGTGCGGCCGACCGTCGTCTTGCCCGATCCCGATTCTCCCACCAGGCCGAGCGACTGTCCCGCGTCGATCGTGAACGACACGCCGTCGACGGCGCGCACCGGCGCCTTGGGGCGGCCGAAACCGAACCAGCTGCGCTCGCCGGCGTAGTGCTTCACGAGATCGCGGACCTCGACGAGCGTCATCGCTTTGCCTGCCGGCGTTCCGGCTCCGTCACGAGCCAGCAGCGCGCGACGTGCCCCGCGGTGCCGGTCTCGAGCAGCGGCGGCTCCTGCGCGACGCACTTGTCCCAGGCGTACGGGCAGCGCGGATGGAAGCGGCACCCGGTCGGCCACGCCGTGGCGGCGGGCACTTGTCCGGGAATCGCGTGCAGCCGCTCGCGCGGCGCATCGATGCGTGGCACCGCCGCGAGCAACCCTTCGGTGTACGGGTGCGTGGGATGATCGAAGAGGTCGTCGGTCGTCGCCTGCTCGACGACCCGCCCGGCATACATCACGACGACGCGATCGGCATGTCCCGCGACGACGCCCAGGTCGTGCGTGATCAGCAGCACGGCCATGCCAAACTGGTTCTGGAGGTTGTCGAGGAGCTCGAGGATCTGCGCCTGGATCGTCACGTCGAGTGCCGTCGTCGGCTCGTCGGCGATCAGCACCTTGGGATTGCAGACCAGCGCCATCGCGATCATCACGCGCTGCCGCATGCCGCCCGACAGCTGGTGCGGATAATTGTCGACGCGCTCGTGGGGATCGGGGATACCCACGAGCTGCAGCATCTCGATCGCGCGGGCACGCGCCGCGCCGCGCGAGAGGTGCTGGTGGATGATCGCCGCCTCGGCGATCTGATCGCCGACCGTGAACACGGGATTCAGCGACGTCATCGGCTCCTGGAAGATCATCGCGATCTGGTTGCCGCGAACGGCGCGCAGCTCCGGGGCCGGCAGCGCGAGCAGATTCCGGCCCTCGAACTCGATCAGGCTGCCCGGGAGGATGTGGCCCGGCGGCTCGGGGACGAGGCGCAGGATCGACAGCGACGTGACCGTCTTGCCGCATCCCGATTCTCCGACGATGCCCAGCGTTTCTCCAGGGTAGAGATCGAAGGACACGTCGTCGACCGCGCGCGCCGTACCGCGCCCGTGCTCGGTGACGAAGTACGTCTTGAGGTCGCGCACGCGCAGCAGCGCGGTCTGCGAGGGCGCCGTCACGCCACGTCCTCGCGCGGATCCAGCGCTTCGCGCAGCCCGTCGGCAACGGCGTTGAGAGACATCACCACGAGTGAGATAGCCAGGCCCGGAAAGAGTGTCGTCCACGGCGCGTTGTAGAGACTGGTCGCGCCGTCCGCGATCATGTTGCCCCAGCTCGGCCACGGCGGCGGAACGCCGATGCCGAGAAACGAGAGCGACGCCTCGAGCAGCAGCACGTTGCCGACGCCGAGCGCGGCCGAGACGATGATCGGGGCCGCGGCGTTCGGCAGAACGTGGCGAAAGATAACGCGCCCGTCGCCGGCGCCCAGCGCGCGCGCCGCCACCACGAAATCGCGCCCCCGCAGCGCGAGCACTTCGGCGCGCACCAGCCGGCTGGTCCCGAACCACGATGTGAGACCGATCAGCAGGACGAGCACCGTGAAGGGCAAGCCATCCCACAGCGCGACCGCCATCAGGAGAATGAAGATGCGCGGCAGCGCGAGGCCGATATCCACGCCGCGCATCAGCACCCCGTCTACCCAGCGGCGATAGTATCCGGCGGCGGCGCCGACCAGCGTGCCGAGGGCGACGGCCACCAGGGCGCCGAGCGCGGCGACGCGCAACGACACCCGCGCACCCCACACGATCCGGCTCCAGACGTCTCGACTCAGCACGTCGGTCCCGAGGATGAACGTCCAGGAGGGCGACAGATTCTTCAGGCGGACGATGTCGAGCTGCGTGTTCGGGTCGAACGGCGCAATGAACGGCGCGGCGATGGCGATGATGGCGAAAAACGTCAGGATGCCGAGGCCCCACGACGTGGTGCGGTGGCGGAAGAAGCGGCGCCACCGTTCGCGGCGTTGCGTGCGCTGGTGCACCGCCCGCACCGCTTCCGCGGCCAGGAGCAGCGCGACGAGCAGCGCGAACCAGGTCCCGAGCGTCACGTCGCGACGGTCTCGAGGTCGGACGGGCGCACCCGCAGGCGCGGGTCGGCGATGCCGAGCAGGACGTCGGCGACCAGATTGCCGAGCACGACCACGACGCTCGCGATGAGTGCGGTCGCGGTGACGACGGGATAGTCACGCGCCAGGATCGCTTCGACCGCGAGACGGCCCATGCCGGGCCAGGCGAAGATCGTCTCGATCAGGACGGCGCCCGTCAGCAGAAACGGGAACGCGAGCCCAAAGCGCGTGATAAAGGAAAGCAGGGCGTTGCGGAGCTGATGGACGAGGACGACTCGGCGCTCCGGGACGCCTTTGGCGCGCGCGGTGCGCACGTAATCCTCCGCCGCGACGTCCAGCATGGCGGCGCGCTGAAACCGCGCCGTCCCCGCCGCGCCGACCAGTCCCAGCGTGATGGCCGGGAGCGCGATGTGCCACAGGCGGTCGAGCGCGCAGAAGGCCGAGTCGACGACGGGGCAGAGGATCGGATCGTTCGGCCCGCCCACCGGAAAGAGCCGCAGCTTTTCCCCGAAGACGAGCAGCAGAATCAGCGCGAGCCAGAACGTGGGCAGCGAATAGATGAACAGCGTGACGTTGCCGAGGGCGACGTCGGGCAGGCGGTTGACGCGCCGGGCCTGGTAGATGCCAAGACCGAGGCCGAGCAGGAAATCGAGCAGCAGCGCGGCCCCGGTGAGCTGAAGCGTAAACGGAACGGTTTCGGCGATCGCATCGCGCACCGGCCGGTGCAGCGAAAACGAGTAGCCGAGGTCGCCGTGCGCGAGCGCGACGAGGTAGCGCCAGTACTGCTCGGGCAGCGGCCGATCGAGGGCGAACCGTTGCGTGAGCTCGCGGCAGACGAGCGGGTCGGTCGGGGCGCTCTCGCCCGCAAACCCGGCGCAGGGCGTGCCGGGCGCGAGATGGATCAGAATGAAAACGATTGTGACGACCGCAAAGACGATGGCCGCGGATACGACGAGGCGGCGCACGAGCATGCTAGCGCTCCACGCGGTCTCGGTCGATCAGTCGGTCCGCGGGAATGCGCCACGTACGCAGCAGGGCCGCCCAGGAGTCGGGGCGAATCTGCACGTTCTCCACGCGCTTGTGCACGGCGGCGAAGTTCTCGAGGGAGTAGAGGAAGATGGCCGGCGCGTCGGCGTTGATCGTCTCCATGGCGCTCCGCCAGAGCGGCCCAGCCTGCTCGCGCGTGGGAGCCGCAATTGCGCGGTCCACGAGTCGCTCGAAGTCCGCGCTGTAGTAGCGCGTGTAATTCGATCCGCCGAACCCCGCGCGCGTCCAGGTCTGCGTGATCCCCGAGCCGGGCGAGGGATCGTTGCCGCGCGACAGAATGGACGTGTCAAATTTGCCGGAGCCGAGGCGCTGCGTGACCACGCTGAACTCGACTTCGTCAATGTCCGCCTTCACGCCGATCCCGCGGAATTGCTCCTGTAAGAGCCGCGCGTACTGCCGCCGCAGCGCGCTCGTCGTCGGCACGAGAATGTGGAACTCGAGCGGCTGGCCGTCCTTGTCGCGCACGCCGTCGCCGTCGTGATCGCGCCAGCCGTGCGCGCTGAGGAGCCGCGCGGCCTGCGCCGTGTCGTAGGGCAGCTGCCGGATCTCCGGATCCCAGATCCAGAGCAGCGACGACATCGGGCCCGGGGGAACCTTTCCGATGTCACCGAGGGCGCTCTTCACGAGCGACGCGCGGTCGACCGCCATGGTGAGCGCGCGGCGCACGTCGCGATCGCCGAAAATCGGATTCGGTTTGGACGTGTCGCCGTTCGCCCGCAGGTTGAACGCGAGATAGGTGTAGACGTTGCCGCGGAACTGATAGACGCTCAGCTGCTTCGCGTCACGGGCCCGCTGTACGTTCTCGGGCGTCACGAGCTGCTCGCGGACATCCGCCTGGTCGGCGAGCACCTGCGTCACGGCGACCTGCAGATTCGGTGTGAAGCGCCAGATCAGCCGCCGAATCGCCGGGCGGCCGAGGAAGAACGTCGAATCGGCGACGAGCTCGATCGACTGCGCCGATTGCCAGCGGACGAACCGGTAGGGCCCGTCGCCGATCGGCTGCCGGCCGAACGCCGCCGTCTTCCATTCGGGCCGCGGCACCGAACGCAACAGGTGCGCGGGCAGGACGCGCATGTGGTACACGGCGTCGTAGAACATTTCCGGGTAGCGCTCGCGGAACCGGAACACCGCCGTCAGCGAGTCGCGCTGCGTGACGCTCGCGACGCGCTTGAGCTTGGCGCGATACGGCGACGCGACGGCCGAGTCGTTGTACGCGTTGAACGTGAATTCGACGTCGGACGCGGTGACCGGCGTCCCGTCCTGCCAGCGCGCCCGCGGATCGAGATGAAAGACCAGCGTGAGCGGGCCGTCCCACTCCCACTTCTGCGCGAGCAGCGGCTGGAAGTCCTCGTCGCCGACGGTGTTCGTCGACATCCCCACGTCCGCGAGCTTGAGGAACAGCTGCTCGTCGATGTCGTTCGCGACGATGTCTTCGCTCGACGGCGGCAGCAGCGTCGGCGGCTCGGCGACGGCCGCGTTGACGAGGGTGCCGCAGTTGGCACCGGTGCAGCCGCCGCGTCGCTCGCAGGCCGAGAGCGCGAGCGTGGTCATAATAAGGAAGGCGATGGAGTGGGAGCGCCGTAGCATGGCGCTTAACATTTCACCGCTGGGCGGCAGAAGCAAATTCCGGCCGGACAATCGGACTGTCGGACCGTACGAGCCGATCCGGCCAGGTCCTGACGATCGCCGCCACGACCACTCCAAAAGGCAACGGGCGTCCCACCACGGCGGCAACGGTCGTCCCGCCTGGAGCGCCGGGCTGTTGGCCATTCAGCAGGATCGATCCGTGTTGGAGAAACGCATCGCCACGACGCACTTGCGCGGAGCCGACCAGCTTGCGGCCGGCAACGAGAATCTCGCCGCCCACCGGAGCGGCAAAGCAGGAGGTCGGACCCTCGGACGGTCGGACGACCGGGCGGTAGGGCGCCAACGTGGCGTCGATGCCCAGCGACCGGAGTGCCGTCGCCAGCCGCGTGTGAATCTCGCAATAGGCGTCGCGTAACGACCCGAACAGCGAGATCGGCGCGGCGACGGCGTACGTGAGCTCGTCTTCGTGCCACACCGCTTTGCCGCCGGTGGGCCGCCGTACGACCGGCACGCCGTAATCTCCGTCGAGCTGCTGATTGCGGCCGATCGACAACGTCGGAGGATTCCAGCGGTAGAGGCGCAAGAACGCGCCGCCCGATCCGATCGCTCGGTCGAGCAGCGCTGCATCCGCCGCCATGTTGTAATCGCCGGGTCGACCAATCGGATCGACGGTCACACGCCAGAGTCCGTCAGACAGTGGCGTAGGCCTCAATCGGCGGACAGGTGCACATCAGGTTGCGATCACCGAACGCCGCATCGATGCGGCTGACCGGCGGCCAGACCTTGTGCTCGCGGGTCGCCTGCGTGGGGAAGCCCGCGCGATCGCGCGCGTACGGCCGGTCCCACGTGTCCGCCAACAGGTCCGCCAGCGGATGCGGCGCGTTCTTCAGCAGGTTGTTGTCGCGATCGGCTTCGCCGCGCTCGATCTCCCGAATCTCGCCGCGAATCGCGATCAGGGCGTCGATGAAACGATCGAGCTCCACCTTCGGCTCGCTCTCGGTCGGCTCGACCATCAGCGTGCCCGCCACCGGAAACGAGACGGTCGGCGGATGGAAGCCGTAATCGATCAGCCGCTTGGCGATGTCCTCGACGTCCACGCCCGCCGAGCTCTTGAAGGGGCGAGTGTCGATGATGCATTCGTGCGCGACGAGCCCGCGCTGGCCCGCGTACACCAGCTCGTAATGGCCGCCGTCCTGCAGCCGCTTCGCGATATAGTTCGCGCTCAGGATCGCGACCTTCGTGGCCGCGGTCAGCCCCTCCGGCCCCATCATCGCGATGTACGCCCACGAAATCGGAAGAATCGACGGGCTGCCCCACGGACCCGCGGACACCGTGCCGGCGCTTTCGGCCAGCGGGATGCCGACGTCCACGACCGGATGCGTCGGCAAGTGTGTCGCGAGATGCTCGGCCACGCCGATCGGTCCCATGCCGGGCCCGCCGCCGCCGTGCGGAATACAGAATGTCTTGTGGAGATTGAGATGGCAGACGTCGGCGCCGATGTCGCCCGGCCGGCAGAGGCCGACCTGCGCGTTCATGTTGGCGCCGTCCATGTACACCTGTCCGCCGTGTTGATGGACGATCTTGCAGATCTTCTTGATCGACGCCTCGAACACGCCGTGCGTCGACGGATACGTCACCATCAACGCGCCGAGCGTCGCCGCGTGCGCTTTCGCCTTCGCCTCGAGATCGGCCACGTCGATGTTGCCGTGCTCGTCGGTCTTCACGACGACGACCTGCATGCCGGCCATCACCGCGCTCGCCGGATTCGTGCCGTGCGCGGACTGCGGAATCAGGCAAGTCGTGCGATGCGCGTCGCCCTTGTGATTGTGGTAGGCGCGAATGACGAGCAGGCCGGCGAACTCGCCCTGGGAGCCCGCGTTCGGCTGCAGCGACACTTTCGCGAATCCGGTGATCTCCGCCAGCCAGTCCTCGAGCTCGCGGAACAGCGTGGCGTAGCCCTGCGCCTGCGCGCGCGGCGCGAACGGATGCAGCTTGCCGAAGCCGCGCCACGTGATCGGAATCATCTCCGTCGTCGCGTTCAGCTTCATCGTGCACGAGCCGAGCGGGATCATCGCGGCCGTGAGCGAGAGGTCGCGGTCTTCGAGCCGCTTGAGGTAGCGCAGCATCTCGGTCTCGGAGTGGTGTGTGTTGAAGACCGGGTGCGTGCAGAACGGCGTCGTGCGCGCGAGGGACTCGGGGATCGCGCTGGGGGCATCGGCCACTCTCCCGGGTGCCTTGTCCGTTCCGGTCGCGAACGCGGCGAGCAGGTCCGCGACGTCGTCCTCGGTCACCGTCTCGTCGAGTGCCACGCCGATCCGCGTCTGCGACAACGTCCGCAGGTTGATCTGCTTGCCGCGCGCGGCCTCGACGATGCGCGGCAGCATTTCCGCCGGGACTTCGACGGCGAGGGTGTCGAAGTAGCGGCGATGCACCAGGCCGTACCCCAGCCGTTCCAGCCCGGCAGCGAGCGATGTCGTGCGCGCGTGCACGCGACGCGCGATTCGCCGCAAGCCCTCGGGGCCGTGATAGACCGCGTACATCGCCGCGACCACGGCGAGCAGCACCTGCGCCGTGCAGACGTTGCTCGTCGCCTTCTCGCGCCGGATGTGCTGCTCGCGAGTCTGCAGCGCCATGCGCAGGCCCGTGCGACCGGCGCGATCCTTGGACACGCCGATGATCCGACCGGGCAGATGCCGCTTGTACTCATCGCGCGTCGCGAAGAACGCGGCGTGCGGGCCGCCGTAGCCCAGCGGGACGCCGAAGCGCTGCGAGTTGCCGACGGCGATGTCCGCGCCCCACTCACCGGGCGGCGCGAGCAGCGTGAGCGCCAACAGATCGGTCGCCGCCGTCACCAGGGCGCCGGCGGCGTGCGCGGCCTCGCACACGCCGCGCAGATCGCGAATCGCGCCGTCGGTAGCCGGATACTGCACGAGCGCGCCGATGACCTTGCCGCGCGTGAAGTCGAACGTCTCGGGATCGCCGACGATGATCTCGATCCCGCGCACCGCCGCGCGGGTGCGCACGACCGCGATGGTTTGCGGATGGCAGCTCGCGTCCACCAGATACGAGAGGCCGTCTTCGTGCTTCGAGACGGCCTCCGTGAGATGCATGGCTTCCGCCGCCGCCGTGCCCTCGTCCAGCAGCGACGCGTTCGCGATCTCGAGCCCGGTGAGATCCGAGACCATCGTCTGGAAGTTGAGTAGCGCTTCGAGACGGCCCTGCGCGATCTCCGCCTGGTACGGCGTGTAGGCGGTATACCAACCGGGATTCTCGAGCACGTTCCGCTGGATCACCGTGGGCGTCACGCAGTCGTGATAGCCCATGCCGAGATACGAGCGGAAGACCTGGTTTTGCGCCGCAAGCAGGCGCAGCGCTTCCAGCGCTTCCTGCTCGGTCTTGGCCGCGGGGATCTTCAATGCGTCTTTCAGCCGGATGTCACCCGGCACGACGGCATCGATGAAATCATCGAGCGAATCGAAGCCGAGGGTCGCCAGCATGGTGGCTTGATCCTCGGCGGACGGGCCGATGTGCCGGTCCTGGAACAGATCGTGTGTGTGGCTCATCTCACGAAAGCGTGTGTGATTCCCCGGGCCGTAATATGGTCACGACGGCGGTCCTGCCCACCCGCCGGCGGAACTCCTCGGGATCGGCGCTGATCAGATCCCAGGTGTCGTAGTGCATCGGAATAACGCTTTTGGGTTTCACGAATTCAACGGCGCGCACCGCATCCTCGACGCCCATCGTGTAGTTGTCGCCGATGGGCACGAGCATGAGGTCGATCCGGCCGGCCAGCAGCTGCATCTCCATGGTCAGCCCCGTGTCGCCGGTGTGGTAGACGGTCTTGCCGGCCAGCGTGACGACCACGCCGGCGGGATTCGTCGTGTACTTGCCGGTGGCGTCACCTTCGACGCGCCCGCCATGAAAGGCCGGGACGAGCTTCACCTTTCCGAACGGAAATTCGCGCGCGCCGCCGATATGCATGGCATGACTCGTCGCGCCCTGGTCCTTGCAGAACTGCGCCAGCTCCGCGGTCGCGACGATCGTCGCCTTGTGTCGTTGCGAGAGCGCGACCGCGTCGCCGAGGTGATCGCCATGGCCGTGGGACAAGAGGATGCCGTCGAGGGGCGGGAGCTTGTCGGGACCGATGTCAGCGACGGGGTTTCCGGTGAGGAATGGATCGATGATGACGCGCTTCCCATCTCCCTCAAGCACGAAGCACGCGTGTCCGTGGAAAGTCGCTTTCACTCCTTTCACTCCCCAACGTGCTTCGCGTACGCGTCGGCGCGGAGCAGCCCCTCCAGTTCTTTGGGGTCTTTGACCTTGAGCTTGATCATCCAGCCCTTGCCGTAGGGATCGCGATTGACCAGGGCGGGATCGCCCTCGAGGGCCTTGTTCGCTTCCACGATCGTGCCGGCGATCGGCGCGAAGAGCTCCGAGACGGCTTTGACCGCTTCGATCGTCCCGAAGGCATCGTGCTTCTTGAACGCGGCGGAGGATTTGGGAAGCTCGACGAACACGACGTCGCCGAGCTCCCCTTGCGCGTAGTCGGTGATCCCGACTTCCACAACGCTCGGATCGTCGCTTTCCCGCACCCATTCGTGGTCCTGCGTGTAGCGGAGGTCTTTGGGAATGCTGGACATAGGTGGAGAGGCTACAACAGGTCCGCGCGTGGCGCCAGTCCCGCGCCGTCCTCTTCACTCAACACGATCCGGTCATGACCCCAGGGCCGTAAGTCGAGTCGCACCGCCACCGGATCGGGGTCGAGCGAGAGGTGATAGAGCCGGCAGGGACGCGGCGGCACCGCCGTCTCCCACGCCTCGCGTGCGCCCGCTTCCGCCGCCGCCGTCGCAACGATGGACAGCGGCGTCGCGGCGCGCAGCGCCTTGGCCAGTCCCTTCACCGTGATGTGCTCGACCCGCATGCCCGCCTCGGTGTAACGCCGCTCGATCGCCTGCAGAACGGCCGTGCTGTCTCTCGCGTCGATCGCGCACAGGAGCAACGTCTGCCCGGGAGTCTCTTTGTTGACGCCGCTGTGGGCCGCGCGGCGGCGCAGTGCAGTGAAGACCGATTGTGCGGCGGTCTCGAGCTCCGGCAGTGTCCCGGTGTTCTCGATGACGTATTCGCTCTGCGCGCGCTTGCGCTCTGCCGCCATCTGCGCCGCGATCATGCGGTCGGCGTCCTGGTTCGTGAGGCCGCGCAGCGCGCGGAGACGCGTGCGCCGGAGCGCGACCGGCGCATCCACCAACACCACGGTGTCGAACTGCGCGGGGTCCAGTACCTCGAAGAGCAGCGGAATGTCGTTGATCACGATCGCATCGCCGCGCTCCTTGGCGACGCGCTGCAGCTCGAGCCGCCGCTGCTGGACCGCGGGGTGCACGATCGTGTTCAGCGCCGCGAGCGCGTCGTCGTCGCCCATCACCTTGGCGCGCAGCGCCGCGCGGTCGAGACTGCCGTCCGCGCCGAGGACGTCGGCACCAAAGCGCTTGGCGATGGCGGCGAGGACGGTCCCGCCGGGCGCCTGGGCTTCGCGCGCCAGCACGTCGGCGTCGATGATCGTCGCGCCCCATTTGCGAAACAGCTCGACGACCGTGGATTTGCCCGAGGCGATGTTGCCCGTGAGACCGACGTTGAGCATCCTAAAGGAGGGCGGTCTGGTCTTCGTCTTGTCGCGGAACACGGTGACAGTGTCTACACCGCGCTTCGTACGATTCTCTCCCACCCACCATGATGATCGGCGAATCCCAGAGCGCCGGCTTGCCGTTGACGAGCCGTTGATTGCGCGTCGCCGGCCCGCCGCAGACCACGCAGATCGCCTGGAACTTGTCGACCACCTCGGCGACGCACATCAGCGTCGGCATCGGGCCGAAGGGGAGGCCCCGGAAGTCGACGTCGGTGCCGGCCAGGATGACCCGCACGCCCGAGTCCGCCAACCGGTTGGCGATGTCGATGACGCCGTCGTCGAGGAATTGTGCTTCGTCGACGGCGACGACCTCCGTGGTGTCGCGCAGCCGGCGCGCGATCTCGTCGGAGGAGTCGACCGGCTCGGCTTCGACCGTGACGCCGTCGTGCGAGGAGACGGAGAAGAGACCGGCATAGCGTGCATCTAGATGGGACTTAAAGACTTGCACCTGCTTGCGCGCGATGACCGCGCGGCGTACCCGCCGGATCAACTCTTCCGATTTTCCGCTGAACATGACGCCGGCGATGACTTCGATCCAGCCAGGACGGGTGGGTTGCTGGAACACTTAAGCCTCACGAGACACGTGCACGAGCGCCAAGAGCGCGACAACGCTAGCCACAGTCGCCGGTTCGGGCAACGTGCCGGCGTGCCGTCGGGCGGGCGGGCATCCCCAGAAAGCCCAGCAAACTTGCGGATTTCCGGGGGATATCCCATAGTTCTTCAGTATTCATGCGGGTTTTCGCGCCCCCCCTTTCAAGGAGACCGCAGTGAACAAAGCCGAACTCACCTCCGCGCTCGCCATGCGTACGAAGATGTCGAAGGCCGATGCCACCCGCACCATTGAAGCACTCTTCGACGATAAGGGCATCATCGCCGGAGAGCTGAAGAAGGGCTCCAAGGTGCAGATCACCGGGTTCGGCAATTTCGAGGCGCGTAAGCGTGCCGCGAGGATGGGTCGCAACCCGAAGACGGGCGGCGTCATTCAGATCAAGGCGTCGATCGCGCCCGCGTTCCGCGCCGGCAAGCAGCTGAAGATGGCGGTGAACGGAAAGAAGTAGCAGGACAACAGACTTTCGCCGTCGTCGACACGGGCCGCCCCGCTGGGCGGCCCGTTGGCGTTTCAGGGGCGATCGCGGCGCGGCACGACGCGGCGGCCGCGAATCGCGACGCCGCTCATCCGCTGGATCGCTTGATCGGCGACCGGGGCCGCAATGTCGACGAGCGCGAATTTCTCGCGCATGTCGATCTTCCCGATCTGTTCTTTCTGCAATCCGCCTTCCTTGATCAACGCGCCGACGAGATCCTTCGCGCTCGCTCGATCCTTCGTGCCCACCGTGATGAAGAGACGCACCCAGCCCTGCTGCTCGGCCGCTGGGGCGGACTCACTGACTGCGGGCTGCTGACGGCTGATGGCCAGCAGCGCGGCGGCGACCATCGCGGGGGCGTGCTCCTCGAACAGCGGTGCCAGCACGGCGAGCTCCGCGTCCACATCGCCTTGACGCAGTCGCGCGGCCACTTGCGAGCGCAGCTGCGCGCTGCGGTCCTGGGCGCGGTCGGCCGGGGAGGGCAGCGTGATCGGCGTCAGCGTCGCGATGGCGCGCAGATAGGGGAGCTGCGACGCGAGCACGAGCACGGTCGTTGGCGCGATCGCGGCGAGCTGGCGCAGCTCGTCACGTGTCGGAAGCGTCGCCGCGATGCTGGCGTCGGGTGCGTCGACGGACGATTCGACGGGGCCGCCTGTCCAGACGTACGGCCGTACGGCACGCAGCGCATCCAGTACGTCTCTCACGCGCTTGCGCGCTGAAGCCACGACGGCGTAGCGCGCCGCCGCGACGGGACCGAGCGGTTGGCCGACGTCGTCGAGCGGCAGATTGCCGACGATTTCGGGTCGCCGCGCATGTCGCTCGAGAAACGCATCGAGTGCGGTCGGATTCCAGCTGAGAATGACGCGGCGCGCTTCCGGCGCCTCGGCGAGCAGCGTGTCCAGCTCGGTGGCAAATGCTTCCGGCCAGGCGAGGACGATCGTGTCGATGCTGTCGAGCTTGAGTGCGGCGCGAGCGACGAGCGCGGCGAGGTCGGCGTAGGCCCCGGTGAGAGTCCCGACGCGCCCTTCCTTCAAGAGCGCGGCCGTCCGCGCGAGTCCCGTGACGGGATGGGCGCGCAGCTCGGCGGGCGCGGCGTCGGCCCATTCCACCGCCTGCTCGTAGTCGCCGCACACGATGATCGTATGCGGCGTGATCTGCTCCCACACGGCTTCGGCCCGCTCCACGGCGGGGGGAGTCACCAACACGAGATGCCGCTTCACACGCGCCTCGATTGTCAAAGGATGCTAACTTTCGCGCGTGAAAGGTAACCTCCCGGCCCTTTTCCTTCTATAACGCCACGGAGCGATCCCGCGATGAGTGACGGTCTTTCCGCCAACCTCCAGCATCTCGAAACGTCGGCCACGATCGCGATCTCGGCGGAGGCCAAACGACGCAAGGCGGCGGGCGAAGACGTCATCGACCTTGGCGCGGGAGAGCCGGATTTTCCAACGCCGTCGATCCCGGCCGATGCCGGCATTCGCGCGATCAAAGACGGCAAGACGCACTACTCGGCCAACGAAGGCATTCTCGAGCTGCGCGCCGCCGCCGCGACCCACCTCTCGCTGCTGTCGGGCGGCCGGCCCGTGAACGCCGACCACATCGTCGTGTCGAACGGCTCCAAGCAGTCGCTGTTCAACGCCTGCTTCACGCTGTTCGGCCCGGGCGACGTCGTCGCGATTCCGGCGCCCGCGTGGGTGTCGTACCCGCAGATCGTCCATCTCGCGCGCGCGCGACCCGTCATGATCGCCGGCGATCCCGAGTGGAGCCTCAAGGCGAGCGTCAAAGACCTCGAGCGGATGCTGCCCGGCGCGTCGGGCCTGATCCTGTGCTCGCCCTGCAACCCGACGGGCGCCGTGTACACGCACGCCGAGATCAAAGCCATCGCGCAGTGGGCGAAGGAGCGGAAGGTCTGGGTCATCGCCGACGAGATCTATCGGCGCATCCATTACGGCACCGGCCCGGCGCCGTCGTTCCTCGATCTGCCCGACGAATTGCTCGAGCGGGTCGTGCTGATCACGGGCGTCAGCAAGACTTATGCGATGACGGGCTGGCGCATCGGCTTCGCGCTCGCGCCGGCGAAGATCGCGAAGGCGATGGCTGCCCTGCAGTCGCACACCACGACCGGCGCCAACCACCCCGCCCAGTTCGCGGCCGCGGCCGCGCTCGGCGACGAGCGGGTCGAGCAGGATGTGCACCGGATGGTGGGCGAGTTTCGCAAACGCCGTGACCTGGTCGTCACGCGGTTCCGGCAGGACCTGCCCGGCGTCGAATTCGTCGATCCGCTCGGCGCCTTCTACTTCTTCTTTCGGGTGGATTCGTTCGGGAAGATCACCGGTACCGAGTTCTGCACGAAGCTCATCACGCAGAGCGGCGTGGCGCTCGTGCCGGGCGCGGCGTTCGGTGACGATCGCTGGGTGCGGTTGTCGTACGCGGCCGCGACCGATTCGATCAAGCAGGCGTTAGACCGCATCGTCAGCTTCGCGAGAAAGCTCGGCGACTAGAGTTTCGCCGCCCGCTGGGAGAGAAACTCCGGGCCGTTCTCCGTCATGACGCAGTCGTCCTCGATCCGCACCCCGAATTTGTTGAGCTGGTAGATCCCCGGCTCATCGGTGAAGACCATCCCCGGTTCGATCCGCGTTTCGTTCCCCTCGACCATGTAGGGCGGCTCGTGGCCGTCCATGCCCATGCCGTGGCCGAGGCGGTGGAGGAAGAATTGCCCGTAACCGGCGTCGGTGATGACTTTGCGCGCGGCGCGGTCGACGTCCTGGCACTGCGTGGTGAACGGCTTCGCGTTCGCGACCGCGGCGGTCTGAGCGTCGTGGACGATGTTGTAGACCTTCTTGAACTCGTCCGAAGGCGCGTCGCCAAACCAGATCGTGCGCGTGATGTCCGACGTGTAGCCCTCGACGCGTGAGCCCGCGTCGATCAGCACGACCGTCTCCTTCGTGAGCTTACCGGCGGACGGGCCGCCGTGCGGCAGCGCGCTGGAGGGACCGAACTGCACCAGCCCGCCGCCCGGAGAGCCGCGACTCGCCATCTCGCGCGACAGCAAGTCCGCGACGTCGCGCTCGCTCATGCCGACCTGGAGCTGCGTGAACGTCGCGGCGATCGACGCCTGCGTCGCCGCGATGGCTTGCCGGATGAGGGCGATTTCTTCGGGACCTTTGACGATGCGCAGCCGCTCGGTGACGACCGCGCCGTTCTCGAACTTCCAGCTGCCGAGCTTGTCGTCGAGGTGCAAATAGCTCTGATACGACGTCGTCGGCTCGAGCGCGAGCGTGCCATTGCGATGGGCCGGCTTGTAATCGCGGCCGCCCTGTTTGACGAGGCCCCACGGGTTTTCCTGCTCTTCCCAGCCGCGCGCGTCTCCGATCGCCGTGTTGCGCTTGATCCGCTCGACTTCAAAGGAAGGGCAGATGATGCGCGGCGCGCCGATCTGCGGCACCATGAGCAGAATCAGCCGCTCGCTGCGTCCCGGATTGTAGCCCGTCAGATACTGGAAATTCGTGCTCGGCTCAGCGACGTAGAGATCGAATTTCCGCGTCTTCATCTCCGCTTGCAGCTTCTCGAGCCGCTTCGCGAAGACCTCGGGGCCGAGAGCCGGGCCCTGGATGTTGCGTGCGGCGTGCGGCGTCGATGGGTCGGCATCGCTGCGCCGCACGCTCCACGCCGCACTCCCCACGAGCGGCACCGCCGCCATACCCGCAACTGTCGAGACAAACTCGCGTCGTTCCATGGTGCAGCTATATTAACCCGACATGCACTTCGAAGCACGCATCGCGCCGCTCGACGGCAAGCTCCCGAAAGTGTCGTACCGCTGGGACCCCGAGACCGACATTCTGACCGTGGCTTGCAAAGGTGTCCCGAAAGGGAACGGCATGAACGGCACCGTGGATCTCGAGGGCGGGGACGGCTCATTCGTCGTCATCGACGTCGCGGGCGGGGCGCTGCGTGGCGTCGACGTGGTGACGTGGCCGGATGATGTCCGCACCGTGGCCACGCTGGCGCCTCCCGAGACGTCGAAGGAAGGGCAGGTGACCTTCCCCGATCGGCGCTCGCAGCCGGGCGTCGCGGCCGTCGAAGTTGATACGGCGTTGACGGTCGACAAGAATCAAACAGAATCGGTATTTCACATTCGCGTCGGTCAGAAACGGCCCATCACCGTCGTCCGCGTGGCCGATCACATGCTGGTGGAGATCGACAAACAGTCGCGACTCGCCGGACTATGGCTCCTCGAAGTGCCCCCCTTCCCGAACGTCGAAGCCACGGCGTAGTGGACGAACGTTTCGAACGTTACGTCACCGAGCTGTTCGCCGCCGAAGACCCGATACTCGCAAAAATCCGCGCCCGTCACACGGCCCTGAACCTGCCGGCGATCAACGTGTCGCCGGAAGAGGGCAAGCTGCTGCATCTCTTGCTGCTGCTCGTCGGCGCGACCCGCGTGCTCGAGATCGGATCGCTCGGAGGATACAGCGGCGTCTGGCTCGCGCGAGCGCTCCCGCCCGGCGGCGAGCTGACGACGATCGAGAAGGATCCCAAGCACGCCACGGCCGCGCGTGAGGCATTCGACATGGCGAAACTGCACGGTCGCGTCACGCTGATCGAAGGCTCGGCGCTGGAGGTGCTGCCGACGCTCGCCCCGGGGTTCGACGCGGTGTTCATCGACGCCGACAAGGAGCCGCTTCCCAAGTACTTCGACTGGGCGATGAGACTGCTGCGCAAGGGCGGCCTGCTGCTGTGCGACAACGCGTTCTTCCACGGCGCGGCGATCGATCCGAACGATCAATCGGGGAATGCGCGCGGCGTGCGGGCGTTCAACCAGCTCGCCGCGCACGACCCGCGGCTCGTGGCGACGATCATCCCGGTCCGCGACGGCCTGGTCGTGGGACTCAAGGTGCGGGAGACGGCATGACCTGGTGGCAGGCGCTCATTGCCGCCGGCGCCGTGCCGGGCAATGGCCGGAAGACCGACGAGCCGGAGACGGGTGAGCAGGCGGACGTCGTCGAAGGTCTCGAGCTGCACACCCATCCGCTTCCCGAAGCCCGAATCCCGAACCCGGTCTCGTTCTTGAATGGCATCGAGCGCTGGGGCATCGTCGCGCATGACGGCATCGTCCAGGTCGTCAGCGCGTATATCGCGGCAGCGGTGCGGCGCCGCGGTGCGACCGGAACCCTGCACACGACGATGGAGCGCAGCCGGTCCTTTGCCGTCGCGCCGCTCGACCGCATGAGCGCGGCGCCACGGCGCGAGCTGGAGCAGGCGGGCGTGGATGTCGAGCCGATCGACGGCGATCTCGTCGAGCAACCGGCGCGCTACCTCGAGACAGTCGAGTCGACCGTGCGACGGGCGCGCGCGCACCTCGAGCGCGAATTGGCCGAATCGGCCGTGCAACAACTCGGTGACGACGAATGGCTGCTGCTGGATGGACGTCTGTCCCGCGCTCCGGCGGTGGCGCGCCACCCGCGCGCGCTCGGCGTCATCAAGAGTCACGGGGCGCAGTTTCTCGAAGGAAGGGGACTCGAGCGCGCGTTGACGTTACCGGCCGGTCATCGCACGAGCGTCTTCGCCGTCCGCGGCGGGCACACGCGTACGGAGGTCTATTCGTGGTACGTCCGCCTGTGGCCGTGGGAAGGCAACGACCTGTTGTACGGATTGTTGCGGGTCGAGGCGCGCGCGCACCCCGAAACCATCGCGCAAGCGCCGTTCCTGAGCGCCTGGCTCTACGCCGAGCGGGCGCCGCTGGCGACGCCGGCCACCCGCTGGGACCGGCTGTTGTATCCTTTACATCACGTGGAAGAATACCTGAAAGCCCGGGCGCCCCGGGACTTGCAGTCCCACCGGGCATCCCGATTGCCGCGCACCGGCACATGATCAAACGCCCGGATCCGCAACCGATCGGCCGGGTCGTTGCGACGGAGCTGAAGCCCGCCACGCCGCACCAGTTCCATTTCTGGACCGCGACCGAAACGAGCATCGGCATCGGCGCGATCGTCACCGTCGGCGGACAGGGGACGGGGAACGACGGACGCGTCGTCTACGGCGTCGTGACCGAGGGGTTCGCGTACTCCGATCTCGCCACGCCGCTGCACGACGTCGTGGGCGCCGAGGGCGACCCGACGCGCGCGCACGAGGCGCCGACCGCGCGCCAGCAAATCCGCTATTGGACCGCCGCGGTCTTGCGGCAGACGCCCGAGGAGCCGCTGCAGCCCGTGCCGCTCGGCCAGGTGTTCGTGGCCGACGACGCCGACGTGGCGCAAGCGCTCCGCATGGACACCTTCCTCAATTCCGCGACGCCGACGGCGATTCCGGTCGGCCTCTACACGTCCGCGGGTCACGAGTCGCCCGTGTATCTCGATGCCGACTTCCTGCTCGGTCCCGAGGCGGCGCACCTCAACATCTCCGGGGTCTCGGGACTGGCGACGAAGACCAGCGCCGTTGAGTTCCTGCTCGCGTCGATCTTCGCGCACTTCCCGGCCCACAAGGGCCGCGTCGCCGCGCTCTGCTTCAACGTCAAAGGCCCGGACCTGTGCTTTCTCGATCAACCGGCGGACTTGAGCGACGAAGACCGGCAGCGATACGAGAAACTGGGCGTGGCCCCGAAACCGTTCGAGCGCGTCCGCATGTTCGCGCCGCTCAAGGCCGACGGCGTGAATCTCAACACGTTGCGCACGCATGCCGATTTGGTCGGCGATGTCGAAGCGCTGACGTGGGGGTTGCAGGAAGTCGTGGACTACGCGGAGGTGCTGCTCAACCGCGACGACATCGACGCGAAGGCCGATGCATTCATCGACTTTCTCAGGGACAGAGTGCTGGGACGAACGTTTGACGACGGCTTCGGCACGACGCACCGCGTCCAAACGTTCGGCGACCTCGATCGCTTCTTCCGTGCGATCTTCGACGGTCTGGAGATCACGGCCGGCGGTCGCAGCGACACCTGGCGCACGCACCACATCGCCACGATGCGCAAAGTGCGCAATCGCCTGCTCAACATCTCGACGCGCTGCAAAGGTCTGGTCACCGACGACGGGCCGTCGAACGATCTGCCGTGGAACGCGTTCGAGGACCGCACCGTCTACGTCATTGACATCGCGAACGTCGATCCGCTGGGTCAGGACCTCGTGTTCGCGCGCGTCGTGTCGAAGCTGCGCGAGCAGCTCGAGCGCCGGGAGCTCGGCGTGGACGCGGTGGTGGTCTTCGTGGACGAGCTGAACAAGTACGCG
This sequence comes from Gemmatimonadales bacterium, assembly GCA_036522875.1. Classification (GTDB taxonomy): domain Bacteria; phylum Gemmatimonadota; class Gemmatimonadetes; order Gemmatimonadales; family GWC2-71-9; genus 20CM-2-65-7. Next base: position 26,791 of record DATDEZ010000119.1, on the reverse strand, counting down.
CCCGGCGACGGTCCCGAGACCTACGTCAAGAAGATGCTGCTCGACATCTCCGAGCGCGGCCGCTACCTCGGCCTCGTCTTGTTCGGCGCGGAGCAGTTTCGCTCGCAGGTGCACCGCCGCGTGGTCGGGAACGCCGGGACGCAGCTATTCGGTCGCATGGACATGGACGAGCTGGCGACGCCGGGCTATCAGGTCCTCACGCCGGCGATCAAGAGCAAGCTGGCGACGCTGCCGATCGGCGAGCTGATGGTGCGCCACCCGCATTTCACGCAGCCGATCTTCGTGCGCTTTCCCAAGCCGCCCGTGCTGCGGGGCCGCGACGGCGTCGAGCGCTTTCCGCCCGCCGTCGACGTGCCGTTCGAGGACGCGGTCGTGCGCCAGCTGGTGCGACTCGACCGTCGCGTGCGGCCCAATCAGGTGAAAGACCTGATCGCCGATCGCGAGCAGGATGATGTGCGGCGCGCGCTCGCCGCGGTGCGCCGGACGCGTCCCGACGACGCGTTGGCGTTCTTCCGGAAGGTCCTCGGTGCCCGCATCGCGGCGGAATCGGAGCCGGAGCGAGCGCATCACAGCGTCCCGCCACTCAACCCGATTTCGGACGAGCCGTACTGATGAAGCTCGCCCACCTCGCCGATTTGCACCTCGGGTTCCGCCAGTTCGACCGGCAAACTCCGAGGGGGACGAATCAGCGCGAGGCGGACGTCGCAGAAGTGTTCAAGCGCGCCATCGACGACATGCTCGAGCAGAAGCCCGACCTGATCGTCATCGCCGGCGATCTCTTCCACTCCGTCCGGCCGACGAACGCCGCCATTCTGTTCTGCTTTCAGCAGCTGCAGCGACTTCGCGCCGGACTCCCGAAAACGCCGATCGTCGTGATCGCCGGCGAGCACGACACGCCGCGCTCGACCGAAACCGGCACGATCCTCCGGCTGTACGAAGCGCTCGGCGTCGAGATCGCGGTCGAAGACGCGCGCCGCATCATCCTGCCGCAGCTCGATTGCGCGGTGCTCGCCGTGCCGCAGCAGGCGCTCGCAAGGGCGGACCGGCCCGCGCTCCGGCCCGAGCCGGGCGGCCCGACGCTCAATCTGCTCGTCACGCACGGGAAGTACGGCAACCTCGGCGAAGAGCGCGGGACGATCGAATACGGCGGCGCCGAGCTGTCTCGTGACCTGCTCGCGCCGGAAAAGTGGGACTACATCGCGCTCGGCCACTATCACACCGCGCAAGCGGTCGCCGCCAACGCCTGGTACTCGGGCAGTCTCGAGTACCTCCCGCCGAATCCGTGGGGCCAGATCCAGGACGAGGCCGAGCAGAAGAAGTCGAAGCGCCAGGGCAAGGGATACCTGCTCGTCGAGCTTCCGGGCGCGCGGGTGACGTTCCGGCCCATTGCTCCGCAGCGACGCCACATCGATCTGCCGCCGATCCAGGGCGCCGGCCTGTCGGCGAAAGAGCTGGACGCGCAAATCGGCGAGCGCGTGAGCGCCGTCAAGATCGACGATCAGATCGTGCGGCTGCTGGCCTGGGACGTGGAGCGCGCGACGGCGCGCGATCTCGATCACTCCGCCATCCGTGCCTACAAGGCGCGCGCGCTCAACTTCAACCTGGAGCTGCGGCGGCCGGCGTCACAGCGGTCGGTGGTCGGAGCGGCGGGTCCCGGGGGGCGGAGGCAGTCGCTCAACGAGACCGTGCGCGAGTTCCTCGGTCGCCGGCCGCTCGACGCCGAGCTCAACCGCGAGACGTTCGTCAAGCTCGGCGTCGAGTATCTCGAGTCGGCCGGACAGCCCGAGAGCGCGAGCGCATGAAGCTCCAGCGCCTGCGGCTCGTCAACTTCCGCCAGCACGCCGATACCGAGCTCGCGTTCGGCAACGGCATCACGGGCATCATCGGTCCCAACGGCTCGGGCAAGACGTCGCTGCTCGAGGCGATCGCGTGGGCGATCTACGGCAATGTCGCGGTGCGTGGCGACAAGGACTCGATCCGGAACATGCGCGCCAAGGCGCGCGCGCCCGTCCGCGTCGAGCTCGAGTTCGCGCTCGGCAGCCACTCCTATCGGGTGGAGCGCGGCCTGAACACGGCCGAGCTGTATCAGGACGGCGGCGTGGTCGCGAATTCACTCAAGGAAGTCACGAACCGGCTGCAGCGCGTGCTGGGGATGACGCACGGCGAGTTCGTGAACACGTACTTCACGGGCCAGAAAGAGCTGGCCGTGCTCGCCGACGCGACGCGACCGGAGCGCGCGGCATTTCTCTCGCGCGTGCTGCGACACGAGCAGCTCACCCTCGCGCAGGAGCGCATTCGCGACCGCCGCAATGGCCTGAGCCATGAAGTCGAAGGACTGGAAACCGGGCTGCCGTCGCAGGCCGAGCTCGAGAAGGAGCGCAAGGCGGCGGAGACGCGGCTCGTGGACGCGCGGAAGGCCGCGACGACGGCGGCCGCGGACCGCACCAAGGCGCAACAGGCGCTGGCGGAAGAAGAGCCGCGCTGGAAGCAATGGGTCGAGCGGCGCGAGCGGACGTTGTCGCTGCACGGTGACCTTCGAGTTGCCGAGCAGGGCGTCGTTGTGGCACGTCAGGAGTTCCAGCGACTCGACAAGGAATTGGCCGAGGCGCTGGCCGCGCGCGAAGAGCTCCGCAAGCTCGACGCCGAAGTCGCGCCGATCACGAAGCTCAAGAAAGAGCTCGCCGAGCTCGATCGGTTGCATCGCGAGGACGCCGCGCGCCGTGAGGAACAGGCCAAGCTGACGGAGCTGACGCGCAATCTGAACGTCCTCGACCGTCGCATCGCGGAGCTGGGTGAGACCGAAGCGGCGCTGGAGCAGGTCAGCACGGACGCGCGCGCGCTCGCGAAACAGCTCGAAGCCGCCGACAAGCTGGTCGAAGAGCAGCAGGCGGCGTGGGTGCGCGATAAGGAGGCGGCGGGCACGCGGCGCGCCGCGCTGCTCAAACAGTTCGAAGAGGTGAAGAAGCATCGCGACGACATCGAGCGCCTCGGTCCCGAGGGTCAGTGCCCGACCTGCCGCCGGCCGCTCGGCGCGGAGCACGCCGCGGTGTTGGGCGAGCTGGAGGAGCAGCTCGAGCTGATCGTCGAGGACGGGAAGTGGCTCAAGCAACGCATCGAGCAGCTGGCGGAGCAGCCGGACTCGGTGACCAAGGCGGAGAGCGCCCGCGACGCGATGCGCGAGCAGGCCCGGCAGGTGGGGGAGCGCGAAGCCACGTTGCGCGAGCAGGCGCGTGAGCGCAGTCGCCTGACGAAGGAGCGCGCCGGGCTCGCGAGGCGCACGCAGGAGATCGAGCGCCAGGTCGCCGCCCGTGATGCCGGCTACGATCCGGAGCGCCACAACACGGTGCGCGCCGAGCTCGCGCGGCTCGAGCCGGTCGCGGTGCAGGCCGCGGTGCTGAGCGCGCGCGCCGATCGCGCCGAGGCGCTGGTCAGCGAAGCGGAGCTCGCCGAGAAGGCGCTCTCGGCACGCGAGGAGCACGTCCGCCAGCTCGGCGAGGCCGTCGCCGCCCAGGGATTCTCCGAGCAGAAATTCCTGGCGGCGCGGGAGCGCCACGACCGCGCGACCCACACGCTGCGCTCGGCGGAATTGGCGGTGGCGGAGACGCGCGGCGAGCTGGTCGCGGCCGAAGGCGCCGTGCGCGATGCCGAGCGGCGCGTGAGCGAGCGCGCGGCCCGCGAGCGCACGATCGCCGAGCGCAAGATCGAGCTGCGGCTGCACAACGAGCTGGACCGCGCGTTCTCCGATCTGCGCGCCGACCTCAACGCCGCGATGCGACCGGAGATCGGCTCGCTGGCGTCCGCCTTTCTGGCCGATCTCACCGGCGGGCGCTACGATGAGGTCGACCTCGACGACGACTATCGACCGATTGTCCTCGACGAGGGTATTCCCAAGCCGGTGCTGTCGGGGGGAGAAGAAGACCTTGTCAATCTCGTGCTGCGGCTCGCCATCTCGCAGATGATCGCCGAACGTGCCGGTCAGCCGCTGTCGCTGCTCGTGCTCGACGAGATCCTCGCCTCACTGGACGAGTCGCGGCGCCAGGATGTCTTGCTGCTGCTCCGCGGCCTCGGCGACCGCTTCCCGCAGGTGATCGTGACGACGCACATCGAGGGCATCGGTGGCGCGCTCGACCGCTTGATCCACGTTTCTTACGATCCCGCCGCCGGCACCAGCGTGCTGCGCGACGACACCGCGACGTTAGGACCACCCGATGCGAGCGTGGCTGCCTGAGACCGGCGTAAGCGGGCCCGAGCGCCCCAGCGAGCGCGACATCGATGGACTGAATCGCGTCTTCGCGGAGGCGTTCACGGACCGCTACCGGCGCGACGGGCTGATCGGCGTCCGCGTGCCGCAGCTCAACCCGCTCGTGTGGCGCTACGCGCTGCTCGACGCGGGGGACGGCGCGATGGTCTGGCGCGACGAGCATGGCGACATCGCGGGGTTCAACATCGCGCATCTGGCGGGCGTCGAAGGATGGATGGGTCCGCTCGCGGTGCGGCCGGATCGCCAGGGCGCGGGCGTCGGGAAGACGGTCGTGCGTGCGGCGGCCGACTGGCTGGTCGAGCGCGGCGTCACGACGCTTGGCCTCGAGACGATGCCGCGGACGCCCGAGAACATCGGTTTCTACTCGCGACTCGGATTCATCCCCGGCCTGCTGACGGTCACGCTCACCAACGAGATCTCCACCCGCGGCCAGCCCGCACCGGTGCTGCTATCGCGCAGCGGCGCCCAGGAGAAGGATGCGCTGATGGACGCGATGCGGACGCTCAGCGGCACTCTCGTGTCCGGGATCGACTTCACGCGCGAGATCCTGCTCACCGCCGAGCTCGGCCTCGGCGATACGTCGCTCGTCGAGCGCGGCAGCAACGTGGACGCGTTCGCCGTCTGGCACTCCGCGCCGCTCGCCGACAGTCGCACGCGCGACGAGGTGCGGGTGTTGAAGCTCGCCGCCAGGGACGACGCCGCCTTCGATGCCGCAGTCAGCGCGGTCGAAGCGTCCGCGGCGAAGGCCGGCATCCGTCGCGTCGCGATCCGCTGCCAGACTCGATACGACGACGCGTTCCGCCGCCTCATCGCGCGCGGCTATCGCGTGCGCTGGACCGATCTGCGCATGACGTACGAGGGATTCCCGGAGCGACATGCCGCGCAGGGGGTGCTGTTTTCGAATTGGGAGATCTAAAGGCAAGAAGGCGTAATAAAGGCGTGATGCGGCGTAAGAATGCGTACGCCTTTCTACGCCTGTTGACGCAGTATCACGCCTCTAGGCTTTTCGGCTTTCCGGACACGTAGATGACTTGGCCGAGCCCGATGACCTCGGTGGCATGCGGGAGATGCGGCGGCAGGTCGAGCCGGTCGCCGGGACCGAGCTCGATCGCGTCGGTCCCCGCGATCACGCGCAGATAGCCTTCGACCACCCAACGCGTTTCGGGAAACGTGTGCGTGTGGATCTCCATGCGCGTGCCCGGCATGTCGGACCACCACGCCGTCGCCATGCCTTCGCTCTCGAGCGCGCGCCGCACGGTCGCGATCTGCAGCGGGCCGATCCGCGGATCCCAGGCACGGCGCGCCAGCGTCACGACACGAAGCGCGGCGCGCCGGCGAGCAGCCGGCGCGCGACGAGGATGACCGCGGCGGCGTACAGCAGGTGAATGGCGCCGCTCTGCACCTGCGCGACGAACAGCAGCAGGATCCAGGTGATGAGCAGCACAATGGCAGCGAGCAGACTGAGGTTCATGGGCGATTGACCTTTGGGCGTCAGAACCTATTCTAGTACCCAGGAGCGGGGAGTCAAATTATTGAGCCAACAAGCTCGATTGTGGACCCAGATACTGCGGCCCATGTCATGCCCCTCGGGGGAAGACAGAATTCGTGGTGAGGGACCAGTCATTACTTTCGGGCTTCAATAATCCTTCCCGTTTCCTGTTTCACCGGTCGGCCGGTTCGCGTTAAGCGGATTCGGCCGATCGTTTTTTTCTGACCGTCGCGAGGAACGCCGCCGGCGCCCGCAGCGGCTCGCGCTTCAGTACGTACGCGATCACCAGGACCACCGCCCAGATGCCGTAGGCGACCATCACCGCTCCCCGCAGCCCTGGCGCGACGAACTGCACCGCCCACAGCACGACCAGCAGCGTGGCCTCGCGCCAATCGAACTCCATGTTCGCGAGCAGCAGGACGCCCAGCATCGTCTGCAGCAGCGTCAGCGCGAGCTCGTTGCGCTGGCTCAGGTCGAGCGGAAAGTCCGCCCACACGCCGGTGTGCCGCAGGTGCGAATAGCCGTACACCAGCGGAATCATCGCGGCGAGAATCGTCCACTGGTTGATGTTGCTCGACACGATGTTCATCAGCGCCATCGGCGCCGGCGTGACGCGCCGTGCCCAGCCGACGGTCGAGACGAACTCCGGGAATTCCGACAGGAACGGCGCGACCCACTGCACCAGGAAGAACTGGCTGATGCCGAGCGCCGCGGCGACCGCGATCATCGAATTGAGAAACGGATGCGCGGTGACGTACAACAGCGCGCCGCCGACCACGAACAGCCCGCCGATGGCCGCCGGCCGCCGCCAGCCGCGCTGGCCGTACGCCCAGCGCGACACGCGCGGCGCCTCGTCCAGCGATTCCTGCTCGCGCGGCGGGTTGCGCATCAGGACCACCAGGTAGGCGACGTACAGGAGGATCAGGATCGCGGCGTCGATCCATCCGATCCGCTGGCGCACCAGGACCACCAGGAAATACAAGAGCGGCGGAATCAGCCCGACGACTTCGACGGCGTGCTCCGGCTCGAGCGTGATGACTGGAAGCTTGCGGCGGCCCGGCTTCCTGCTTGCCACGGCGAACACGAAGTAAATCATCGGCCAGCCGAGGCCGAGCAGCAGGCGAATCGCGCCGGTGAGGTTCGCGATGGCGAGGTGCGCCCGCGCCGGGTCTTTGCCGGCATCCCACGCGATCACCGCCTCCACCGCAAACTCGGGCAGCGTCTGGAGCCAGGCCAGGATCGCAAGCGCTAATCCTTGCGAGATGAGGAACTGCGCCGCTTCGGCGCCCCAGGCCACGAGGAACGCGGACAGCAGCATGCTCGGGAAGGTCCACAGCGCGGCGAGCGCCGTGCCTCCCGCCTGGAACGCCGGCGCGAGTAGCTTTAGGGACCGCACGGGGGTCCAAGTTACCATGGCACGAGACAAGATGAAGTCGGCGAGTCTGCACAGCTTCCACGAGGAGCACACCGCGCCGACGGAGATTCGCATCCCGTTTCAGACGCTCGTTCACGAAATGCTCGAGCAGCTGGGCGAGGATCCGAAACGTGAGGGGCTGCGGCAGACGCCGGCGCGCGTCGAAGCATCGCTCAAATGGCTGACGCGCGGCTATACGCTCGACGTCGACGACGTCATCGGCGACGCGCTGTTCGAGGAAAAGCACGAGAGCATGATCTGCGTGCGGGACATCGAGATCTACTCGATGTGCGAGCACCACATGCTGCCCTTCTTCGGCCGCGCGCACGTCGCCTATCTGCCGAGCGGCCGGATCGTGGGACTCTCCAAAATCCCGCGCGTCGTGGAAGTCTTCGCGCGCCGGCTGCAGGTGCAGGAGCGTCTGACCGACCAGGTCGCCGAGGCGCTGTGCCGCGTGCTCAAGCCGCTGGGCGTGGGCGTCGTGATCGAGGCCTTTCACCTCTGCATGATGATGCGGGGCGTGGAGAAGCAGAATTCCAAGACCGTGACCAGCTCCTTGCGCGGCGCGTTCCGCGACGACGCCAAGACGCGCGATGAGTTCCTGCGGCTCGTGCACGGCGGCAGCTTCTCGTTGTGAAAATCGCGCTCGTGACGGGCGCGTCTCGCGGTATCGGGCTCGCCGTGGCCGACGCGCTGCGGGCCTGGGGAATGCACGTCGTGCGCATCGCGCGCAGCCTCGAGCACAAGACGATCGAGCGCCGCACCGACATCCCCTGCGACGTCACGCAGCCCGCCGACGTCGAGCGCGCGATCGCGGAGGTCGAGCGGCAGGTCGGCGTGGCCGACGTCCTCGTCAACAACGCCGGCATCTTTTTCATCAAGTCCCTCGGCGACACCAGCAACGCCGACTTCACGGCGACGCTCACGACGAATCTCGCCGCGCCGTTCCTGTTCGCGCGCGCCATCGTCCCGAAGATGGTGGCGCGGGGCAGCGGTCACCTCGTGACCATCGGGTCGATTTCCGACTACATCGGGTTCTCCGGCTCGACCGCCTACGCGGCGAGCAAGTTCGGCCTGCGCGGCATGCACGAGGTGATTCGCCAGGAAACCGCGAAGAGCGGCGTGCGCACGACGCTGATCTCGCCGGGACCGGTGGACACGGACATCTGGGACGCCGTCAACCCGGACGCCAAGCCCGGATTCACGAAGCGCAAAGACATGATGCGGGCTGAGGACGTCGCGGCGGCGGTCGTGTATGCGGTGACGCAGCCGGAGCATGTCGCAGTCACCGAGATCCGGCTGTTACCGGCGATCTATAGCCCGCGTGGGTAATCGCGTGCGGCATGCCGCGTGCGGCATGGCGCTCGTGATCTCGGCGCGCCTGACCGCGCAGTCGACTCCGCCGCTTCCCGATTCGTCGGGGTGGGGCGTGCATCAGCTCGCGCGGGTGCCAGCGCCCGACGGCTCGGTCTGGGTCGGAACGTACGGGCAGGGGATCTTCGTGCTGCGCAACGGCGCGTCGAGCTGGCAGCAGATTCGTGCTTCGAACGATACCGCCGCGCACGCGATTTCCTGGGATTTCGTCCACGCATTCGGTTTTGGGCCACGCGGTGAGATCTGGTATGGCACGGTCGGCAACGGCTGGGGCCTTTCGACCGACGGCGGCAAGACGTGGAAGAACTGGGAGTTCGGCCAGCTCGGACCCGAGTGGCAGTACGTCACGCCCGGCGGTATCGGTACGCACGGAGACACGACATATATCGCCACCGCCGACGGCATCAAGTTGACGTGGGATGACGGGCAAACGTGGCACGTGATCACGGATTCGATCGGCACGACAACCGCGAAAGACCCGGTCTGGGGACTCATCCGGAATCAGTACGTCCAATGGTTCGCGGTGATGGACACTGCCCGATCTACGCTCGGGATCCGGACTCCCCGAGGGATAGAGACATCGATCGACGGCGGTCGCACGTGGAAGAAAGTCCGGCCGAAAGTCGTGATGCCCGATTACGTGGGCGCGCGGCCTCCTGACACCACAGGGGTGCCACGCAGCGGCACGGTCGCTCTGTCCCGCCACACCTGGTTCAGACGTCCCATCGCGCTGAAAGATCAGCCTTACATCGACCAGACGTACCGATTCGGCTCGACGATGGGCGGCAACTTCCAGCCGCATCAGGGCGTCGAGTTCAACAACGCCGACGGCACGCCCGTCCACGCGATCGGCAACGGCGTCGTAGTGCACGCGGGCCCGGCGGAAGCGGGAGCCCTCACCGTCGCGATCAAGCACGACCGGCGACTGACGACGGGCGACTCGGCCTACTCGCTGTTCTCCGTCTACTACCATAACTCGAAACTGCTCGTGCAGGTCGGCGACCGGGTCAAGACGGGAGACGTCATCGCGCTCGTGGGAAATACCGGGCGCGCGACGAACGACCACCTCCATCTCGAAGTGCACGCGTCACCGTTCGATTCCACTCGCCTGATCGTCGACCCAGCGGTTCGCTATCCGCCGTTCAACCGCAATCCCGAGCTGTGGATCGATCCGTTGCCCGGCACCGGCACCCTCGCCGGCCAGGTCTGGGACTCGGCGGGGCGAGCGGTCTATCAAGCGCGCATCTACGGCCTCGTGAAGCCGGAGCCGCGCGAAACGCCGTTCTCATTCATCGAGACCTACGGTCCGCGCAACCATCCCGATCCGGTGTACCACGAGCACTTCGCCATCTCCGACGTCCCGCCCGGGACGTATGTCCTCGGTGTCGAGATCGACGGCAAGCGCGTCTTCAGGCAGGTGAGAGTCGAAGCTGGGAAGCTGACGTGGGTGGAGTTCCGTCCGTGACACGTCTTCCGGCGCACGGCTCACGGCGCACGGCGCACGATTATCCGGCGCACGATTAGCCATGCACATCGAGCTCACCGAGATGCTGAGGTGCCCCGAGCCGCACCGCGAGGAAATGCTCGTCCTGTCGACCGGCGAGGTGAAGGACCGCATGGTGCGCACGGGGATCGTCGGCTGTCCGGTCTGTTCCAAGGAATACTTCATCACCCGCGGCATCGTGAATTTCCGCCGCCTCAAAGAGCGGCCCGCGACCGGGACGTCCGCGCCGCCTTCGCCCTCGCCGTCCTCGGACGCGGCGAATCTTCAGGCCCTGCTGGAGCTGTCCGGCCCCGGCGGCTACGTCGCCCTCGTCGGCTCGGCGGTGCGGCAGGCGCAGCGACTCACCGAGCTGATGCCCGGCATCCACTTCGTCGGCATCAACGCGCCGAGTGAGATGGAAGAGCAGCCGATGTTGTCGCTGCTCTATGCCGGCGAAAAGATTCCACTCCGCACGGCGGTGACGCGCGGCGTGGTGGTCGGCGCGGATCTGGCGACCTCGCCATGGCTCGTCGAAGCCCATCGCGTCCTGCTCCGCGGCCGGCGCTTCGTCGTCGAAAACGGAGAGCCCGACCTTCCGATCGGGCTCGTGAAGCTGGCGGCGGAGCAGGGGCTCTGGGTCGGCGAGAAACGCCTCTAGCCTTCGATCGCGGCGGCCATCGCGTCGCCTGCCGTGTAGGCGGCGTCGATCTGCTCCTTGTAATTCTTCTCGATCACCCGGCGCTTCACCTTGAGCGTCGGCGTCAGCTCGCCCGATTCGATCGTGAAGTCGCGCTCGAGCAGCAGCACCTTCTTCGGCGTCTCGTACTTCGCGAGCTCGCGCAACATGCTCATCACCTCACGCTCCACCTTCGCCTGCACGTCCGGCAACGCGATCAGCTCGGCATGCGTGCCGTAGCTCAGGCTGCGCTCCTGTGCCCAGCGCTCGAGGTTGTCGAAGTTCGGCACGATCAGGATGATGGGAAACTTGCGGCGGTCGCCATACATCACCGCGTTGGCGACGAACTTGTTGCGCTTCACCATCTGCTCGATCGGCTGCGGCGCGATGTACTTCCCGCCCGCCGTCTTGAGCAGCTCCTTCTTGCGGTCCGTGATCTTGAGATAGCCGTCGGAATCGAGCTCGCCGATGTCGCCGGTGTGCAGCCAGCCGTCGGCATCCACGGTTTCCTTCGTCGCGTCGGGCAGCTTGTAATAGCCCTGCATGATGTTCGGCCCGCGCGCCAGGATCTCGCCGTCGCTCGCGATCTTGAGCTCGACGCCGGGAATCGCGCGGCCCACGGTGCCGAGCTTGATGCGGTCGAGGGGGTTGAGCGTGAGCACCGGCGACGATTCGGTCAGACCGTAGCCCTCGATCACCGGCAGCCCGGCACTGTAGAAGAACTTGGCGATGTCGGCGGAGAGGGGCGCGGCGCCGGAGACGAAAAAGCGAATGCGGCCGCCCGTGCGCGCCTGCAGCTTCGCGAACACCAGCCGGTCGGCGATTTTCTTCTTGAGGGCGAGGCCGCCGGGAATCGGCAGCCCGGCGAGCGAGAGCGTCGCCCATTGCTCGCCCGCGCGCTTCGCCCAGAAAAAGATGTTGCGTTTGATCGCGCTGCCCGACAGCGCGTTCTCGAGCACGCGCGCGTACACCTTTTCGTACAGCCGCGGCACCGACAACACGACCGTCGGCTTCACCTCGCCGAGGTTCGCCGCCACCGTGTCGAACGACTCGGCGTAATTGATGATGACGCCGGCCTGAAACAGCGTGTAATCGACCATGCGCTCGTAGCTGTGCGATAACGGCAGCATCGAAAGGCATTCGTCGCCGGTCCCGATCGGAATCATCTGCAGCACGGCCTGCACGTTCGACCAGATGTTGTGATGCGTGAGCATCACGCCCTTCGGGTCGCCCGTCGTGCCGGACGTGTAGATCAGCGTCGCGAGATCGTCGGGTTCGACGTTCAGCGCCTGCTGCTTCCAGTCGCCGTGCGCGCCGCTCGCCGCCCGTCCCTTCGCTTCCAGATCGGCGAGTGCCGTCACGCCGGGGCGCGCCGCGCCCGCGTCGAACGCGATGATGTGCTTGAGCCCGGGGAGCCCGGCCTTGACCTCGAGGACCTTGTCCACCTGCGCGGCGCTCGAGCAGAACACGGCCACCGACTCGGAATCGCGCAGGATGTACTCGGTCTGTTTCGCGGTGAGCGTCGGATAGATCGGGACGTCCGCGGTCCGCGTGCACAGGCACGCGTAGTCGGCGAGCGCCCATTCCGGTCGATTCTCCGACACGATCGCGACTTTCTCGCCGGGCTTGATGCCGAGCTCGCGGAGGCCGAGGGAGATCGCTTGCACGCGGTCGAGCGCCTGGCGATGAGTGATGCCGATCCAGGCACCGCCCACCTTCGAGCGGAATGCCGCCGGAAGACTGGCGTGACGGTCGATCGTCGTGAAGAACAGCTGGGTGAGCGTGCCGCGATTCATGGCTTGATCTCCACGACGAACGTCTGGGGACTGCCGGGGATCGGCGTGCCGTCGAGCCGCTTCATCGTGGCGCTCACGACCACGGAGTCGGGCGGGGTACCGGCGTGCGGCCGCACGACGAGCTGCGTTTGTCCGACGGCGCTGGTCGACGTGGCGGTCGTGAGGACGGAGTCATTCGGCAGAAATGTGACCAGCGAGTCGCTCGCCGGAAAGGTGGTCGCCGTGAACACGACCCGCCGGCCACTCGGCACGCCGTCGATGGAAAAGACCGCGATTTGCAGCGGGCTCGAAAGGGAGTCGACCTTGCCCAGGGAATCGGGCGTGAGATCGATCGTGTCACGCGCCGCGCTCAGCGCGTTCATCGAGTCCAGCCGCGCGAGCACGGTCACGTTCTGCGGGTTCGAGAACAGATTGCCGATCCGGGCTTGCAGCCGGCCGACGCCCGGCTTTTTCGGCAGCGTGACGCCCGTCGTGCTGTCGAGGACCGCGATGATCGCCGTGTCGAGCGACGTCCAGTAGAGCTGCTGGCCGCCGACCGAATCGCCCAGGCCGTTGAGCGCGCGGCCCGTGGGGAGAAACGTGTCCGGGAGCTCGACGCGACCCGAATCGGGCAGCACGATCTCGACGGCAACGACCTGATTCACATCGGTGTTGATTTTGCAAGCGACGAGCACCAGGCCGGCAAGGACGACCAACCGCCGAATCAGGGGGTCCCGGTCCTCTCTTCGGGCGAGCGGGCGGCGGCTGGAGCCGCGGGCGTGACGCCGGCGCGCAGATCCTGGAGTGCCTGCGTCGCGTGCTCGATCCACTTCTGCGCGTCGGGGCCGCGCGGCGGATGGGCGAGAAACGTCTTGAGGTGCTGCGCCGCGCCGTCGGGGTCGCCACGTTGCAGGAGCAGAAACGCGAGCCCGTAGTGCGCGCCCGCGAGTGAGCCGTCGAGCTCGAGCGCGCGGCGATAATGACGGATCGCCTCGTCGTAGCGGCGTGTCTTGGTGAACGCGATCGCCATGTTCTGAAGGATGCGCGCGTCGTTGGGGTGATCGCGCAGCGCCAGGCGGTAGGACGTCAGCGCGGCGTCATAGTCCCCCTGGCGCTCGAGGGCTAAGGCTTCGTTGAGATAATCGAGGCGCTGCGGTTTGAGATCGCCCCCCCCGGACGAGCTGCCTCCTCCGAACAAGCGGCGCCAGAAACCCATGGGCCGAAAATAGCTTGCGGCTGTTGACGTCCGCAATGTAGAATCCCCAACCATGCCCCTCCCGCCGCGCTCCTCCCGACCCACAGCCCGTCCATCCGGCGCCACTCGTCCCGGTGCCAAAACCCCCCGCGGCGTGCTCCAGGTCGACTGGCCGCTGTTCGGCGAGCTGTGCCGGGTGCTGGCGCTCAAGGTGTTTCGGGAGTACGACCCCGAGGTCGTGATCGGCATCGCGAAGGCCGGCGTGATTCCCGGAGCCGTCGTGGCGACCATTCTGCAACGGGACTTCGCGTCGATCGCGATCACGCGCAGCGCGCCGGGCGCCGCCCCCGCGATCATCGCCGGCCCACCGCGACTCGTGACGGGCAAGCGGGTACTACTCGTCGACGAAACGTGCGAGTCGGGGAGCACGATGAAGCTCGCCCTGGCGGCCGTGCGCGAGCTGAAGCCCGCGGCGCTGAAGACGGCGGTGTCGTTCAAGACGGGGACGTACCAGCCCGACTTCTTCGCGCTCGAGAACGAGAACTTCATCATTCTGCCCTGGGACCTCGAAGTCATCGTCGACGGCGAAATCGTCGTCCGGCCCGATTACCGCGACAAGCTGAAGGACATCCGTTGAAAGATCGTCTCACCGAAGCCGTCAAAAAATCCCGCGCCGGTTACACCGAAATCCGCGTCGAACGCACGTGGAGCTCCGCGGTCGCCTTTCGCGGCAAGCGGCTCGAGACCGCGACCGTCAGCGAGGACCAGGGCGGCTTCGTGCGCGTGCTCAACAAGGGCTGCGGCTGGGGGATCGCGTCGTTCACCTCGCTCGACGAGCTGCCCGCCATGGTCGCGCGCGCGAACGAGCTGTCGCGCGCCGTGCGGCTGGACGAGCCGATCCGGCTCGCCGACACGCCGCCGCAGACCGCCGACGGCGTCCTCGAGCTCGACGGCGACGTCCGCGGCATCGCGCTGTCGGAAAAGAAAGCGCTGCTCGATCGCTATAACGCCGCGATGCTCGCCGTCTCGGACAAGATCGTCGACACGCAGGCGAGCTACCACGACGAGGTATCCGAAGTCTGGTACGTGAACTCCGAAGGCACGGCGCTTTATCAGCTGCGGCCCGAAGTGGTGTTGTCCGGCACGGCGACCGGCCGGCGCAACGGCAACATCGAGAAGGGCCTCGAGTCGATCGGCCTCCGCAAAGGCTGGAACAGCGTGCAGAACTTCGAGCACCAGTTCCGCGCCGTCGGCCAGCGGGCCGTGGACCTGCTCGACGCGCCGCGCGTAAAAGGCGGCGCCTATCCCGTGATTCTCGACAACGAGCTCGCGGGCGTCTTCATCCACGAAGCCTTCGGGCATCTGTCCGAAGCCGACTTCGTCTACGAAAACCCGCAAGCGCGCGAGATGATGACCCTTGGCCGCCGATTCGGGAAACCGGTGTTGAACGTCGGGGATAACGGCGCGGCGTCCGGCCTGCGCGGCACGTTGCCGTATGACGACGAAGGCACGCCGACACAGGACACGCCGCTCATCAAGGAAGGCATCCTGGTCGGCCGGCTGCACTCGCGCGAGACGGCCGCGAAGCTGGGCGAGCGGCCGACCGGCAACGCCCGCGCCGTTTCGTTCCGCCATCCCCCCATCGTGCGGATGACGAACACCTACATCGCTCCCGGGAAACAGGGCGTCGGCTTCGCGGATCTGATCCGCGACATCAAGCTCGGCGTCTATGCGTGCGGCGCGTTCGGCGGCCAGACGATGCTCGAGAACTTCTCGTTCACCGCCGCGTGGGGGCACATGATTCGCGACGGCCAGGTCGCCGAGATGGTGAAGGACGTCGTGCTGGCGGGCAATCTGTTCCAGACACTCGAGCGCATCGAGCACATCGCGGGCGACTTCACCTGGAATCAGATGGGCGGCGGGTGCGGCAAAGGCGGCCAATTCCCGCTCCCCGTGACCGAAGGCGCGCCGCATGTTCGGATCGAAGAGGCGCTGATCGGCGGTGACGTATGATCGATCGGCTGCTGGAGCGGGCGCGCGCCAAAGTGGACGGCGCTGATGCGCTGTGGCGCCGCGAAGAACAAACCGCCGTCGCCTTCGAGTCGGGCCGCCTGAAGGCGGCCGGCATATCTGAAGAGACGGGCATCAACCTGCGCGTCCTCGCGGGCGGCCGCATGGGTGTCGCCGGCACGACGGCGGCCGAGCCGGACGTCGACGCGCTGGTGGTGCGGGCACGCGCGTCCGCGGGCCTGGGAGAGCTCGTGGATCTGGCGTTTCCCGCGCCGAGCCCCCAAACCCTGCCCCCGATCCCCACGTTCTTCGATCGCACCGCCAACGCGTCGCTCGACGATCTGATCCGCATCGGCCGGTTGCTGGTCGAGCGTCTCGGCCGCCCCGACTGTCAGGTGAACGTGTCGGTCGAGCGCGAGGTCGCCGAGACGGCGGTCGGCAATACGGCGGGTGCGCGCGGCGAGTATCGCGGCACCGGCGTCGCCGTGTCGGCCGAGGTCACGCGCATCGCCGGCGACGACGTCTTGATGATTTACGATCAGTACGTGGGCGCCGACATGCCGGGCGACACCGACCTCGAGACGCTGGTACGGTCCATCGAGACGAGGCTCGCGGCGGCGCTGAAGATCGTGACGCCGCCCGACGGTGCCTTGCCCGTGATCTTCACTCCGGCCGGCCTCGCCGCCGTCGTCCTGCCGCTCGAGCAGGCGCTCTCGGGCAAGACCGTGCTCCAGGGCAGCTCGCCGCTCGCCGGCAAGGTCGGCGAAAAAATATTCGACGAGCGCCTGTCGATCGTGGATGACCCGCTGACGCCCGGACGTCCCGTCTCACGTCCGATCGACGACGAGTGCGTCCCGTCGCGTTGCACGAGCCTGGTCGAGCACGGCCTCGTCGGCCGGTTCATCTACGATCTCGAAACCGCGGCGCGCGCGAAGACGCAGAGCACCGGGAACGGCCGGCGGGGCGTGTTCGGGAAGCCGCACATCGGGTACACGAACATTCTGTTTCGGATGGCGGACGGAGGGCGCCAGCCCGGGCACGGCATCGGCGTGCCGCTGCTGGGTGGCGGCCTGGTCGACGGCATCAGTGACGGCCTGATCGTCGACGATCTCATCGGCGTGGGGCAGGGGAACGTGATCAGCGGCGCGTTCAGCCATCCCGTGGGTCTCGCCTACCGCGTCCAGAACGGGGAGATCACCGGCCGCGTGAAGGACGCGGCGGTCGCGGGGAACGCGTACGACTTACTGAAACGAATTGGCGGGTTTGGAGGCGACGGTCGCTGGCTGGGATCGCGCTGGTCGCCGTCGCTGCTGCTGGAGGGCGTCAGCGTCGCCAGTCGTTAGGCGAGTGCCTCCTCGTACGTCCGTCCCGCCGTCATCTCGTTGTAAACTTTCTCGAGCACCTCCGGCGTCGCCGACAGGAAGCGGCACCGCTCGTCGCCCTTGCTGCGGCACTCGACCTCCATGACGGCGATCGTCTCGTCGGAAATCCGGCCCAGGAAGTCGGCCAGCATTCCCGTCGAGAAAAAGCACATCGGCGTCTGCGCCGTGCCCGGCTCCGCCTCCGCCCAGTCGGTCGAATCGATGGCGAGCGCGCCTGTACCGACGGGCGTGATCGTGACGCTGCCCCACCCGTTGGCGGTGAACAGGTCGGCCAACGCTTCGCCGAGGAGGGCTGAATCGAGCTCGGTGGGATTGTTCGCGGCCAGGAAGGCGCGGTACAACCCGTCGCCCGCCGCGTACCCGACCTCCTGGAGCACGGTGACGAGCTGGTCGGGAGCACGAGCGGCTAGGCTCGCATGGAGCTGCCGGACGATCGCGGGTGTGGCCGGAGTGTTCATATGGAAAGCCAACTTAGGGTTTCCGGTTTGCGCGGCGCAAGAGTTCGGCCTCGTCGATCTGCTCGACCCCCAACGTCGTCGCCTTGTCCAGCTTCGAGCCGGGATCGGTGCCGACGACGAGGGCGGTCGTTTTCTTCGACAGGCTGTCCGAGACGTGACCGCCCGCCCCTTCGATCAGGTCGCGGACCTGCTGGCGTGAGAGCGTCGGCAGCGTGCCGGTGACGACGTACGTCTGATCGGCGAGCGGCCGCGGCCCCGTCGCCGTGGCCGTCTCCTTGAGCGTGAGTCCCAGCTTCTCCAGGCGCTCGACCAGCTTGCGATTGCGCGGCTCGGCGAAGAAGCCGGCGACGGCATCGGCGATCGCCGGCCCGATGCCGCGCACTTCGCCGACGTCCGCCGCGGCCGCCTTGGCGAGCGACTTCATCGAGCCGAAATGTCGGGCCAGGAGCTTTGCCCCTTGCTCGCCGACATGCCGGATGCCGAGCGCGAACAAGAGGCGTGACAGCGGCTGCTGCTTCGACTCGGCGATGGCGTCGACGAGCTGCTGCGCCGACTTCTCGGCGAACCCTTCGAGGGTGAGCAAGTTTATGGGCGTCAGCTCGTACAGGTCGGCGACGTCCTCGATCAGCTTCGCGTCGAGCAGCGCCCGCACGCGCTCGTAGCCGAGTCCGCGGACGTCCATCGCGTTCCGGCTCGCGAAATGGACGATGGATTCGAGGATCCGCGCCGGGCAGGAGATGTTGGGGCAATACGTCATCACTTCTTCTTGCGGATGCTCGACCTGCGAGCCGCAGCTCGGGCACTTCTCCGGCATCCGGTACGGCTTCTCACCGCCGGAGCGCTTCTCGCGGACGGGGCCGAGCACCTGGGGAATGACCTCGCCGGCGCGCGTGACTTCGACCCAATCGCCCTCGCGGATGTCCTTGGCCGCGATCAGGTCCGCGTTGTGCAGCGTGGCGTTGGAGACCGTCACGCCTCCGATCTCGACCGGCTCGAGCACGGCGTAGGGATTCAGCGCGCCGGTGCGGCCGACGTTGACCCGGATCTCGAGCAGCTTCGTCACCTGGACTTCGGGCGCGAACTTACGCGCGACCGACCAGCGGGGCTCGCGGTTGCCGATCGTGCCGAGCTCGGCGTAGAGCGAGCGCTTGTCGACTTTGACCGCGACGCCGTCGGCGCCGTAGTCGAGCGTCGGCAGCAGCTCCTCGAATTTTTCGATTTCCTTGTGCGCCGCGTCCAGGTCTTTCACGCGCTTGTGATGCGGCTCGACGGGCAGGCCCCATTCGCGCAGCATTTCCAGCAGCTCGTGCTGCGTGTCGACGGCGAACTTCATGCCCGGCGCTTCGACCTGGAAGGAGAAAACCCGGAGGCCGCGGGCGCGCGTTTTTTTTGGATCGAGCTGGCGCAGCGCGCCCGCGGCGGCGTTGCGCGGATTCGCATACGGCGGCTCACCCGCTTTCTCGCGCTGCTTGTTCGTTTCCTCGAAGCGGCTGATCGGCAGGTATACCTCGCCGCGGATCTCCATCTTCTTGGGCCAGCCCTTGCCGCGCAGCCGGAGCGGCAGGTCGAGCACGGTCCGCAGGTTCGGCGTGACGTCCTCGCCCTCGACGCCGTTGCCGCGCGTCACGCCGGTCACGAACACGCCGTCCTCGTAGGTCAGGCTGACCGCCGCGCCGTCGATCTTCACTTCGAGCGTGTAGCCCGCCGTCTTCACCTCCGGCACGAGCCGCGCGTTCCGCTCTTCCCATTCGGTGAGCTCGGCCTCGGAGAACGCGTTCGCCAGCGAGAGCATCGGGACGAGGTGGCGATGTTTCTTGAACGCGCTCGTGGGCTCGCCGCCGACGCGGTGCGTCGGAGAGTCGGGCGTCTGGAGCTCGGGGTGTTTCGCTTCGAGATCGTGTAGCTCGCGGAACAGCCGGTCGTACTCCGCGTCCGACATGTCCGGCTTGTCGAGGATGTAGTACGCGTGGTTCGCCCGTTCCAGAATCCGCCGCAGCTCAGCGGCGCGTGCCGCCGGCTTCACCTGCCTTTGGCTTCTTCCTGGATGACGGCCATCGCGACGCCGACGAGGCGCTCGAGCTCGTCGGCGCTGGCCTTGGGCAGGAGACCTTCGCCCCACGCGCCTTCCCGCTGGCCGAACGAGTCGAGCAGGCGGCGCAGGAACACGAGCAGCGCGACGCGCTCGAGCTCCATGCGCTTCAGCTGCTCGCCGGTCTCGTGCGTGCGTTGCGCCAGGCGCTCGTAGCGGTGCGCGTTGCGGAGCGCCTGCGCGGTGAGCGACGCGACGACCTGCACGAAGCGGACGTCGGCGTCGGAGAAGGTCGGCCCGTCGCGGAAGGTGCGGAGAAAAATCGCGCCGATCGCCACCGAGCGCCACGTGATCGGCACGACGGTGATCGACTTCACCCGGCGATTGATGAGCTCGCCTTTGACGTGGCGCAGCGACGGATCGTTCGCGGCATCGGGAATGAACACCGTCTCGCCGCTCTGCATCGCTTTCTTCAGCTCGGGGTAGCGCTCGAGATCGACGACGTAATTGCGGATCGTCGGATCCTCGTACGACGCGACGAGCCGCACCTGCTTGCCGCCTTTTTCGCCGAGGAAGATGGAGCAGCGATCGAGCCCGAACGATTCGCCGAGCTTGCGCGCGATCGACTGGAGAATGTCAATGAAGTGTAAGGAACTCGACGCTTCCTTGAGGATCTCGATCACCGCGAGCAGATGCTTGCGCTCGTGCTCCAGCTCCGCGATCCGCGCGGCCAGCCGTTCACCTTCTGCGTGTGTCAGGGCCGAGTTGATCGTCATGAGTGCCATAGTTTCGCTCGGAAACTCGGCGCGCGTCAAGCGGATGTAGATTAACGCCTCATGCGAACGCTCCCTCTCGCCGCTGTCGTCTGCGTCGCGCTCAGCGCGCCGTCGGCGTCACAGTCCGCCGCGCCCGCGGGGCCGATCGGTGCGTACACCGTGATTCCGGAGCTGCCCGGCATGGGACGCCCGGTGGACATCACGGCCACCGCCGCGCGGCGCCGCGCCTTGATGCGCCGCATCGGCCGCGGCACCGTGCTGATTCCCGCCGGTCACGAGCGCGACATCGAGCAGGAGTACGTGCAGGACAATGATTTCCGCCAGGACAACACGTTCTACTATTTCACCGAGCTCGAAACGCAGGACGCGGTTCTCCTGATGACCGCCCGCGGCCCTGATTCGATCGAAACCGTGCTCTTCCTGCCGCCGCGCACGCCGTCGCAGGAGCGCTGGACCGGGTTGCGACTCGGCCCCGACAGCACGGCGGTGCGGCTGTCCGGGATCGCGACGGTCCTGCCGATCGATTCGCTCGAGGCGCGATCCAGGAGCGCCCCGGAACCCGTGTACACGCCGACGCGTGGCGGTCCCAACACGCCGAGCCTCAGGCCCATCGTCGATTCGATGCGCGTCGTGAAGGATGCCGACGAGATCCTGCGGCTCCGGCGCGCCGTCGATATCAGCGTGGCGGGCCACATCGCGGCGATGCGCGCCGCGAAGCCGGGGATGTACGAGTACGAGATCGAGGCGGCGCTCGAAGACGGCTTCCGCCGCAACGGCGCCGACCGCCTGGGCTATCCGTCCATCGTCGGCTCGGGGCCCAATTCCACGACGCTGCACTACGACGTCAATCGCCGGAAGACGCAGGACGGCGATCTCGTGGTCATCGACGCGGCCGCCGAGTGGGGCCAGTACACCGCCGACGTGACGCGCACGTTCCCCGTGAACGGAAAGTTCACGCCGCGCCAGAAGGCCGTGTACGACCTGGTGCTCGGCGCCCAGCAGGCGGCGTTCGATTCGCTGCGTCCCGGAATGACGATGCGCCAGCTCGACGGCATCGCGCGCGCGTACATGCACGCCCACTCGGGCACCCTCTGCGGCGACAAGACCTGCGACGACCGCGAGTACTTCAACCACGGACTCGGCCATCCCATCGGAATGGACGTCCACGACGTCGGCATTTCGCGGCCGCTCGAGCCCGGCATGGTGGTCACGCTCGAGCCGGGGATCTATCTCCAGGCCGAGCAGCTGGGCGTGCGGATCGAAGACGACGTGCTCGTGACGGCGAAGGGCGGGGAATGGCTGTCGGCCGGCGCGCCGCGCACGACCGAAGCGATCGAGCGCGTGATGGCCGGCCGGGGTGGTCGCTAAGTCTCGTCCTTCTTGTTCTTGATGTCGTTCATGTACGCCGCGGCGTCCGCTTTGTACTGCGGATCGAGCACGTCGACCGGCGGCAGCGCCGCGATCGCCTGCAGCTGCTCGCGAGCCTTGGAGTAGCGGCCCAGATCCATGTACACCTCGGCAAGCTCGAGCCGATGGTAGATGTGATCGGGCGCGAGCCGCACCGCCGTCTCGAGATGACTGACGGCATCGTTCCAGTTCGCCTTGTCCATGAAGCCGCCGCCGAACAGCATCTTCGCGAAAAAGCGCTGAAAGCCGGACAGCCGTTTGACTTCGGCATTCCAGGCGCCGAGCACGTGGTGGGCGAGATGGTAGGTCGAGTCGATCTGCACGGCTTTGGTGGCCTCGTCGTAGATGATCTTCGCGTAGCGGACGCGCTCTTTGCTGCCCTTGGTGCGTGACAGCCGCCCCAGGACCATCGAAAGGACGTAGTGCCCTTCCGGCTTCGTCGAGTCGGCGCGAACCGCGCGCTCGGCGTACACGCGACCGACGCCGTAGAGACTGTCGCGCCGCTGCTTGAGGGAATCGGCGTTGCTCTGTATTTGTTTGGCGACGTCGGCGATCGCCCGCGCCGCTCTCCAGTTCGCCTCATACGACAGCGAGTCGATCGCGAGGGCCGCCTGGTAGTGGCGCAGCTGCACGTCCGGATGCATCAGACTGACGCTGTCGCCTTCGGCGATGTGTTGGGCTACTGTTTGAGCGGCAAGTCCCGTAGCGATGAACGGCGCGAGCAGGCAGAGTGAGAGGCGCATGAACCAATGATCGTGGTACCCCTGATCGAGCGCAAGCGCGACGGCGGGAAACTGAGTCCCGAAGAGTGGTCCGCCATCGTCGCGGAGTACACCGCGGGCCGCATTCCCGATTACCAGATCGCGGCGTTGCTGATGGCCGTGTTCATGCGCGGGCTCGAGCGCGCCGAGCTCGCCGCGCTCACCGACGCGATGCTCGCCTCCGGTGATCGCCTGTCGTTCGACGGCTTCAAGGTCCCGCGCATCGACAAGCACTCGACCGGCGGCGTCGGCGACAAAGTCTCACTCGTGTTGGGCCCCCTGGTCGCCGCGTGCGGCGTCGCCATCCCGATGATGTCGGGCCGCGGCCTCGGCCACACCGGCGGGACGCTCGACAAGCTGGAAGCGATCCCCGGGTTTCGCACCAACCTGTCGCTCGCCGAGGCGAAGGCGCAGGTCCAGAAGATCGGTTGCGCGCTGATCGGCCAGACGGCCGAGATCGCGCCCGCCGATCGCAAACTTTACGCGCTGCGCGATGTCACCGCCACCGTCGAATCGATTCCGCTCATCTCGGCCAGCATCATGTCGAAGAAGCTCGCGGAAGGACTGAACGGCCTGGTGCTCGACGTGAAGAACGGCAGCGGCGCGTTCTTGCCGGAAGTCGAGCGCGGGCTCGAGCTCGCCAAGACGATGATCGCGCTCGGCGAAGACCGGGGATGTCCCACGGTCGCGTTGATCACCGCGATGGACCGGCCGCTCGGTCGCGCGTGCGGCAACGTGCTGGAGACCGAAGAGGCGATCCTGGCCCTCCGCGGGGAAGGTCCGCCCGACCTGCTCGAGGTGACGTACGCGCTCGGGGTCGAGATGCTGCTCCAGGCCGGCGTCGAGAAGAACACGAAGAAGGCGCGCAAAAAGCTCGAAACCGCGATCGCGTCGGGGCTCGCCGCCGAGAAGTTCGAGCAGATCATTGAAGCGCAGGGCGGCAACCCGAAGACGGTCGAAGATCCGTCGGTGCTGCCGCAGGCACAGGCCGTGGAGGTGTACGCGGCGCCGCGCACCGGCGTGGTCCAGCGCGTCGAGCCGCGCACGATCGGCCGCGCGATCATCGCGCTGGGCGGCGGCCGCCGCACCGTGGACGACACGATCGATCCGACGGTGGGTTTCGTGATCACGGTGAAGCCGGGCGACAAAGTCCTGGAAGGCGAGCCGATCGCGTCGGTATTCGCCAAAGACGCCGACGGAATTCAAACCGGCTTCGACGCGCTTAGCCAGGCTATCGTCGTCGGGGACAAGCTGAAAGAGAAGCCGCTGAAGCTCGTGTCACACCGCGTCACCAAATCGGGTGTGGAGGAATTGCCCTAGACGTCTAGGTTCCTGACGAACTTGGCGTTTTCTTCGATGAACTTGCGGCGCGGCTCGACCTCGTCGCCCATCAGGGTCTCGAACAGCTGCGACGCCTCGAGCGCGTCTTCCATCGTCACCTTGAGCAGCGTGCGCTTGCTCGGATCCATCGTCGTGTCGCGCAGCTGATCGGGGTTCATCTCGCCCAATCCCTTGTAGCGGCTGACGTTGATCGACGCCTTGCTCTCGGTGCCGTTGGTCAGCCGCTTGACGAAGCTGTCCCGCTCCTTCTCGTCGTAGGCGTAGAACTCTTCCTTGCCCTTCGACACGCGATACAGCGGCGGCTGTGCGATGTAGATGTAGCCCGCGTCGATCAGCTGCTTCATTTCCTTATAGAAGAACGTGAGCAGCAGCGTGCGGATGTGCGCGCCGTCCACGTCGGCGTCGGTCATGATGATGATCTTGTGGTAGCGCGCTTCGTCCACCTTGAAATCCTCGCCCACGCCGGTGCCGATCGCCGTGATCATCGTGCGAATTTCTTCGTTGGACAGGATCTTGTCGATCCGCGCTTTCTGCACGTTCAGGATCTTGCCGCGCAGCGGCAGGATCGCCTGGTAGCTGCGGTCGCGGCCCATCTTGGCGGAGCCGCCGGCCGAGTCGCCCTCGACGAGGTAGATCTCGCAGAGCTTGGGATCGGTGAGCGAGCAGTCGGCGAGCTTGCCGGGCAGGAGACCGGCGTCGAGGCCGCTCTTCTTGCGCACGAGCTCGCGCGCCTTGCGCGCCGCCTCGCGCGCGCGCGCGGCGCTGAGCGCCTTCGCGATGATCGCGCGCGCCACGCTCGGGTTCTTGTCGAAGAACTCCCCGAGCGCCTCGTTCACGACGGTCTTCACGATGCCCTCGACCTCGGAGTTGCCGAGCTTCGTCTTGGTCTGGCCTTCGAACTGCGGCGCCTTGACCTTGACGCTCAGCACGCAGTTCAGGCCTTCGCGGACGTCGTCGCCCGAGAGCGTGAACTCTTCCTTCTTGAGCGCGCCGTCCTGCTTCGCCCACTCGTTGATCGTGCGGGTGAGCGCGGCCTTGAAGCCCGTGAGATGCGTGCCGCCTTCGTGCGTGTTGATGTTGTTCACGAAGGTGAACGTGTTCTCGCTGTACTGGTCGTCGTACTGGACGGCGCCCTCGACCTCGACGTCTTCCTTGTTGGCCTCGAACGTGATCGGCTTGGGGTGCAGCGTCTTGCGGGTTCCCAGAATCCACTTCACGAACTCGGCGAGCCCGCCCTTGTAGTAGAACGTTTCTTCTTTGGTGCTGCCGCGACGCTCGTCCTTCAGCGTGATCGTGAGGCCCTTGTTCAGGAACGCGAGCTCGCGGACGCGGTTGGCGATCGTCGCGTAGTCGAAGCGCGTTTCGGTGAAGATCTTGTCGTCGGGCTTGAACCAGACCGTCGTGCCGGTCCCTTTCGCCTTTCCCACGACCTCGAGCTTCTTCTTCGTGTCGCCGCGCTCGAACGACATATGGTGGCGCTTGCCGTCGCGGTCGACCCAGACCTCCAACTTTTCCGACAGCGCGTTGACGACCGATACGCCGACGCCGTGCAGCCCGCCCGACACCTTGTAGCTGCTCTTGTCGAACTTGCCGCCCGCGTGCAGCACGGTGAGCGCGACTTCGACGCCCGGTTTCTTCTCGGTCTTGTGGAGATCGACCGGAATGCCGCGGCCGTTGTCCACGACCGTGATCGCATTGTCGGCGTGAATCGTGACGCCGATCTCCGTGCAATAGCCGGCGAGCGCTTCGTCCACCGAGTTGTCCACGACTTCGTAGACGAGGTGGTGCAGGCCGCGCGCGGAGACCGACCCGATGTACATCGCGGGACGGCGGCGCACGGCTTCGAGCCCCTTGAGGACTTGAATCGAATCGGCTTGGTAACCGCCGTTGGATTTCTCTTTGCTTGGTGCGGCAGGCTTCTTGGGCATCAAGTTCCTAACGTGTAAGGAGCCAGCGAATCGTCGCGATGCGTCCGGCACCGCGTCCCGCGTTGATGCGCGCCATGATGTCCGGCGTCATCAATTGCAGCTCATTCATCCAGGAGCTCGTCGCGACGCGGACGAACAGTACTCCATCGGGCGTGATGCTCTCAGGGGTCGTCACCGCCGCGATCTGCGGCCCGACGAGACTCGGCCACTCCGGAATGACCTGCGCCTGGCCGATCCGGCGCGACAATCCGGCGCGCTTCAGGTACCCTGCGAGCGCTTCGGCGACGGCTACGGGACGGCTCTTGTGGGGGCGATTGGGACGGTCATTCACAGGCGCGTAAAATAGCCGGAAGTCATTGTCCTGTCAACAGTTAAGGCTGTGGCGGAAGTTACGGTATGACCACGACGTAGGTGTCGCGCTGCACCTGAAATCCGGCCACATCCCGCGCCCGAAACGACACCGGCATGTGCTGGCCCACGGGCGGTGTATGCCCCAGCTCGATAATGAAGCGGTAGGTCGCTGTGAAGGACGGATCGAACGCCCCGTTGTCGCCCCGCTCCTCGGAGTCCACCGTGACCCACACGGAATCGATCCCGTCCGGATCGGACGCGCTGACGCGGCCCGAGACGGTATCGGCACGATTCGCGTGCACGGTAGTGTCGTCGATCGTGAAGGTGAGCAGGGGCGGTCCCGGGCGCTGCCGCTCGCCCAGGCACGCCGCGGCGACGAGCAAGACTAGCGGCCCTGGAATTTGGCGGAACGCTTTTCGAGAAATGCGGTCAACCCTTCTTTCATATCCTGCGTGGCCGCGAGTAAGCCAAAATGGTTCGCCTCGAGGAGCAGCCCTTCGTCGAGACTCATCTCGAGTCCCTGGTCCACCGCTTCCATCGACAGCTGCACCGCGAGCGGGCCCATCGCGAGGATACCCCGCATCATCTTCTCGGATTCCGCGAGCACGTTCGCGGCGGGAACGACCTTGTTGACCAGCCCGATGCGGTACGCCTCCGCCGCGTCGATCATCTCGCCGGTCA